>JBELIU010000121.1:0-8530 GCA_042090735.1 Novosphingopyxis sp. | reverse complement strand
TCGTGATGCCCTGCGCCAGGCGCAGCAGCAGCTGCTCGGCATGGCGAGCCAGAACGAGGTGATCACCAATATCCGTCCGGAAGATCAGCCCGCCGGCCCGGTGCTGCGCGTGGACATAGACCGCACGCTGGCAACCGCGCTCGGCCTCTCGATTTCCGACGTGAACGCCGCGCTCGGCATCAATTTCGGCTCCACCTACATCAACGATTTCAACCGCAATGGTCGTGTCTTGCGCGTCATCGCGCAAGCCGAAGCGGGCGACCGGATGAAACCGCAGGACATCATGAACCTGCGCGTCCCGAACGCGAATGGCGAGCTGGTGCCCTTCAGCACCTTCGCCACCGCCGAATGGACCGCCGAGGCGCCCAGCCTTGCCCGCTACAACGGCTATCCGGCGATGACGATCTCGGGCGAAGCGGCAAGTGGCCGCTCCTCCGGCGCCGCCATCGCGGCGATGGAAAAGATGGCCGAAAAGCTGCCCGACGGCATCGGTTATGAATGGACCGGCATCAGCTACGAAGAAAAGCAGTCCGCCGGACAGGTCGGCGCGCTGCTCGGTCTTTCCGCGCTGGTCGTGTTCCTGCTGCTGTCCGCGCTGTACGAAAGCTGGGCGGTGCCGCTTTCGGTGCTTCTGATCGTGCCGATGGGCGTCCTGGGCGCGGTGTTGTTCTCGATGCTCCGCGGCCTGTCCGCAGACGTTTATTTCAACGTCGGCCTCATCACCATCATCGGTCTTGCCGCCAAGAACGCCATTTTGATCGTCGAATTCGCGATCGAGGAGGAAGAACGCGGCCTGAAGCCGATCGAGGCCGTAAAGGAAGCGGCGAAGCTGCGCCTGCGCCCAATCATCATGACTTCGCTCGCCTTCATCCTGGGCATGGTTCCCCTGTTCTTCGCCAGCGGCGCGGGCGCCGCCAGCCGGATCGCGGTGGGCACCGGCGTGATGGGCGGGATGATCACCGCCACCGGCATCGGTATCTTCATTATCCCGCTGCTCTATTTGCTGGTCCGCCGCCATCTCAGCCGAAAGCAGCCGCATGGCGCCGGAACGATGGAGACCGAAGACGACGAAACGAACGGCGACGACAAAGCCGAAGCAGAGCCCGCATGATGATCCGCCAAGCCCTCCGCCCCGCCGTTCGGCTCTGCATGGTCGGCGCATCCGCGCTGGCCCTTTCGGCCTGCGTCAATTTCGCGCCCGATCACGCGCGGCCCGCGCAGGCGAGCGACGTTGCCTTCAATCCGGACTATCGCCCGGATGGCAGCGTGGTCGCCAGCAGCCTGGCCTGGCAGAACTATTTCGCCGACCCGCGCCTGGAAGCGTTGATTGCCGAGGCGCTGACGAACAACCGCGATTTGCTCGCCGCCACCGCGCGGATCGAGCAGGCCGCCGCGCAATATCGCATCCAGCGGTCGCAGCAGCTGCCCAATGTCGGGCTCGATGCCAGCGCCATACGCACGCGCATCGGCAGCGCTGGCGGCGGTTTTGCCGGTGGCGCGGCGGGTGGCGGTGCCGGGGCTGGCGCAGGTGGCGGCGCGGGTGCGGGCGGCGCCGTCGGAGCGGGATCGGGCAGCGTCACCTTCAACCGGTTCAATGTGGGCGTGGGCGTATCGTCGTTCGAGCTCGATTTCTGGGGCCGCGTCGCCAATCTGACGGAGGCTGCGCGCGCGCAATATCTGGCCACCGTGGCGGCCCAGCGCGCTTTCTACCTCTCGCTGATCGGCGATGTCGCGTCCTCTTATTATGATGTCGTCGAAACGCAGGAGCAGCTGCAGCTGGCACGCAGCACGGTGGAGAGCCGCCGCGAAGGGCTGCGTATCGCCAAGCTCCGGCTCGACGCCGGGGTTACCAGCGCGCTCGATTATTATCAGGCGGAGACGCTGCTCACGCAGGCCGAGCAGCAGGTTGCGGCCGAACAGCAGAACCTCGCCACCGCCACCAACCAGCTGACCGTCCTCGTCGGCGGACGCATCCCTGCGGACCTTCCCCCCGGCCTGTCGCTTACCGACGAAACCGTCAGCGCACGGCTCGACGCCGGGCTGCCCTCGCGCCTTCTCCTCGTGCGGCCGGACATCGTGCAGGCCGAAGAGCTTCTGCGTGCCGGCGAGGCCAACATCGGTGCAGCGCGCGGAGCGTTCTTCCCGTCCATCTCGCTCACCGGCAATGCGGGCTTTGCTTCCACCAGTCTGGACAATCTGTTCAGCGGCGATGCCTTCACCTGGAGCTTCGGGCCCAGCCTGAACCTGCCGATCTTCGACTGGGGTGCGCGCGAGGCGGATCTGGGTCTGGCCAAGGCGCGGCGGCTTGAATCGGTCGCGAACTACGACAAGACGGTGCAGACCGCTTTTCAGGAGGTTTCCAACGCGCTCGCCGGACGCCGCTACATCGCGGATCAGGTCGCGGTGCTGCGCCGCGCGGTCGATGCGAACGATCGCCTCTCCTATCTGGCGCGCCTGCGATATCGCGAGGGCGTGGCGAACTATCTCGAAGTCCTGGATGCCGAGCGAAACCTGTTCGCCGCGCAGCAGGCGCTGCTGACTGCGCAGCGGCTGGAACTGCAGAATTTCGCGTCGCTCTACGTGGCCCTTGGCGGCGGTACCGAAGTGGCCGTGCCTGAGGTCTCGCTCGATCCGCTGAAGCGCGAAATCGGCGTGGATGCGCCCGCCGATGGGAAAAACGAAGCCCCCTGATCGCTCGGCTGTCGCGAAGCGCCACCGGGTCTGCTACGCGAAAAGACGATGACGACGCCTTATCCTTTTTCCGCCATCGTCGGGCAGGAGCAGCTGAAGCGCGGCCTCCTGCTACTGGCGATCGACACACGCATCGGCGGTCTGCTGATTCTGGGCGACCGCGGCACCGGCAAGTCCACAGCGGTGCGGGCGCTCACCCAGCTCCTGCCCGATATGACGGTGTTGAAAGGCTGCCGCTATGGCTGCGCGCCCGAACCCGCTTCCGCGCGTTGCGCCGAGTGCCGCGAAGCGGGTCGGGAGAAGACGGCCAAAGCGCCCGTGCCGATGGTCGATCTGCCGCTCGGTGTCAGCGAGGATCGACTGGTCGGCGCGCTCGATCTCGAACGCGCTCTGGGCGAGGGCGTGAAGGCGTTCGAGCCAGGCTTGCTCGCCCGCGCCAATCGCGGTTTCCTCTATATCGACGAGGTGAACCTCCTCGAGGATCATCTGGTCGACCTGCTGCTCGATGTGGCGGCGAGCGGCGAGAACCTGGTCGAGCGCGACGGGCTGTCGATACGCCATCCCGCGCGCATTCGCCTGGTCGGCAGCGGCAATCCCGAAGAGGGCGAACTGCGCCCGCAATTTCTCGATCGTTTCGGCCTCGCCGTCTCGGTTTCGACGCCGGACTCGATTGCGGAGCGGATCGAGATCGTCCGCCGGCGCGATGCCTATGATCAGAACCCCGAAGCCTTTGCGGCGAAGTGGAAGCGACAGGACGCCAAGCTGCGCCGCACGATCGAGCGCGCGCGCGAGGCGCTGCCCACCGTCGAGACACCCGATGCCGCGATCGAACAGGCCGCGCGTATCTGCATGGCGCTGGGCACCGATGGCCTGCGCGGCGAACTGGTGACGATCCGCGCAGCGCGCGCGCTCGCGGCACTCGACGGCGCGGACGCGGTGACCCCGGACCATGTCCGCACTGTCGCGCCAATGGCGCTCGCCCACCGGCTGCGCCGTGATCCGCTCGATGGCGGAGACGGCGAAGCGCGGGTGGCGCGCGTGCTGGAAGACATCGCCGCATGAGCGAGGCCGCGCGCCGGATGGAGGACGCGCGGTCGGCGATCGATCTGGTGGCCGAAGCCGGTCTGTCGCTGGTGCTGCGCGCCCGCGAGGGCCCGGTGCGCGCGCATCTGCTGGAACGGCTCACCGCCTTCGGCCAAGGCAGTTTGCGCATCACCGCCGATGCGGATGCGGACGCGCTGGCGGGCGGGATCGATGTAATGGCGAGCGTGGCGGCTGGGCGGACCGTGCACAGCCGCTCGCTCGCCCAGCGGCTGAGCGGACGGGTGCTGCTGGTCGCCGGTGCGGAGCGGATCGGGGAGCGGCTCGGCTCGCTGCTGGCCCGCGACATGGATAATGGCCTGTTCTCGGGCGGTCTCGTGCTCCTCGATGAAAGCGAACCGGCCGAAACAATGGGCGCTATCCTCGCCGATCGCGCGACGATGTGGATCGATACCGACGGCCTCTCGCTCCGCGATCTGGAGGCGCTACCGCCTGGGGACGACAGCGACGATGCGGAGCCGGGCGATCTCGTAGCTGCCTTCTGCGAGCTGGCAGCGGTGCTCGGCATTGCTTCGCTGCGTGCACCGAGCCATGCACTCACCGTCGCCCGCGCGCTGGCGGAGCGGCGCGGCGGCACGGACCCGGCGCGCAGCGACGCGGAAGGGGCGGTTCGCCTCGCCTTGGCGCCGCGCGCGCGGCGGTTGCCGGATGAACCTGTCGAACCGCCGCAGCAGCAACCGGAGGATGCCCCGCCCAGTGACGAGAGCGACGCGCCGGAAGACGGCGATGGCAGCAATCTAGGCGAACAGTTGGTGGAGGCGGCGCGCACCGCGCTACCGCCGGGTCTGCTGGACGGCAGCGTTACGGAGCTGGCGGGGGCTGGGCTACACGGCAGCGCCGAAAGCCGCGGCAGCGGATCGCCGCGCGGACGGCGCGGGAGGTTGCGCAAGGGCTTGCAGAACGCCGGCGCGCGCCTCGATCTCGCCGCGACGCTGATTGCCGCCGCGCCGATGCAGCGGCTGCGCGGACGGGCCCTCGGCGAACGCCCCGCCATCCGCACCGACGATATTCGCGTGCGCCGCCCGGTGCCGCAGCGCCGCCGCGCCACCATTTTCGCTGTGGACGCTTCCGGCTCCGCCGCGCTGGCCCGCCTCGCCGAAGTGAAGGGTGCGGTGGAGCAGTTGCTCGGTGAAAGCTATGTGCGGCGGGACGAGGTGGGGCTGATCGCCTTTCGCGGCTCGGCCGCGGAAACGCTGCTGCCCCCCACTCGCTCACTCGCCCGCGCCAAGCGCGAACTGCAGGCGCTGCCGGGCGGGGGCGGAACGCCGCTCGCCGCCGGGATCGCAGCAGGGCTGGAGCAGGCCGCGCGCAGCCGATCAGCCGGTCGCGCGCCGCTGCTCGTGGTGCTGACCGACGGCGGCGCCAATATCGCGCGCGACGGCACGCCGGGCCGTGCTCAGGCGCAGCAGGATGCCGAAGCCATCGCCGCGCTGGTTGCCGCTGCCCGCATTCCCGCGATCCTGATCGACAGCTCGGCGCGGGGGGACCGCCGGGTGGAGGCGCTCGCGCGCTCGATGGCTGCGCGCTACGTGCGCCTGCCCCGGCTCGATGACGGCGCGCTCGCCGCGATCGTCGCCTCATGAGCCGCCCGGACTGGGACCGCGAGGGCGGTGACTGGCCCAACCGCGAGGCGAGCGCGTTCGTCACCGCCGCCAGCCATCGCTGGCATGTGCAGCGCGGCGGCGACGGCCCTACTCTCCTCCTGCTCCACGGCACCGGCGCGGCGACGCACAGCTGGGGGCCGATCTGGCCGCTGCTGGCGCCGCATTTCCGGCTGATCGCGCCGGACCTGCCCGGCCACGGGTTCACGACCGCGCGGCCGAGCGGAATGCTCTCTTTGCCCTATGTCGCGCGGGCGGTTTCCGCGCTGATGGACGCGCTGGACGAGACGCCGGCCTATGTCGTCGGGCATTCGGCAGGCGCTGCCGTGGCGCTGCGCATGGCGCTGGACGGGCGGATCGAACCGCAGCGGGTCGTCTCGATCGGCGGCGCCTTGCTACCGTTCAAGGGCGCAGCGCATCGGCTGTTTCCGGCCATCGCCAAGATGCTGTTCCTCAATCCTCTGGTGCCGAGCCTGATGGCCTGGCGCGCGCAGGATGACGGCGCGGTGGACCGCGTGCTGGGCCAGACCGGTTCGACCATCGATCCGCGCCAGCGCGCGCTTTACGCACGGCTGTTCCGCCATTCGAGCCATGTCGATGCCGCGCTGGCGCTCATGGCCAATTGGGATCTCGACGGGCTGAGCGCCGATCTTCCGCGCCTGTCCGCCCCGCTTACTTTGCTGAACGGCAGCGACGATGGGATGGTCCCTCCGGCCCAAGGGCGCGAGGTTGCGGCGCTAGTGCCGGACGGGCGCGCCCAACTGCTAACGGGGCTCGGCCATCTGGCGCATGAGGAGGCGCCGCAGCGCGTGGCCGAAGCCATCATCAGCGCGATCGAATGACTTGGCAAAACCAGCCCCGCGCCCAAATGAGGACTGCGTTACCGATCAGTGGTCGGTCGCATCGCGATGGGCCAAGGCACACGCGGCTTGGTGGGGCGGTCCGCCAGGCGCGGCATCTTGTAGGGCAGCATGAATTGCACCGCGGGCGAACGCAGCCGGTCTAGCGACAGGCTCTCATGCATCGCCTCCACCTCCTCCCCAAACAGATGCGTCGACAGACGGGTGCGCGCGTAAAAGGGCGTGTCTTCCAGCGTCTTGCGCACGCGTACCTTGGTGCCTGCGTCTGCGCGCGTGCGACGGCCCATCAGCCATAATGTCGGCGGAAGATCGGCGGGCGCGGGCAGATCGATCTCCGACACCTCGGCATCAGGATCGAAGGCGACGGCCAGGCTGTTGGGCGCCCCATCACGCGGCTTCAGATCGTACAGCACGACGGTGCGCCCGTCCTCCAGCGTCGCGCGGCTCCAGTCCCAATGCGAAAAGCCGTTCTCGATCGGCTCGGCCCCCACATTCATATCGAGGTAGCCGCAGCCGCTCCAACTCGCCTCCGGTTCGTCCATCGCCACCTCGATCCGGGCGCAGGGGGCGACGGGCCACCAGAAATGCCGCTCGTTGCGGCCCAACGCCAGCGGCCGATCTACCAGCGCCTGCGGGCGCACGCGGATAGTGCCGCGCACCTTGCGGCGCAGCCAAGGCGTGGTCTCGGCAATGTCGATCACCAACGTGTCGCCATCCCAGCGCAAACCGCTGGGGCCAATTTGGAAATTCTGCCGCTCGCGCGATACCGTTTCGGCACCCCGTTCCGTCATCGTCCAGCGCGCATTGCGGCCATAGAGCGCGACGTTCAGCGCACAGTGATCGATCGGCTCGGCCCGGTATCCGCTGGCATAATAAGGCGAGAAGACGGATCCCGCGAAGGCGATGACCGTCAGCCCGTAGCGTCCGCAGTCGCTGAACGCGTCGACATACCACCAGGCGTAGCCGCCTTGCGGGAGATCGATGTCGAAGCGCGGTCTTTGCGCATCGCGCGAAAGGCCGCCCGGCCTGAAAGCGCGGCCATCGGCACGCCCGCGCCCGGATGGACGCTGCCGCCCGCGCAGTAGAGCCCCTTCACGCCCGTAGTCGCGCCCGGCCTCTGGAACGAAGCCATCCACCCATGCGAAGCCCGGCCGTAAAGCGCCCCGCCGGTCGCAGGAAAACGGCGTTCGAAATCCGAAGGTGTCGAGATCGAACATCGGGATCGATCGATCCGTAGGGGTATCCCCGCGCGCGCCAGCCGATTCGATATCGCGTTCATGCATTGGTCGATCTCCGCTTGAGAATAGGCATGGGTGTCCCCGTCCGCGGGCGCATTGACGACAATCAGCATCGCCTCCAGCCCGCCGCGTGGACGCTGGGCTGCGGCATCGGCCCCCCGGTCCTGCGCGCACAGATAAACGGTGGGATCGGATGGGATGCGGCCCGCCGCCAGCTCGGCGAACTCCTCCTCGCTATCGTCCGAAAAAGCGATATTGTGGCGCACCAACGGGGCATCGCCCGCATCGGCCAGCATCGCGACGGTGAAGGCGGAGAAAGACCGGTCCGCTCGATCGAAAGGCTTGCGCCCTTTGGCCGGGGCCGTGCCGAAGCGGCCATCGGCGAGCGCGGCGGCATCGGCCGTCAGCAGGACGGCGTTCGCCGCAACGGTCGATCCGTCGGACAGGCGCACACCGGTCGCGCGCCCTCCTTCGACCAGAATTTCCTCGACGCCGGTGCTGAAACGGCCCCGCGCGCCCGCGCGCTCCGCGCCGTGCCACAGCGCCTCGGCCAACCGGCCCATACCGCCGCCGACCAGCCCGACGCCGCGCCGCTCCACCTCCGCGATCAGCGCCAGCGTCGCGGGCGCTTCGAACGGAGAACTGCCGCAATAGGTGGCGTAGCGCCCGAAGAGCTGACGCAGGCGGGGATCGCCAAAATGCTGCGACACCATTTTCCAGAGCGACCGATAGGGGTCCAGCTTGGTGAACCCGGCAAGGCCGCGCAGCCCGCCGCGCCACATCAGGTCGATCGGTGTCGCGGGTTTGTCGGCGCGCATGAAGCTGTCTTCCAGCGCATCCAGAATGGCACCGCCTGCACGAGTGAAATCGCGAAAACCCTGTGCGTCTCCTTGTCCGGAAAAGCGGGCAATGGCCTGCGCACTGCGGTCCGTATCGGCGAACAGATCGAGCGACGCGCCGTCCGACCAGAAATGGCGCGCCAGAATTTCGGCTGGTTCGATGTCCGGTAGCTCGATATCGAGATCCGCGAACACATCGC
>JBELIU010000120.1:0-8568 GCA_042090735.1 Novosphingopyxis sp. | reverse complement strand
ATCTCGTGCTGGTGATGAGCGTCAATCCGGGCTTCGGCGGGCAGAGCTTCATCGAAACCCAGCTGGACAAGATCGCCGAAATCCGCCGCCGGATTGATGCCAGTGGTCGCGACATCCGGCTGGAAGTCGACGGCGGCATCGATGCCGAAACCGCGCCCCGCGCAATCGCGGCAGGCGCCGATGTGCTGGTGGCCGGCACTGCCACCTTCCGCGGCGGCCCCGACAAATATGCCGAGAACATTGCAGGGCTAAGGGGCGAATGACCGAAGAGCGCGAGGCTCCTGCAGAGGAGGGCCGCGCGCTGATGGTGCGGGAGTCCGGCCCCGCGGCGTCTCTGTCCGAGCAGCTTGCCGGGCTGTTCTACAAGCTCACATGGCGCACGCCGCTGCACAATATGCGGCTCACCGGCAAATTGCCCCCGCGCCTGTACGCCGTGCCGGATGATCCGCTGCCCGGCGATCCCGTTCGCGGCGATGCGCTTCGCATGGAGCACTTCCTCTTCCGGGGCATTCAGCTGCCTTTCGACGAAGTAGAGCACAGGCTCGAAAAGCTTCCGTCCGATTTTCAGAATTACATCCATCGCTTTGCCTGGTTGCGCGATCTGGCTGCGGTCGCAAGCCGCGCGCAGGGGACAGAGACCGCAGAGCAGCTGATGGACGCCTGGCTCGATCATCACGGCATGAAGGTGGCCGAGCCGGCCTGGCGCGCCGACAATTGCGCCTGGCGCTTCGTCAACTGGGCCGCTCATGCGCCCTATATTCTGTCGAGCAGCGACCTGATCTACCGCAGCCGCGTGCTGAACGCGGTAGCGCGCAACGCGCGCCATCTGGACCGCGCGGCACAGCGCGCGCCGGAAGGCCGCCACCGCCTCGTCGCCTGGGCCGGCCTCGTCGCCGCGGCGCTGCTGATCCCCGACGGCAAGGCCCGCCGCGTGGTTGGCGAAGCGGGGCTGGAAAAGGCGATCGCAACCGCGATTTTTCCGGACGGGGGCATCGTGTCCCGCTCGCCGCTGACACTGGTCGAGGCGATCCACATGCTCGCGCTGCTGCGCGATGCCTATGGCAAGCGCAAGGAGATGGTGCCCGCCTTCATCGATCACGCGCTGGAACGCGCAGTGCCGGCGCTTACCGGCCTGACCCATGCCGATGGCGGTCTGGGTGCCTGGCAGGGGTCCGGCGTGTTTCCGCCCGATCAGCTCGAAGCGCTGATCAAGGCCAGCGGCGTGCGCGCCCGGCCCGCCCGTCAGGCGCGCGACTGGGGGTATCAGCGCGTCACCGCCGCCCGCTCCGTGCTGCAGCTCGATGCCGCGCCGCCCCCGCTGGCGCGCGAGAGCGCGGTCGGCTGCGCGTCCACGCTGGCGCTGGAATTCAGCCATGGGCCGGACCGGATCATTGTCAATTGCGGCGGCGCGGCGCTGGTCGGCAAGCATGTCTCGCTTGGCCTTTCCACCGGCCTGCGCTCCACCGCGGCGCATAGCACGCTCTGCCTCGCCGATTCGAACAGCACCTCGATCCTTCCGGGCGGCAAGCTTGGCCGAGGCGTCGAGGAGGTGGAGCTGGACCGGCGCGAGGGCGAGAATGCGACGCGGATCGAGGCGAGCCACGATGGCTATAGCCGCGCCTTCGGCTTCGTTCACCGCCGCCTGCTCATGCTGCGCGACGACGGCATGGAGCTTCGCGGGGAAGACATGCTCGTCCCCGCCGGCGCCAAACGCAAGAAAACCGAAACGACGCCGTTCGTGCTGCGCTTTCATCTGGGCGACGGGATCGAGGCGCAGGCGACCGAGAACGGGGCGGTGCTGCGCCTGCCAAGCGGCGGGCTGTGGCAGTTCCGGTTGACCGGCGGCACGCTCTCCATCGAGGACAGCCTCTGGGTCGATGCCGACGGGCGCCCCCACCCCACCACACAATTGGCGATCAGCGGAGCCACCGAAGCGGGCGGCAGCTCGCTCGGCTGGCTCCTCAAACATATGGGATGAGACGATGAAGAACGTCACGATCAAACGGGCCCTCCTGTCGGTGTCCGACAAGGAAGGCCTTGCCGAACTGGGCCGGGCCCTGGCCGCGCGCGGCGTCGATCTGGTCTCCACCGGCGGCACTGCCAAGGCCCTGCGCGCACAAGGCCTGGACGTGCGGGACATTTCCGATCTCACCGGTTTTCCGGAGATGATGGACGGGCGCGTGAAGACGCTGCACCCCAAGGTGCATGGCGCGCTGCTGGCTGTGCGCGACGATCCCGAGCATCAGGCCGCGTTGAAGGCGCACGATATCGGGCCGATCGACCTCGTCATCGTCAATCTTTATCCCTTCGCCGAAACGCTGGCCAAGGGCGCGGATCGCGACGAGATTATCGAGAATATCGATATTGGCGGGCCCAGCATGCTGCGCAGCTCCGCCAAGAACCATGCTTATGTCACGGTGGTCACCGATCCTGCCGATTATGACGCGCTGCTCGCCGAGCTGGAAGAGCATGACGGCGCGGTAAGCCCCGCCTTCCGCAAGCTCCAAGCCGCCAAGACCTTTGCCGCGACCGCATCCTATGACGCGACCATTGCCGGCTGGTTCGCCTTTGCCGACCAGGGCGAAAAACTGCCTTCCAGCCTGCTCACCGGCGGGCGCAAGGCGGACGAACTTCGCTATGGCGAGAACCCGCATCAGCACGCCGCGCTCTACATTCCGTCCGCGCCATCCGCCCGCGGCGTGGCGCAAGCCGAGCAATTGCAGGGCAAGGCGCTGAGCTACAACAACCTCAACGACGCCGATGCCGCGCTGGAGCTGGTCAGCGAATTTCGCGACGGTCCGCCGACCGTTGTGATCGTGAAGCACGCCAACCCCTGCGGCGTCGCCAGCGCGGACAGCCTGATCGATGCCTATCGCGCCGCGCTGGAATGCGACAGCGTGTCGGCCTTTGGCGGCATCGTCGCGGTCAATCGGCCGCTGGACGGCCCGACCGCTGAAGCGATCACCGAAATCTTCACCGAAGTGGTCGCCGCGCCCGCTGCCGATGATGCGGCAAAGGCGGTGTTCGCCAAGAAAAAGAACCTGCGGCTGCTGCTCACCGGCGATCTGCCCGATCCGGCGCGTCCCGGCTTGATGCTGAAGAGTATTACCGGCGGCCTCCTCGTTCAGTCCCGCGACAATGGCCGGATCGCCGAAGCGGACCTGAAGACAGTTACCAAGCGCGAACCCAGCGAACAGGAGCTGAAGGATTGCCTGTTCGCCTGGACGGTGGCCAAGCATGTGAAGTCGAACGCCATTGTCTACGCCAAGGATGGCGCGACGGCGGGGATCGGCGCGGGCCAGATGAATCGTCGCGACAGCGCGCGCATCGCTGCCGTTAAGGCGCGCGAGGCTGCCGAGACCTATGGGTGGGATCGCCCGCGTACCGAAGGATCGGCTGTCGCGTCGGACGCCTTCTTCCCCTTCGCCGACGGCCTCCTCGCCGCGGTAAAGGCGGGCGCTACCGCCGTGATCCAGCCTGGCGGCTCGATCCGCGATGACGAAGTTATCGCCGCCGCCGACGAAGCGGGTCTGGCGATGGTCTTCACCGGCATGCGCCACTTCCGCCATTAAGAGCTCCAAACCCAAGGCTGCGGAGCTTGGTACGATAGCTCCCGCCGCCCGGACGTAACCTGGAATTAACCATCCGTTAGAAGATTTCCTTCACTGCCTTCGCACGCCGCCAATTGCTTTGGCCAGAGGCAGGGGAAGGGAATTATGTCGCTCCAGAACGAGCTCGCAGGCGAAGAACCCGTCGATGTCGCCATCATCGGCGCCGGACCGGCCGGGCTGACCGCCGCCTATCTTCTGTCCAAGAAAGCCTACCGCGTCTCGGTTATCGAGAAAGACGAGACCTATGTCGGCGGTATCAGTCGCACCGTCGAGGTGGACGGCTATCGCTTCGATATCGGCGGCCACCGCTTCTTCTCCAAATCGCAGGAAGTGGTCGATCTCTGGAACGAGATCCTGCCGGACGATTTCATCCAGCGCCCGCGCATGAGCCGCATTTATTATGAGGGCAAATTCTACAGCTATCCGCTGCGCGCGTTTGAGGCGCTGTGGAACCTCGGCATCTGGCGCTCCACCCTATGTATGGCGAGCTATGCGCGCTGGAAGCTGCTGCCCAACAAGCGCGTGCGCAGTTTCGAAGACTGGGTGGTCAACCAGTTCGGCCACAAGCTCTATTCGATCTTCTTCAAGACCTATACCGAGAAGGTGTGGGGCATGCCGTGCGACGAAATGTCGGCGGACTGGGCGGCCCAGCGCATCAAGGGGCTCAGCCTCGGCGCGGCGGTGCTCGATGGCCTCAAGCGCTCGCTCGGCCTCAACAAACTGAACGACGGCAGCGGGGCGCAGGCCAAGACGCTGCTCGAAACCTTTCGCTATCCGCGCCTCGGCCCTGGCATGATGTGGGACGCGGCGCGCGATTTCGTAGTGTCCAAGGGCAATGAGGTCCGCATGGGTCATGCCCTGAAACAGCTCGCGCAGGACGCGAACGGCAACTGGCGCGTCACCGCGACGAAGGCGGGCGGAGGCGAGGCGGTTATAACTGCGCGCCACGTCATCAGCTCCGCGCCGATGCGCGAACTGGCCGCACGTCTCCACCCGCTGCCCGCCACCAGCCTCAACGCCGCGGAACTCAAATATCGCGATTTCCTGACCGTCGCCTTGATGATCAAGTCCGAGGACCTCTTCCCAGATAACTGGATCTACATCCACGACAGCAAGGTGCAGGTGGGCCGGGTGCAGAATTTCCGCAGCTGGTCTCCCGAAATGGTGCCGGACGAGAATATCGCCTGTGTCGGCCTGGAATATTTCTGCTTCGAGAATGATGGCCTGTGGTCTTCGAGCGATGCCGACCTCATCGCGCTGGCCAAGAAGGAAATGGCGATCCTGGGCCTGTGCAAGCCCGAAGACGTGGTCGGCGGCGCGGTGGTGCGCCAGGAAAAGGCCTATCCGGTTTACGACGACAGCTATGCCGAAAATGTCGCCGCGATGCGCGAGGAGCTGGAAGAGCGCTTCCCCACGCTGCACATGGTCGGCCGCAACGGAATGCATCGCTACAACAATCAGGACCATGCAATGATGACCGCGATGCTGACGGTCGAGAATATCGAGGCAGGTCAGCGCATCTACGATATCTGGCAGGTCAACGAGGATGCCGAATATCACGAGGCCGGTAACGAGGGCCAGCAGGCGCGCATCGCCGAAGATCGCAAGGCCGCGCTGGCATCCGAACGCGATGTGCCGCGCCGCATTGCGGACGAGGATGAAGAGCGGATCGACCGCGCCGCCTGACGCCCGAACCGGAGAAAGCCCGCCGATGGTGATCTTGCGCCTCGCTCATGCCGGCATACGCCTTGGCACGCGCGTGGTCTATCTGCGCTATGTCGCGGCGAGCGTGGTCGCGCTGGGCGTCGATGTCGGGCTGTTCCTGCTACTGATCGGCGCGCACGTGCCGCCGACGGCGGCGTCGATCATCGGCTATTCCGTGGGCATATTGGCCCACTGGTTACTTTCGAGCCGCGCGGTGTTCGCCGATGCGCGCGCGGTCCGCCCGGGCGGGCAACATCGCCAGCGCGTTCTATTCCTGCTCTCGGCGCTGCTCGGCCTCGGCCTCACCGCGTTGATCGTGGCGGCGGGCGGCTGGCTAGCCCTGGACCCGCGCCTCGCCAAGCTGTTGGCCATCATCGTCAGTTTTCAGGCGGTCTGGTTGCTACGGCGGCACATCGTCTTCGCATCGTGAACGGACCGCCCCCGATCCATCGGCGGTGGGACGCGGCCGCGATCCTGCTGTCGATGCTGGCGCTGACCGGCTTCTTCGCGCTGTTCCAGAATGGCGGCTTCCGCACGCTCGACTTCATCGACCCCGACGATGCGCTACGCCTTGTGGAGGTGCGCGACTGGATGGCGGGCCAGAGCTGGTTCGACGTCAGCCAGCACCGTATCAATCCACCCTTCGGGGGCGAGATGCACTGGTGGCGGCTGCTCGATGTCCCGATCGCGGCCTTTATCGCGCTCTTTCGCCTGATTCTGAGCCCGGCGCGGGCGGAGCATGTGGCGCTGATCGTCTGGCCGCTGCTGCTCTACGGACTATTCCTGGCGATGCTCCGAACTGCGCTGAGGCGCCTGGGCGATCAGGCGTTCGTCTGGGTAGGTCTGTTCCTGCCGTTGTCGATGGTGTTCCTCGCGCGTCAATTCTCGCCGCTGCGGATCGACCATCATGGCTGGCAGGTGGTCGCCGCGACGGCCCTGCTCGGCCTTTCGCTCGGCAAGCGCACCGGCCTCAACGGTCTCCTCGCCGGACTGGTGATGGCCTTCTACCTCTCGATCTCACTCGAGGCGCTGCCCTACTTCCTGCTGTTCGGCGGCCTCTACGCCTTTACCTATTGGCGGAGCGCTGATGGCTGGCCGATGCTGGCGGGATTCCTGCTTAGTTGCACGGCGGGTGTCATGCTGTCGCTTCCCGCCTCGCGCGGCTGGGGCGCGCTTACCGCCGTTCATTGCGATGGACTGTCCGGACCCTATTGGAGCGCGCTTCTGGGTGCAGCGGTAGCGCTTATGCTAAGTGCCCGCGGCCTCCGCCATGCCAGCGCCGTCCGCCGATTTTCCGTGCTGGCAATGGCGGGCGTCGCCGCGCTGGCGCTGTTCTTCCTCGTCGCACCCGAATGTCGCACCGGCCCGTTCGGCGCGCTCGATCCGCTCGTGCGGCAATATTGGTATATGAACGTGCTGGAGGGCCTCCCGCTATGGAAGCAGGAGCCGCTCACGGCCGTCTACAGCGTCCTCCCCTCGCTGATGGGGCTGGGCGGTGCGCTTCTGGCGCTGCGGCGGGCGGAACGACCGATGCGGGACAATTGGCGTACCATGCTCATCCTGATGGTGGGCGCCTTCGCAGTGTCGGTCGCGGTCCTGCGCGCCATGTATGTCGCGCACGCCTTCGCCCTTCCCGGCTGTGCCTTCCTGATCCTTCAGGTCTGGCGGTGGGCTCGCAAGATCGAGAACACCGCGCTGCGCATCCTTGCCTCGGTTGCGTCGGTGGCGGCGGTGCCGCTCGTGCCGCTGGCATTGGTTTCTTATGTCGACGAGCTAATAGCGAACGACAGCGAACAGGAACGTTCGTTGAAAGTCGCGTCCTGCTTCCAGCAGGACAATATCGCCAAGCTGAACCGGCTTCCCCCCGCCACCTTCCTGGCCCCGATCGATATCGGCCCTTCGATCCTCACCGATACGCGCCATAGCGTCATCGCCACCGGGCACCATCGCAACCAAAAGGCGATGGCCGAAGTGATCGGCTCCTATCTGGCCCAGAAAGACCGGGCCCGGCAGATCGTCACCGGCAGCCACGCCGATCTTCTGATGATCTGTCAGGGCACGCAGGAGATGGATGTCTATATCGAGTCCGCGTCAAAGGGCCTCGCCGCGCAGCTTGCACGCGGACAAACGCCGGACTGGCTGGTGCCCGTACACCCGGACGCGCTGAAACCCTATCAGGTCTACCGCATCGTCCGGCGCTGATCACGGATCAGGCGGGGACGAAATCCATGGCCACGCCGTTCATGCAGTAGCGCTTGCCCGTGGGCGCAGGTCCATCATCGAACACGTGGCCCAGATGGCCGCCGCAGCGCGCGCAGCTGACTTCCGTACGCGCGATGCCGAGGCTGCGGTCGGTGGAAGTGACGACCGCGCCCTTCAACGGCGCATAGAAGCTTGGCCAGCCGGTCCCGCTTTCGAACTTGGTCTTGGTGCTGAACAGCCGGTTGTCACAGCCTGCGCAGATGAAAGTGCCGGCGCGCTTTTCCTTGTTCAGCGGGCTGGAATAGGGCCGCTCGGTCCCATCCTTGCGAAGGACGTAATATTCCGCCGAGGACAGCTGCTTCTTCCACTGGGCATCGCTCTTCGTCACCGGAAAGCTGCGCGCTTCCGCTGGAGCGGAGCCGCAGCCGGCGAAGCCGATCAGCGCGGTGCCGGCAAAGGCAAGACCTCCCTTGGTGAGGAGATCGCGGCGGGTTGGAATGATATGGGTCATGGAAACTCTACGCATCGGGCGAGGAAATTTCCTCAAATCCCGTCCTTTATTGTTTCCTGCACCCTACCGCACCTTGTTTGACGCCAGCCTGAACACGGCGTTTCAGTAGCGGCTAAGCTCCACCTCCATGGCGCGATAACCGTGAACGAAGCAGGCCGGCACGCGGTCCGGCTCACCGATCACATTGGCGCGCAGCCGGCGCTTGGCCATCTCCTCCAGAAGGATGCGCACCTGAAGCTCGGCCAGCCGTGCGCCGACGCAGCGGTGAATGCCGTAACCGAAGGCCAAATGGCGGCGCGCATTCTCCCGATCGACCATCAGCCGATCGGGATCCTCGAACACGCTTTCGTCGCGATTGGCCGAAATGTACCAGAGTGCGAGCCGGTCCCCTTCCTTGATGTGATGGCCGAACAGCTCGGTATCCTGCGTCGCGGTGCGCTTCATATGCGCCAGCGGCGTTTGCCACCGGATAAGCTCCTGCACCGTGTTCGGGATCAGATCGGGGTCAGCCTCCAGCTTGGCACGCTCGTCGCGCACTGG
>JBELIU010000119.1:0-8600 GCA_042090735.1 Novosphingopyxis sp. | reverse complement strand
GAAGACCGGTTCGACCTGGAGGCCGTTCGCTTTCCAAGCGTCGAAGGTCTTCACGTAATGCCCGTACAGCGCATCGATCGCCGTCAGCAGCGGATTGGGCAGTTTCTGCGGGTCGAGATCCTTGCCTGCCGAACGTCCCTTCTTAGGAAGATCCTTGCCGATATGCTCCCACAGATCGCGGAACATCGGCATTTCGCCCTGTTCGACATTGTCCACGATCGGCACGCGCGGCAGCTTCACGATGCCGCATTCGATCGCGTCCATCAGCGAGAAATCGCTCATCACCCATCCGAACAGCGATCCTTCGCGGTAGCCCGAGCCCTTGAGGAAGAACGGCGTCGCCGACAGGTCGTAGACCATGTTGAGGCCGAGCGTGCGCTTCACCGCCTCCAGCCCGCTGATCCACAGCCGCGCGGCCTCGTTGTTCTCCTTCGCCTCGGCCTTGTCGTCGCCCTTGAGCGCCTTTTCCTCCTCCGGCGTCAGCGGACGCTCGCGGTAGCAGTGATGCGCCTAGTCGTTCAGCACGACGACGTTCTTCATGCCCATCAGCGGACCAGCAACTCGGCGCAGCATCGCGCCATCGCTTTCCGGCTTCGTTTCCGTCGCCAGCGCCGCCTGCTGAACCTTATTCAGGCTCATCTCGTCCTTCTTCTTGAAGGCGTGGTAATTGGTGATGACGATCTTTGCCTGGCCCAGGTCGCGCAGCATGTCCTCCGGCACCATCTGGCGCGTGGAGTAATAGCTCTCCGGATCGTTGGGCTGCAGCACGCGCAGCCGGTCCTTGATGGTGATGCCGGGCGCGACGATTAGGAAGCCCTTGGTGAATTTGTTCGCACCGGGATGCCGCACCGCGTTGAGCGTGTGCCATGCGATCAGCATCGCCATCACGGTGGTCTTGCCCGCACCCGTTGCCAGTTTCAGCGCCATGCGCATCAGCGCCGGATTGGATGCAGCGTTCGCCGCTTCCAGATGCGTCCAGAAACGACGACCCTGCTGCGAACTCTTCGGGGCAACCTCGGTCAGCCAGATCACGGTCTCCACTGCCTCGATCTGGCAGAAGAACGGCGGCAGCGGCATCTCGCCGGACCGCCAGTGGCGCAGCAGGCGCGCGGTGGTAGGCGTCACCTGCCACTGGCTCTCGGGAAGATTGCGCCAGCTCTCGACTGCAGAGCGGATGCCGTTGATCGTCTCGGTCGGATTATACTCCTGACCACCTTCCCCAAGCAGGAAATCCTCTTGTTCCGGCGCCACCTTATTATTGCGCGTGGTCTTAGCTTTCGGAATCGGTGTCGTGAGATCGCTTTTGCGGCGACCAGGCTCGATCACGCCTGTCGGCTGCCCGCCATCCTCTAGATGCCAGTGTCGATCAGGGACCGCATAAGGCGAGTTAAGTATCGACGATTTGAAGAATTTTTCGCTACTCACCTATTCATCGCCTTATCAATTCCCTTGCAAGCATCTTCGTCGACCCCTTCATGGTTCGTCATGCCGGGCTTCGTCAAACAACCTTTAGGTGCTGTATAACTGTCGAAGCGAGCAGAAATGATAGGGATCAGTCATTTGCAGAAATCCTGCTATGCATTACGGCCTGGTACCGATCCGACACGCGAGCGCTTGTTCAGAGCAAGAAGGTTCGGTTTCTCCTGTCGGGGCACGTGCGACGTGACGTCCGGCATTTCGCGCATCATGATCGTGAGACGCTCCTTCAACTCCAGAGCTTCACCGAGTGCAAGCTTCCTGCGATTATAACTTTTGGGCCCTGTCCCTTCAGATGCATGCCCCATGTGCCGGTCGATAATAGTCTGCGCCATGTCAGGCGATGCAAGAACGCTCTGGTTGTAGGTCCGTTGCGAATGGAAATCGGCTTTCTTTCCATCTCGTGTTTCCGGAAGCGCCATGACAGCGTGCGTTGCATCGACAATGAAGCACCAGGCGATCGAGTGAAACTGACGGCCGCCAATCTTTGGTGCTTTTTTACCTTCCGCACTTTTCTTCGCACTGTGGTCATAAAGTTCTGGGAAGGCCGGCTTACCGCCTTTAACCTCAATGTTTTCCGTCGAAACGGCAATGATGTAACCTTGCAAGCTTAGCCTCAGAAGCTCTGGGTGAAGAGGCATGACGCGATTACGATTAAGAGTCTTCAGCCCGCGAAGATCATTCTTCTTTATGACTAGATACGGGACCTCACATTCGAAATTGAAGTCGTCGACCTCAAGCCCGCAGATCTCCTCGCGGTTAGCTCCGGTGTAGGTGCCGATGATCGCCACCCAGTAAGCCGCGTCCATCCAGACCTTCAACGAGCCGGAGGTCTTTAGGCGTGCGAGCGAACCGCCGCCGCCTCGCCACAGAGGCAGCCCATAAAGGGTGCGCAAATGAGCGGGGGTCCAGGGCATGCGGTCGGGATTATCCGGGTCGTCCTCGACCTTGATCATATATTCGCCAAAGTCGACCTCGATGCCCCCGCCATATTTCAACTTCCAGTGGGTTTTGGACAGTCGCGCTGAAATTGTTTGCAAGATGCTGAGATCGCGGTTAATCGTGCGGGGCTTGCGTTCCTTGCCGGGCTTGACCGGCGGAATTCGGCCCTCGTCGAACGGCGTCGCCATGTTGCCGCTCTCGTTGAGCCTCCCCCATTTATAATTCGTGGGGAACCGAGCAAGCATCTCGGCAAAGTACTCGGCATCGTGGGCGCTCCAGTCGCAAAGCGGCTTGTCACCGCAAATCCACGCCGCCCTCTCGCACGCGGAACGACGCTGACCATGGTCGTTCTTCCAGCCTCTTTCCTTCTTCATCTTTTCCAGCAACGGTCGGATGACCTCGCTGAATTTGGCGTCGCTGGGCTTCGCATAGATGCTTTCCGGGTGCGAGAATGCCGTGGCGCTAGACGAAGGGTTCGAGACCGTGCAAGTTTCAGGTTCTCCACGCTCTTCAAGAAGCGCTCTGCCGACGATGGTATCGTCTACGAGAGCCATGACTCCGCGGCCGGATCTTTGGACCTCCCGCGTATCGAGCAAGCCAGCTCGGCGATGGGCTTCGGCGTGACCGCGAAGAAGCTGCGATCTCGCCTCGCCTATCGTGCCATCGTTTACGGGACATTCGAATTGATCGAGGGCCGATCTTGCCCTGACGCGGCTCACGTACATCGGTGTAACGTAGAGTTTCAGGGTGGTTCGTAAGAGACGAGCTTCCTGCTCGGTCCAGCTGTCGTCAAGTTCAGCAGCCATGATCGCTTCGTCGACGAACTCGGTGTCATCCGGTACGCGGGCCACAATCCGGAACGCGGCCTCCAAAATTTTATGATAGCCATTCGGAACAGACAGCCCGGCACCCATGGGTGCCGTCAAGTGCCGGGTTGCATGCGCCAGCTCCTCTTCCATGCCCTGACGCATGAGCGTGCCGATTTCGTTCAATGTGAGCGTGCCACGCTCGATCTGCCTCACCATTCCCATCTCGGTCTCGTCCCATCTTACCGCGAGCCGGCGAGCCAGAAGACGGGCCTCGTCCGGATCGGAAGTGTTGAGAGCTATGGTTATAGGATGGTTTATGCCCAACTGCCCAATCCGGCGGCGGAAATGATAGCGGGCCCCTTTTCGGACGAGATACGTCTGGCGGCGCATCAGCTTTTGCTCCCGCCGACGGCAAGGTGCGCGAGGCGCTTTTCTACTGCGTCTCCCGGGATGTGGGAGGCTATGTGTCCAGCTATGGGGTAAGTCATCCGCAATCCTGCCTTTCAATGGCGGATTTCTGCGAAGAATCAGGAATTGTGGAGCGGGTAGCGGGAATCGAACCCGCATAACTAGCTTGGAAGGCTAGGGCTTTACCACTAAGCTATACCCGCCCGCGGCCGCGCTTTTGCCAGTCGCGGCGCGGTTCGTCAATCGCGCGCGAGCGTGTGGTTTTCCATCCACCGCGAGAAGGCCGTCCGCTCCGCCTTCGTCATGTGCAGGCCCAGCTTGGACCGGCGCCAGAGAATATCGTCGGCGCTCCGGGCGAACTCTTCCTGCACCAGATAGCGCGCCTCCCGCTCGGTCAGGCCGGCGCCGAAGCCTTGGCCCATATCCTCTTCGCCATAAGCGCCCTCCATCAGGCGTTCGGTCCGCGTCCCGTAAGCGCGGGCGTAGCGGGCAGCGGTGGCATCGCCCAGCCACGGCCAGTGATGCGCATAGCGCTTGGCCAGCCGGGCAAATCCGTCGACCGGAAAGTCGCCGCCCGGGAGCGTTGCATCATGCGTCCAGGGGCGAGCATCATTTCCCAACAACGGCGCAAGCTGCTCCAGGGCATCCTCGGCCAGAACCCGGTAGGTCGTGAGCTTGCCGCCCAGCACGGACAGCATCGGCGCGCCGCCCTCCGGCTGAAGCCGCAGCACATAATCGCGCGTCACGTCCGAGGCATCGGCCTCATTATCGTCCACCAGTGGCCGCACGCCGCTATAAGTCCAGACGACATCGCCTCGTGCGAGGTCCCGCTCGAAATAATCGTTCGCGGCATCCAGAAGATAAAGGATCTCCTCCTCGCTGGCTTCGGGCGGCACCGAGGGATCGTCATGCGGCCGATCGGTGGTGCCGATCAGCGTATAGTCCTGCTCATAGGGAATGGCGAAGATTACACGTCCGTCGCCGTTCTGGAAAATATAGGCCTGATCGCCGTCATAGGCGCGGCGTACGACGATGTGACTGCCCTTCACGAGGCGCAGGTCATGGCCAGCCTCAGGGCGCGAGAGCCCCGCTACCGCGTCTGCCCAGGGGCCGGCGGCGTTGACGAGCGCCCGCGCCTCGAAGCGCTCGCTCCCGGCGGAAACGATCCAGCGATCATCGCGGCGCTCCAGACCGGTGGCAGCGGTGCGCGTGCGCACCTGCGCGCCACGCTCGCGCGCATCGAGCGCGTTGAGAACGACGAGCCGGGCATCCTCCACCCAACAATCCGAATAGCTGAAACCGCGCGTCAGGCGCTTTTCGAGCGGCGCGCCCAGCGAAGACTTTGTCAGATCGTGCCGCTGCGTTCCCGGCAACCGTTCCCGCCCGCCCAGATGATCGTACAGAAATAGTCCGGCGCGCAGCATCCAGGCAGGGCGCATCCCCTCATCCACCGGCAGCACGAAGCGCAGTGGCCAGATGATATGAGGTGCCGCAGCCAGCAGAACTTCCCGCTCCTTCAGCGCCTTGCGCACCAGGCGGAATTCATATTGCTCCAGATAGCGCAGGCCGCCGTGGATCAGCTTGGTCGCGGCCGAACTGGTGTGGCTGGCCAGATCGTCCTTTTCCAGCAGCAGCACGGACAGCCCGCGCCCCGCGGCATCGCGGGCAATGCCGCAGCCGTTCACGCCGCCGCCGATGATCGCCAGATCGAACATGCACACCCCCTATCAGGCTACGCTTTTCTTTGCAGCCGCTCATGTTACGATATCGCTGCAAACAGATAGTGCAGACGGGGGGATCGGGGCGATGGCCGGACTTATCTTGGTGATTGACCAAGGGACCACCTCTACCAGGGCTATGCTGTTTACGCGGGCCGGCGAATGCCGCGACACTCAACAAATGGAGATTACGCAGCACTTCCCCGCCCCCGGCCAGGTCGAGCAGGATGCGACGGAGATCTGGGAAAAGACGCTTAGCTGCTGCCATGCGGTGATAGAGCGGGCGGGCGGCGTCCGGCGTATCCGCGCCATCGGCATCACCAATCAGCGGGAAACCGTGGTCGCATGGAGTCGCAGGACCGGCGAACCGCTGGCGCGCGCCATCATCTGGCAGGACCGGCGGACCGCCGCGCAGTGCGAGGCGCTCCGGACACGGGGGCTGGAGCCATTGGTGCAGGAGCGCACAGGGCTGCTGCTCGACCCTTATTTTTCCGCGACCAAGATGCGCTGGATGCTGGATAACGAACCGGCAGTAAAAGAAGCGGGCAATGAGCTGTGTTTCGGGACGATCGAGTGCTGGCTCGCTTTCAAGCTGACCGGCGGCCTCCACATCTCCGACGCGTCCAACGCCAGCCGCACCTCCCTCATGGCGCTCGATGTCGATGAGTGGGACGACGAGATGCTGGATCTGTTCGGCGTACCGGGCGAAACCTTGCCTGCCATTGTCGACAGCCACGGCTGCTATGCCAGCACCGATCCCCAGATTTTCGGCGCGCCGATTGCCATTTGCGGCATGGCCGGGGATCAGCAGGCCGCCAGCATCGGCCAGGCCCGCCTCGCGCCTGGCGATGCCAAGGCCACGTTCGGCACCGGCGCGTTTATCCTGTCCAACAGCGGCAGCGAGCCAGCGCGCTCTTCGAACCGCCTGCTTTCCACCGTCCTCTTTCAGCAGGACGGGTCGCGGCAATATGCGCTGGAAGGCTCCATCTTCGTTGCCGGCAGCCTGATCCAGTGGCTGCGCGACGGGCTCGGCATCTTGCGAAGCGCCGGAGAGACGGCAGATCTGGCCGCGTCCGTTCCGGATAATGGCGGCGTCGTGCTGGTCCCCGCACTTTCCGGGCTGGGCGCGCCGCATTGGCGGCCGGATGTGCGCGGGATGATCGATGGCCTCGATTTCTCGACGGGCGCTGCGCATCTGGCGCGGGCAGCCCTGGAGTCGGTCGCGCATCAGGTGAGCGATCTTCAGGCTGCTTTTGCCGCCGACGGCGTTGCCTGGAACGGTTTGTCGATCGACGGCGGCATGGCTGCGAACGACTGGATGGCGCAGGATCTGGCCGATATTCTCGACCTGCCGGTCGAGCGGCCGCAATTTATCGAGACGACCGCGCTGGGCGCGGCGATGCTCGCCTCCTGCGGCGCGGAAATGTGTGCGGATATTTCGGAAGCAGCCGAGAATATGCGCGGCGAGCTGACCGTTTTCGAACCGCGCATGAGCGCCAGCACGCGCGAGGCGCGGCTCTCGCAATGGCACGAGAGTCTGGCCAAAGCGCTCCGCGGATAAGAAAGTTTTAAAGAGTGTAAAATACGCTCCGGATCGAGGCGTAAAAAAAGGGGGCTCGCGGCCCCCTTTTTCTTGTGATTTCGGCAGGCGAAGATGCCCTTTCGATCAATGCTTCTGATCAATCCAGATATTGCGGTAGGCCATATAAGCGAGGCCGGTGGCGAAGATCAGGAAGAGGATCACGGCCCAGCCGGTCTGCTTGCGCGCGGGCAGCTTGGGCTCCGCCGTCCAGATCAGGAACGCGCTGACATCCTTCGACATCTGGGCAATGGTCGCTTCCGTACCATCGTCATAGGTCACCTGACCGGCGCTGGTGAGCGGCGGGGGCATGGCGATGTTGAGGTTCGCAAACCAGGGATTGTAGTGCAATCCGGTGGTGGGCCGGTTTACCTCGGGCAGATCGGCCGGCACCGGGCGATAGCCCTGCAACAGCGAATCCACATAGGGAGCGCCGCCCTCGCGCGCCTTGGTGATCAGCGAAAGATCTGGTGGCACGGCGTTGTTGTTCGCAGCGCGCGCGGCAACTTCGTTCGGGTAAGGCGCCGGGAAGTGATCGATCGGCAGCGGCGGACGCGTCGCAGCCTCACCGGTATCGGGATTGATCGACGGCGTTTCGATCGGCCATTCGGCGGCGATCGTCTTCACCTGATCTTCGGAATAGCCGAGATCGGTGAGGCTCCGGAACGTCACCTGGTTCAGGCTGTGACAGGCCGCACAAACCTCGCGGAACACCTTGAGGCCGCGCTGCAACTGAGCCTTGTCGAACGTGCCCAGCGGGCCGTCGCTTGGATAATGAATGTCCAACGGCTCCTCCTGGAACTCGTGGACGACATCTTCCTTCGGCGGCTCCGTGATGAAGCTGTAAAGCCCCGAGCCGAACGACCAGATGAGGATGGCGACGAAGAAGGCGCCGAGAAGATTGAGAATGATTTTCATCGGAAGTCTTCGATCCTCTTATTCGGCTGGCTGCGGCTGCGTGTCGCTGCCCATGCCCGGCAGCGCATCGCGCTCGCCCTTGATGCCGTGCTTGTTCAGCACCGCTTCGGTGATCGAACCCGGCAGCGGCAGCGGCTTCTCGAAATGCGAGATCAGCGGCAGCACGATCAGGAAATGTGCGAAGTAATAGGCGGCAGCCAGCTGGCTCAGCATCACCCAAGGCTCTTCCGCCGGCATCTGGCCGCAGAAACCGAGCACCAGCACGTCGAGCACCAAGATCAGGAACGCGATCTTGAACTTCGGACGATAATTGCCCGAACGCACGGGGCTGTTGTCCAGCCAGGGCAGGAAGAACAGGATCAGGATCGACGCGAACATCGCAATGACGCCCAGCAGCTTGGCTTCCACGATCGTGAACAGGCCGAAAAAGCTGAGATCGACGGTGAAGGCGCGCAGGATCGCGTAAAACGGCCAGAAATACCATTCCGGAACAATGTGCGCCGGCGTGGAGAGCGGGTTCGCCATAATATAGTTGTCGGGGTGCCCCAGCGCGTTCGGCAGGAAGAACACCATGATCGCGAACAGCACCAGGAACACGCCGAGCCCGAAGCCATCCTTCGCGGTGTAGTAAGGATGGAAAGGCACCGTGTCCTGCGGACCCTTGACGCTGACGCCGGTCGGGTTGTTCGACCCGGGAATGTGCAGCGCCCAGATGTGCAGGATGATGGTGCCTGCAATCACGAACGGCAG
>JBELIU010000118.1:0-8561 GCA_042090735.1 Novosphingopyxis sp. | reverse complement strand
AAAGAAGGCACCTGGTGAAGACAAAGTTGCTCCCTTTCCTCATCGCGACCTCTTTCCTGGCCGCACCTGCGCTCGCCGGTAATGGCGAGAATACCGTCCCGGCCGATCTGACGGCGGCGATCGAGGCACCCGTTCCGGCGGCGCCCGCCATTCAGGTTCCGGCGATCCGCAGCGATGCCGATTTCGCCCTCGTCTTCAACGCAATCCAGCAGCAGCGCTGGGCGGAAGCGCAGGCGATGCTGGCGAATGCGCCGTCCGGTCCGCTTGCCAACATGGCGCGCGCCGAATTGTATCTGGCTGCCGGAAGTCCGCGCGTGGAACTGGGGCCACTCCTCTCGCTCATCAACGACGCGCCCTACCTGCCGCAGGCCGAGCAGCTCAGCCGTCTGGCGCAAAAGCGCGGGGCGCAGTTCCTGCCGGATACGCCGCAGGTGCGCCGCCTTGCGTATCTCGGTTCCAGTCCGCGCCGTGCCGATCCCAGTGAGGTGTCTGATGGCGCCGCAGCCGCCACGCGCTCTGCGATCGTGGACCGGATCAAAGCGGATGATCCCGCAGGCGCCGAAAGCGCTCTGCTCGCGGGTTTGGACGGCCTCTCCCCCTCCGCGCTCACGGAAATGCAGCAGCGCGTGGCCTGGGGCTATTATATCGAAAATGACGACGCGAACGCGCGCCGTATGGCCGAAGTCGCCAGCACCGGGACCGGCGAATGGGCACCGCAGGCCGATTGGGTGCGCGGGCTTTCCAGCTGGCGCATGAAGAATTACGCGGATGCCGCACAGGCGTTCGACCGGGTCGGCAAATTCGCGGCCAATGAGGAAACCCGTGCGGCAGGGCTGTATTGGAGCGCGCGCGCCAGCGTCGCGGCCCGCCGTCCGGGTGAGGCGCAGCCGCGGCTGCAAACGGCCGCGCAATATGGCGAAACCTTTTACGGTATTCTGGCGCAGGAGCAGCTCGGCATGACGCGGGCCGCGCCGAAGGATCGCAGCGAGCCGGTATCCGGCCGTGTCGCCAGCAATGCCAATGTCCGCATCGCGACCGCGCTTGCCAGTTTCGGCGAAAGCGGCCTTGCGGATCAGGTGCTCCGGCATGAGGCAAAGATTGGGTCGGATGAGGAACGCGGCGATCTTCTGGCGCTAGCGCATCAGCTCAGCCTTCCCTCCACCCAGCTTTATCTGGCGCATTACGGTCGCAGCGGATCCAGCGCGAATCCGTTCGATCGCTATCCCGCCCCGAAATGGGCGCCGAAGGAAGGCTGGCGGGTCGATCCCTGGCTGGTCTTCGCCCACACGCTGCAGGAATCGCGCTTTCAGGCCGACGCCGTCAGCCCCGCCGATGCGCGCGGGCTGATGCAGGTGCGTCCCGGCACCGCGGCCGACATGGCGCGCGCACGCGGCAGCTACTTCTCCGCCGCCGATCTGAAGCGGCCCGACGTCAATCTGGAATATGGCCAGAGCTACCTCGAACAGCTTCGCGACATGGACCAGACCGAAGGCTTGCTGCCGAAGGTAATCGCGGCGTTCAACGCCGGCCCCTCCCCGGTCGGCCGCTGGAAATACGAGGTGCGCGATCAGGGCGATCCACTCCTCTACATCGAATCCATCCCTTACTGGGAAACGCGCGCGTATGTCGGCATCATCCTGCGCAATTACTGGATGTATCAGACGATGGCGGGCGAAGACTCGAAGAGCCTCGAAGGGCTTTCGCAAAACGCCTGGCCGCGCTTTCCGGGGATGAGCGGGCCGGCCTGGGTGCGGACGAGCGACAGCCGCGCGATGGCGCAGCGTTGATGGCGGGCAAACCCGTCAACATCGCGCTCCTGACGGTCTCCGATACGCGCAGCGAAGCCGATGACACGTCCGGCGACATCTTGGCCGCTCGCATCGCGGATGCGGGCCATATGCTCGCCGCACGCTCCATCTGCCGCGATGATGCGGACGCACTGGTGGTGCAGTTGCGCGATTGGATCGACGATCCGGACATCGACTGCATCATCTCTACCGGCGGCACCGGGCTCACCGGCCGCGACGTGACGCCCGAAGCGCTCGAACGCGTGAAATCGAAGGATATTCCGGGCTTCGGCGAACTGTTCCGATGGCTGAGTTTCAAAACCATCGGCACGTCGACCATTCAATCGCGCGCCTGCGCCGTGCTGGCGAAGACGACCTACATTTTTGCCCTGCCCGGCTCCAACGGCGCGGTGAAGGATGGCTGGGACGGCATATTGCGCGATCAGCTGGACAGCACGAACAAGCCCTGCAATTTCGTGGAATTGATGCCCCGCCTTTCCGAACGATAGGGCTTTCGCGCCGACGAAGACCCGGCACTCCGAAACACCCCCGGGCTTTTGGCGAGAGCATTTGTTCGCATAATGTTCTTATGCTAAGCTCCGCGAATGGCGGACTCGGCGGATCGAACTGTAGCAAAGGGGCGCGGCGCGACACGATCCGACGTGCCGCAACGCTTCGGCCTGCCTGCGCGCGAGATGGACGGCGACTGGCGCGATGCCCGCACTGCGATCGATGGCGAATCGGGGCCCACGCGCACACATGTAACAGAAGAACACCCCAAGAGCATTCTCACCTTCAATCGCTCTCCGGACGTGCCGTTCGACCGCTCGGTGAACGCCTATCGCGGCTGCGAACATGGCTGCGTCTATTGCTTCGCACGCCCCAGTCATGCGTTTCACGATCTCTCGCCCGGTCTCGATTTCGAGACGCAACTGTTCGCCAAGCCGCAGGCCGCAGCGCTGCTGCGCGCAACGCTGGCAAAACCGACTTATGCCGTCCGGCCCATCGCGATCGGCACCAATACCGATCCCTATCAGCCGATCGAGCGGCGCTACCGGATCAGCCGCGCAGTGCTCGAACTCATGGTGGAAACGCGCCATCCGATCTGCGTCACCACCAAATCGGACCGCGTGCTGGACGATCTGGGCCTGCTCGTCGATCTGGCGCGGGACGGCCTCACGGCCGTGGCCATCTCCGTTACTACGCTCGATCCAACGCTCGCCCGGATCATGGAGCCGCGCGCGGCTCATCCGTTTCGGCGGTTGAAGGCGGTCGAGACGCTCGTGGCTGCGGGCGTGCCGACCTATGTCAATATCGCTCCGGTGATCCCCGCGATTACCGATCATGAAATCGAAGCAATCACAGAGGCCGCTGCCGCCGCCGGTGCCAAGGGCGTGTCCGCGATTCCGCTGCGGCTCCCGCATGAACTCGCGCCCCTGTTTCGCGACTGGCTGGACGTGCATTATCCGGACCGGGCCGCGCGCGTCATGCGCATCGTGGGCGAATTGCGCGGCGGCAAGGACAACGATCCCGCCTTCTTCACGCGAATGCGGGGCAAGGGACCATGGGCCGATTTGCTGCGGACGCGGATGGACATCGCGCGCCGCCGCCACGGCTTCGTGAAAGGCAAGTTCGATCTGCGCTGCGATCTATTCCGCCGGCCGGAAACCGGCGGTCAGCTGCGACTGATCTAAGCGGCCTCGTTACATGTTCCAGGCAAAGGCTTGCTCACCCGAAGCCCTTGCCGCCCTCAGCCGGAGATAGCCGGATCAGGCGACTCGTCTCGACCGCGGCCTGACGGTGAACCACCGCCTTTCGATAGTCGGCATCGGTCACCATCTCCAGAAAGGCGGCGGCGTTCGGATAATGCGCGACGAACACTGCATCCCACCCCTCTTCCGCGGGGCCGATCAACACCGCCTCGAAACCGCCACGATACGCCATCGTCCCGCCCACACGCGCGAAAACCGGCCCGCTTTCCTTGCTGTAATGGCGGTAGGCATCGGCGCCGGAGAGGCCCTTGCCCGAAAGTGCATGATCCGCCGCATAATCCGCTTGTTTGCGAAAGCGCACCAGGTTCAGCATCTCGATCGGGGTATCGCGTGGCAGCGCCTTGAAAACCTCGAACTGATCGCGCTCCGGATCGACATGCGCATCACTCATCGATCGTTTCCAGCTTATAGTCGGAATATTCATCGCGGATCGCGCGCTTTAGGATCTTGCCCGTCGCGGTGTGCGGCAGTTCGTCGACGAACTTGATCTCGTCGGGCAGCCACCATTTGGCAACGCGGCCCTGCAGATGATCGAGAATGTCTTCCGGACCGAGGCCGGAGCCGGGTTTGCGCACGATCAGGAGCAACGGCCGCTCATCCCATTTGGGATGATAGACGCCCACTGCGGCCGCCTCGGCCACGCCTTCGCAGCCGAGGGCTTCGTTCTCCAGCTCGATCGAACTGATCCATTCCCCGCCGGACTTGATCACATCCTTGGCGCGGTCGGTAATTTGCATGGTGCCGTCGGGATAGAGCACCGAGACATCACCGGTGTCGAACCAGCCATCCGCGTCCACCGTATCCTCATCGGCCCGGAAATAGCGCCGGAGCACCCACGGACCGCGCACATGGAGGCGTCCGCTGCTCTCCCCGTCCCGGGGAAGTTCCTTGCCCTCCTCGTCGACGACACGCAGCTGCACGCCGAAGGGGGGGCGGCCCTGCTTGGTGATGATAACGACCTGCGCATCGAAATCGAGCTCTGCCCAGTTATGCGGGCGCGCGCCGGTGGTGCCGATGGGCGAGGTTTCGGTCATGCCCCAGGCGTGGGCAACGGTGATGCCGGCCTTCTTCAGCCGCTCGATCATCGCGCGCGGGGCAGCCGATCCGCCGATGACGACGCGCTCGAGCGATCCGTAATCGCCGCCATTGGCATCCATGTCCGCAAACATCGCGAGCCAGACGGTGGGAACGCCCGCGCTGAACGTCACCTTTTCCTCGCGGAACAGCTTCCACAGGACGCCGCCGTCATTGGAGCAGGAACAAACGAGCTTCGCCCCCACAGCCGCGGCTGCGAAGGGAATTCCCCAGGCGTTGGCGTGGAACATCGGCACGATCGGCAGCATCACCGAACGCGACGACAGGTCCATCACCGCCGGCTGCAGGGCCGTCATGGCATGCAGCACATTCGAGCGATGTTCGTACAGGACACCCTTGGGATTGCCCGTGGTGCCGGAGGTGTAGCAAAGCCCCACAGGGTCGCGCTCGTCGGCGTCCACCCAGCGATAGTCGCCATCCTCGGCATCGACCAGTTCGCGATAGGTCCTCAATTCGCCGCCCGGCTTGGCATTGTCGAACAGGATCACCTGCTCCACCGTCTCCAGCCGTTCGCGGATCGCTTCGACCAGCGGCAGGAACATCGCATCGACGAACAGCAGCCGGTCGCCCGCATGGTTCAGCACATAGACCAGCTGATCGGCGTGGAGGCGCGGATTGATGGTGTGGAGAATGCCGCCCATTCCCGCCGTGCCGTACCAACTGGAGATATGGTGGGCGTGGTTCATGGCGATCGTCGCCACCCGGTCCCCGCGCTTCATGCCGAGGCGTTCCAGCATCTGCGCGAACTTGCGCGCCTCCAGCGCCACGGTGGACCAATTGCTGCGGGTGACCTCGCCATCCGACCAATGGGTGACGATCTCGCGCGGGCCGTGCTCGCGCTCCGCATGATCGATTAGGTTGGTTACGAGCAGCGGGAAGTCCTGCATCGCTCCGAGCATATCTCTCTCCTATCAAGCCGCCCTGTCCGGGCGCGTCTTCAGGAGACCAGACGCAAAGGCGGCGGGCCGGCCGGCCTCAACTCCGCAACATGACTGATCCCCTCCAGCGACATGAGCCGTTCGCGCAAGGCTTCGTCAACCCGGAATGTCCGCCCGAGCGAGATTCGCGTACGTCCTCGTGGACCGGGTACGTCGATGATCAGCTCGCTGCGACCGCCCGAAAGCGGCAATGTGATGTTCGCCACTTCGCGCAAGGCAATCTCGCAATCGACCTGCAGTTCGAGGCACAGCCGCGCTTCGGCGAGCGATCCGGCGCTGGCAGTCAGCGGTCTGGCGGCGCGCACGGTGAGGCGCGCATTTTCATCGCCGGGCCGCATGTCCAGCTCGACATCGAGCAGCAGGCAGGCGCTTTCGTCCGCCGCCTGCGACAGGACTTTGCCGACCTCTTCCTCGAAACAGCTCGCGCCGAACTGGCCGCTCGTATCCGATAGCTCGACCATGCAGAAACGGCTGCCGCGCCGCGATTCGCGCCACCGCACATTTTCCACCAGCGCAGCCATCCTGACCTGTCGGCGCTCACCCTCCGCAATCGGTGGCAAAGCAGCAAGATCGGCCTGCGTCTTGACGCCGTTCGCCATCAGCTGTGCGCGATATTGCGTCACGGGATGCGCGGAGAAATAGAAACCGAAGGCATCCTTCTCACGCGTCATGATCTCACCGGGAGACCAAGCCTCCGCCGCCGGAAGACGCAGGGCCGGGATATCGCTCTCATCGCCGCCGAACAGGCCGCCCTGCCCGCTATCGCGCATGGCCTTGGCCGACTGCGCGGCGGCGAGGATGGTTTCGGCACCCGCCTGCACGGCGGCGCGATCCGGGTTCAGCGCATCGAACGCGCCGGCCGCGGCCAGCGTCTCGATGCTGCGCTTGTTCAGCAGGCTGGGATCGATACGGCCGGTCAGATCGTCCAGCGACTTGAACGGTCCCTTGGCGCGCCGTTCCGCCACCACCGTCTCCATTGCCTTTTCACCGACATTCTTGAGGCCGGCGAGCGCGTAGCGCACGGCGCGGCCGCCTTCGGTGGACTCCACGGAGAACTCCGCTTCGCTCTCGTTCAACGTCGGCGGCAGGCAAGTGATATCGAGGCGGCGCATATCGTCGACGAAGATGCCGAGCTTGTCGGTCTGGTGCATGTCGAAGCACATCGAGGCGGCGAAGAATTCTTCCGGATAGTGCGCCTTCAGCCAAGCCGTCTGATAGGCGAGCAGCGCATAGGCTGCGGCGTGGCTCTTGTTGAAGCCATAGCCTGCAAACTTGTCGATCAAGTCGAACAGCTGATTGGCGCGGGCTTCATCGATATCGTTCTTCGCACAGCCTTCCACGAAGCGGGTGCGCTGCTTGTCCATCTCCGCCTGGATCTTCTTGCCCATCGCGCGGCGCAGCAGATCGGCTTCGCCAAGGCTGTAGCCGGCCAGGATCTGCGCGGCCTGCATCACCTGTTCCTGATAGACGATGATGCCGTAGGTTTCCTTGAGGATCGATTCCAGCAAAGGATGCGGATATTCGATCGCCTCCTCGCCATTCTTGCGGCGACCGAACATCGGAATATTGTCCATCGGGCCGGGCCGGTAGAGCGAAACGAGCGCGATGATATCCTCGAACCCCGTCGGGCGCACGGCGGCGAGCGTGCGGCGCATGCCTTCGGATTCCAACTGGAACACGCCGACCGTCTCGCCGCGCTTCAGCAGCTCGAACACGCCCGGATCGTCCAGCGGCAGCGTGGAAAGGTCCACCGTCTCACCGCGCGCGGCGATGAACTGCACCGCCTTCTGTAGGACGGAGAGCGTCTTCAGGCCCAGGAAGTCGAACTTGACGAGGCCCGCGGTCTCCACGAACTTCATGTCGAACTGCGTCACCGGAATGTCCGAACGCGGATCGCGGTAGAGCGGCACCAGCTTTGCGAGCGGCCTGTCACCGATCACCACGCCCGCGGCGTGCGTGGAGCTGTGACGCGGCAGGCCTTCCAGCTTGCCGGCCAGCTCGAACAGTTCGGCGACATTGCTGTCCCGCTCGATCTCCTGGCGCAGTTCGGCAACGCCCTTGCGCGCCCGGGCCAGATCCCACGGATCTGTGGGGTGGTTGGGGACAAGCTTGCACAGGCGGTCGACCTGGCCATAGCTCATCTGCAGCACCCGCCCGGTATCGCGCAGAACCGCGCGCGCCTTCAGCTTACCGAAGGTGATGATCTGCGCGACATGGTCCGATCCATATTTTTTCTGGACGTATCGGATCACCTCGCCGCGCCGCGTTTCGCAGAAATCGATGTCGAAGTCCGGCATCGACACGCGCTCGGGATTCAGGAAGCGCTCGAACAGCAATCCCAGGCGGATCGGATCGAGATCGGTGATGGTGAGCGCCCAGGCAACCACCGAGCCTGCCCCCGAACCGCGCCCCGGCCCCACCGGAATGTCATTCGCCTTGGCCCATTTGATGAAGTCTGCAACGATCAGGAAGTAGCCGGGAAATCCCATGCCGACGATCACGTCGATCTCGAAATCGAGCCGCTCGAAATAGGACTTCCGCTCTTCTGCGCCGAGATTTTCATAGAGCGATAGCCGCGCTTCCAGCCCGGCACGTGCATCGTCGGCGAGCTGTTTCGCTTCCCCCTCCAAATCGCCGGCGATGCTGGGCAGGATCGGCGGACGCTTGGGTGCGCCGATGCCGCAGCGCCTGGCCACCACCAGCGTGTTGTTGAGCGCTTCGGGCAAATCCGAAAACAGCTCCTGCATCTGCACGGCGGGCTTCATCCAGCTCTCGCGCGGGCTTTTGCGGCGATTGTCGTCGAGCACATATTGCCCGCCGGCGATGCACAGCATGGCATCGTGTGCGCGGTGGAAACTCGGCTCGGAAAACAGCACCGGATTGGTTGCGACCAGCGGAATATCGCGATCATAGGCAAGATCGAGAAGGCCAGCCTCCGCGGCCTTTTCCACCGGATCGTCGCGGCGGCT
>JBELIU010000002.1:1524-2162 GCA_042090735.1 Novosphingopyxis sp. | reverse complement strand
CCGAGTTCGTGACCGGACAGCTTGTGTCTGAAGTGCTGCCGGATCTTGCGGCAGTGGTGCCGGGGCGGGCTCTCGATGACGACTGCACGGTGCTGCTGCGCTTCGAGAACGGCATGCGCGGTGTGCTGTTGGCTAGCCAGATCGAGGTGGGGGAACTCAACGGCCTGCGCATTCGCGTATATGGCGAGGACGGCGGCATGGTCTGGCAGCAGGAAACACCCAATACGGTCACCTGGCATAAGGTTGACGGGACTACGCAGCTGCTTCGCACAGGCGATGCTTCGCTAGGACCTGCGGCGCAATCGCGCACCCGCACGCCCGGTGGCCATCCAGAAGGCTATCTGGAGGCATTCGCGAATATCTACCGCGATTTCGCAGCGGCGCTGCGCGGGGAAGATGCCCCGATGCTGCCGGAACTGGCGGAGGGGATGCGCTCCATGCTCTTCATCGACACTTGTGTCAGAGCCAATGCCGCCGGGGCGGGATGGACCGACCTGCCGCGCAATGAGAGGATTTCCGTATGAGAACCCTGAAGGGTCCAGCCATCTTTCTCGCCCAGTTTGCAGGCGATGAAGCGCCGTTCAATTCGCTCGATGCGATTTGCGAATGGGTGTCCGGTTTAGGCTATAAGGGTATCC
>JBELIU010000002.1:0-1514 GCA_042090735.1 Novosphingopyxis sp. | reverse complement strand
GATCCCTAGCTGGGACGCCCGGCTCTTCGACCTCCAAAAGGCCGCCGATAGCCAGGATTACTGCGACGAAATCAAGGGCGTCGCCGAAAGTCACGGCCTTTCGATCACCGAGCTGTCCACGCATATTCAGGGACAGCTTGTGGCGGTTCACCCCGCCTATGATGCGGCTTTCGACGGCTTTGCCGCCGAACATGTGCGCGGCAATCCGCAGGCGCGGCAGGAATGGGCCGTCCAGCAGGTAAAGTATGCCGCGACCGCCAGCCGCCGCTTGGGGCTGGACCGGCACGCGACGTTCTCGGGCGCGCTTGCTTGGCCCTATGTCTATCCCTGGCCGCAACGACCTGCCGGGCTGGTGGAGGATGCTTTTGACGAGCTGGCACTCCGCTGGAAACCGATCCTCGACCATTTCGACGAAAACGGCGTGGATGTGGCCTATGAAATTCACCCGGGCGAAGACCTGCATGACGGTGTGACGTTCGAAATGTTTCTTGAGCGCGTGGGCAACCATCCGCGCGCGAACATCCTGTACGATCCGAGCCATTTCGTGCTGCAGCAGCTCGATTACCTCGCCTTTATCGATATCTACCGCGACCGTATCCGATGCTTCCACGTGAAGGACGCGGAGTTCAATCCCACGGGGCGCCAGGGTGTTTACGGTGGCTACCAAAACTGGGTGGATCGCGCCGGGCGCTTCCGCTCTCTGGGTGACGGACAGGTCGATTTCGGTGGTATCTTCTCCAAGATGGCAGCCAACGATTTCGATGGATGGGCCGTTCTGGAATGGGAATGCGCGCTGAAACATCCAGAACAGGGTGCGACGGAAGGTGCGCCCTTCATTCGCGATCACATCATCCGGGTGACCGAGCACGCCTTCGACGATTTTGCGGCCGGCGGCGCGGACCGGGAACTGAACAAGCGGATCATGGGCATTGGCTGAGCAGCGCACACCGTCGGGCGGCTGGCAGCGCCGCGAATTCCTTGGTGGGGCGGCACTGTTCGCGCTTGCCATCGGCATACCGGTTGCCGGGGTTTCCCTGTCCGATCTGGGCGAAGATGATGCACCTACCGATCGCCAGCGCCTGCTGATGCGCCAGGTAAGCCAGGCCGTCTTGCCAGCGACAGACACGCCGGGCGCCGGTGATGTGGGCGTGGGCGACTTCGTCATCCTCGCTCTCGCACACGGCCTCGATGGCACGCGCGAGCCGGCGGGTTCTTCGGAGATGCCGTGGGCCTTTCCCGAATATCAGAGACGCGATGGTACCCTGCGCTACGTCGACTGGTTGGAACAATCGCTTGATAGTGCCGCGAACGGCGATTTTGTCCGGCGTAAGATGGACGAGCAGATAGAGCTTGTCGGCAAGCTGGACGCCGAAGCCTTTGCCGAGGGGAACGATGCCCACCCATGGCGCAGGCTCAAAGCCCTGATCCTGACGGGATATTACACATCGGAGGTCGGCGGGTCGAAAGAGCTGCAGTTCGAGCTGGTGCCAGGGCGGTTCGACCCGGTTGTTCCG
>JBELIU010000117.1:0-8641 GCA_042090735.1 Novosphingopyxis sp. | reverse complement strand
TTGGCTGGGGCGGCAGGATTCGAACCTGCGAATGGCGGCACCAAAAGCCGCTGCCTTACCACTTGGCGACGCCCCAGCAGGCGCTTTGTCGGCGCTAGAGCGCGCCTATATACGGATCATCGCCGCATAGGGAAGGGGGGTTTGTACCTTCGCGTTGCACAAGGCCCTCCCACGATGGATTGATCCCTCGTGAGATCAGCCGAGGCGCTTTACCCAGCCATGCGCATCGTTGCTTTCGCCGCGCTGGATTGCCTCCAGCGTGGCGTGCAGCTTGGCGGTCACCTCGCCTGCTGTCTTGCCCGCTCCGATGGTAAAATCGCCCTGTTCGGACTTCACCTGGCCAACCGGCGTAACGACGGCGGCGGTGCCGCAGGCAAAGGTTTCGACGCAGCGGCCGCTTTCCACATCCGCCTTCCACTGGGCAAAGGAATAGCGCTCCTCACGCACCTCATGCCCGGCGTCTTGCGCCAGGGTGATGATCGAATCGCGGGTGATGCCGGCGAGGATCGTGTCGGTGAGCGGCGGGGTGACGAGGCTGCCGTCGTCCATCACGAAGAACAGGTTCATGCCCCCCAGCTCCTCGATATATTTGTGCTCGGCCGCATCGAGGAAGCACACCTGATCGCAGCCCTTGGACAGCGCATGCCCATGCGGCAGCAGGCTTGCGGCATAATTGCCGCCGCATTTGGCAGCGCCGGTGCCTCCGGGGCCTGCGCGATTGTAATTCGACGAAACCCATAGCGAGATCGGTGCCGCGCCGCCCTGGAAATAGGCGCCGACGGAGCTGGCGATGACGACGAACAGATATTCCTTCGCCGGACGCACGCCGAGGAAGACCTCGCTGGCGAACATGAAGGGGCGCAGATACAGCGCGGCCCCTTCGCCCTGCGGGATCCAGTCGGCATCGGTGGCGACAAGCGTCTCGATTGCTTCCAGGAAAATATCTTCCGGCAATTCCGGCATGGCGAGACGGCGCGCAGAACGCTGGAAGCGCTGCGCGTTCTGTTCGGGCCGGAAGAGGGCCGCGCCGCCATCGCCTAGACGATAAGCTTTCATGCCTTCGAAGATTTCCTGTGCGTAGTGCAGGACGGCGGTGGCCGGGTCCATCTCGATCGGGCGTCGGGCGCTTACCTTGCCGTCATGCCAGCCGGCATCCTCGCTCCAGCGCAGCGTGACCATATGGTCCGTGAACAGCTTGCCGAATCCGGGATTCTCCAGCAGCTTGGCGCGCTCGCTGGCGGGAACGGGATGGGGATGGGTCTCGACCGGGAAGTTTGTCATGCGCGCCGCTTTAGCGCGGGTTTGCAGCCATTTCCACCGGCGGATGATGCGTTTTGAACGATGCTTGCCACGGCGCGGCGCGCCCGCCATCCTGCGCTGCCCGATCCCGAGAGGAAACGCCGTCTTGGCCGAACGCAGCAGCCATTTTCCACCCGCATCGCCGATGTTCCTGCGCGAGGAAGAGGTGCGACGCGGATTGGAGCTCATGCATTTTGCCTCCGGCGCGCTGGAGGCGGCGGGCGATCGTGCCTTGGCCGAGGCGGGACTGGGCCGGGCGCATGCGCGCTGCCTCTATTTCATTGCGCGCGACCCGGGGCTGAGCGTCAAGGCACTGCTGGGCTATCTGGGCATTACCAAACAGTCGCTCGGCCGGGTGTTGAATGAGCTGGATACGCGCGGACTGGTGGAGAGCCGGGTCGGCCGGAACGATCGGCGGCAACGGCTGCTGTCGCTCACCGAAGAGGGACGGCGCGTGGAAGCGGGGCTATTCGAAGCGATGCGGGCGCGCATGGCGGCCGCTTATGGCGATGCCGGGCAGGGCGCGGTGACCGGATTCTGGCAGGTGCTCGAAGGGCTGATCGATCCGACGGAGCGGCGGATGGTCGCCGGGCTGACGCGGCGCGGGCCCGATCGGCCTTGACGGAAGGGGCGCTGGCGGGCCACGCGGGCTGCATGAGCGATATTCTAAATCGGTTGGAAGCGGTGATTGCCGAGCGTCGCGCGGGTGACCCGGATGCGAGCTACGTCGCAAAGCTGCGCGCCAAAGGGCGTTCCAAGATCGCGCAGAAACTGGGCGAGGAAGCGGTCGAAACGGTGATCGCGGCCGTCTCGGACGATCGCGACGGCGTGATCGGCGAATCCGCGGATTTGATCTTTCACCACCTCATGCTGCTGGCTGATTGCGGCGTTTCACTGGCCGAGGTGGAGGCCGAACTGGAGCGGCGCGAGGGCATGTCGGGCCTTGCCGAAAAAGCCGCGCGAAAGACCTAGGAGACCATCATGAGCGTCGATGCCACCCAGCCCTATGACCAAGGCAATGTGTTCGCCAAGATTTTGCGCGGCGAAATTCCGTGCGACAAGGTATATGAGGACGCGCACGCGCTGGCCTTCAAGGACATCAACCCGCAGGCACCCACCCATGTGCTGGTGATCCCCAAGGGATCCTATGTCAGCTGGAACGATTTTTCGGCGGACGCGGAAGAGGCGGAGATCGCGGGGTTCGTGCGCGCGGTGGGCAAGATCGCGCGCGATCTTGGTCTGGTGGAACCGGGCTATCGCCTGCTCGCCAATATCGGCACCGATGCGCATCAGGAGGTGGGGCATCTGCACGTCCACCTGTTCGCCGGCAAGAAGCTGGGGCCGATGCTGGCGGGCTGACCTCGCGCGCTGGGCGAACAAGCCCAGTTGGCGCCATCGCCGCCCGGTGCGTGCGATTTGATATTCGCGCTTCAGCTCATATAAGCGGCCCTTCAAAGAATAAAAATTGCGAGTGAGGGGTATAAAATATGGCGGCAGCTGCCGGTAAGCAGACGACAGATGGCTGGTCATCGCGCTGGGGCTTTATTCTGGCCGCGACGGGGTCGGCGGTTGGCCTTGGCAATCTCTGGCGCTTTCCTTCCGAGGCAGGGACCAACGGCGGCGGTGCCTTCGTTATCTTCTACATTCTTTGCGTGGTTTTAATCGGCCTGCCGGTTTTGCTTTCCGAAACGCTGATCGGGCGGCACGGCAAGGCCGACGCGATCGAGAGCACCAAGGTGATGGCGCGCGATAGCGGCGCCTCCACCGCATGGTCTGCGCTGGCCGGTATCGGGATGCTCGGTGCGTTCCTGATCCTTACTTTCTACAGCGTGATCGCCGGCTGGGTAATCTATTATATCGGCTTGTTCGCGGGCGATGTCGCCACCAGCATCGGCAATGGCGCGGTGCTTGGCGGTGCATTTCAGGGGCAGAGCCTGGAGCAGGTGCAAGCCTATCTGCCTGCCCTCTTCGCGAACAACGGGCTGATGGTCGGCCTGCACGCGCTGTTCATGGCGGTGACGGTCTTCGTCATCGCGCGCGGTGTCGGCGGCGGGATCGAGAAGATCGCGGTCTATCTGATGCCGACCTTCTTCATCCTGCTGATCGGGATTACGCTCTACAGCCTGGTGACAGGCGCGGCGGGTGAGGCGTTCGCCTTCCTCTTCGCTTTCGATCCGGCGCGGCTGCTGCACGGCAATGTCATGCTGTCCGCGCTGGGGCAGGCCTTCTTCTCGCTCTCGCTGGGTTCGGCAATGATGATCACTTACGGTGCCTATGCGGACCGCAAGACCAACCTTGCGTCCACCTCCGCGATTATCGCCGCTGCCGATACTTCGGTGGCGATCATCGCGGGCCTTGCGATCTTCCCCATCGTGTTTGCGGCGGGCCTTGCCGTGGACAGCGGGCCAACGCTGATGTTCCAGGTGCTCCCGGCCAGCTTCCAGACGATGCCTGCGGGATCCTTCATCGGCCTTCTGTTCTTCGTCATGGTGTTGTTCGCGGCGCTGACCAGCTCGGTTGCGCTGCTCGAGGCGCCTACGGCCTGGGTGATGAAGCGCCTTGGTCTGCCGCGCGCCGTCACCGCGACGGCACTCGGCATCCTGGCGTTCGCCATCGGAATTCTCTCTGCGATGTCGTTCAATTCGCTGGAAAACTGGCACCCGCTGAACTTCAGCATTTTCGAAGACCAGAACTTCTTCTCGATCGTCGATATCTTCACCGGCAAGATCCTGCTGCCGCTCTCCGCCTTTCTGGTTTCGGTGTTCGTCGGCTGGATCGCGGACAAACGCCTGACGGATGACGAGAACGGCATCAGCGGCGGGCTGCACCAGACGTGGCGTTTCCTGATCGCATGGCTGTGCCCGATCGCGGTGGGCGCGATCCTGGTGTTCGGGCTGGTGAGCTGAACTGATGAAAGGCCGCGAGCAGACCTAGTGCTCGCGGCCTTTCAACGATATGGCAGATGCTTAAACCACGACCTGCTTTGCGGTGCGTGGCCGGGTAAACAGCTTACCCTTTTCGGACCAGAGCAGGAGCAGTAGCGAGCAGCTGCCGCAAATCAGGAACCCTGTGACAAGCGGCACCACCGTCCCGTCATAGGCCTGGCCGATAAGCACGCCGAGGCCCGCCGCGCAGAGCATGCGCATACAGTTCTGAAAGCTCGATGCCGCGCCGGCCATATTGCCGAACGGCTCCATCGCGATCGACGAGAAGTTCGCACCGATGAAGCCGCACATGCTCATGGTAAGCGCGTGGAGGATGAGAAACGCGGTGAGCGATTCGCCATCCCATGCGGAAATGAGATGGATGGCGGAGAGTGCGATGAAGGCGATCAGCGCGCTGTGGCTGACGCGCCGCGCCCCGAAGCGCATCACGATGCGGCTGTTGAAGAAGCTGGCCAGCGCCATCGCGCCTGCTACCCCGGCGAACGCATAAGGGAAGACGTCTTCCGCGCCGAAGGTGGTGAAAAAGATCTGCTGCGCGCTGTTGATGAAGCCGAAGAGCGCGCCGAAGGCGATGCCCGAGCCGAACATGTAGCCCAATGCCTGACGGTGTGTGATTACCTTGCCCCAGACATCGACGATCGCGGAGGGCTTGATGGGAATGACATGCTCGGGTGTCAGCGTTTCGGGCAGGCGCAGGAACACCCAGGTCGCGACGGCCGCGCCCATCAGCGCAAGCAGCACGAAGATCATGTGCCATTCGCTGAACGCGAGAATCGCCGAGCCAAGGCTCGGTGCGATGACAGGAACGCCCATGAAGACGATGAACACGAAGCTCATGAGCTGGGCCATGGCATCGCCCGAATACCGGTCCCGCACGATCGAACCGACCAGCACGGAAAAGGCGCCTGCCGCAATGCCCTGTGCCAGCCGCAACCCGACGAGCATGGCGAAGCTGCCGCTGAAGATCGAGAGGATCGAGAGGAAGGTGTACGTCCCGACCGCGCCAAGCAGCACCGGGCGGCGGCCGAAGCGGTCGCTCAGCGGTCCGTAAATTACCGCGCCCGCGCCGGTGCCGATCAGATAGGCGCTGACGATCCACTGGCGCAGGTTCGGATCGGTCAATCCGAAATCATCCGAAATCTGGCCGAGCGCTGGCAGCATGGCGTCGATCGCGAGCGCGTTCATCGCCATCAGCGATGCCATCATCGCGACGAATTCCTTGGGGCCGAGCGCGAATTTCTTCACGCCGCGGGAGAGGGCGGCTTCATTTTGCATTGCAGCAATATGTGGTGGCGGCATCCGAATTGCCATGAGCAAAACGGACAAACTGGACGGCGGCAGAGGCCAGCGGGGCTTAACCATGTAAATGCTGCCGCCGTGCGCTATATCGGTGGGCGATCCGATGTCCGATGCGCCGCCCCTCCGAAAGATCATCCATGTCGATATGGACGCATTTTTCGCGAGCGTTGAGCAGCGTGACGATCCCGAACTGCGCGGCAAACCGGTCGCAGTCGGCGGTTCGTCTCGCCGCGGCGTGGTGGCGGCGGCCAGCTATGAAGCACGGGTTTTCGGTGTGCGCTCCGCCATGCCATCGGTCACCGCGGCGCGGCGCTGCCCGGACCTCATTTTCGTGAAATCGCGGTTCGATGTGTACCGCGAGGTGTCCGGGCAGATCCGGGCGATCTTCCAACGCTTCACCGATGCGATCGAGCCCCTGTCGCTGGACGAAGCCTATCTGGATGTGACGGAAGACAAGCAGGGCATCGGCTCGGCAGTGAAGATCGCTAAGGCGATCCGTGCGGCGATCCGCGAAGAGACCGGCCTGACCGCCAGCGCGGGGGTCAGTTACAACAAGTTCATCGCCAAACTCGCGAGCGACCAGAACAAGCCCGATGGCCTGTGCGTCATTCTGCCCGAACAGGGGCCGGACTTCGTCGCATCGCTGCCGGTCAAACGCTTTCACGGCGTCGGGCCGAAGACAAATGAGAAGATGGCGCGGCTCGGGATCCATACCGGGGCCGACTTACGCGAGAAGGACGCCGCCTGGCTGACGACCTATTTCGGCAGCTGGGGGGGGGGGCTTTACCGCATGGCGCGGGGCATCGACCACCGCCCGGTCCGGTCCAGCCGCATCCGCAAATCGCTGGGCGGTGAGCGTACCTATAGCGAGGACAAATGGAGTGAGGAGGACCTTCGCGAGGCGCTGGATGGCATCGTGGAAATCGTGTGGGACCGTATTGCCAAGCGGCAGGTGCGCGGCCGCACGGTGACGTTGAAGGTGAAATTCGCCGATTTCCGGCAGATCACGCGCGCCCGGTCGATCGAGCATGCGGTTGCGTCACGCGAGGAGTTCGCGGCGGTCGGTCATGGATTGCTCACCGACATCCTGCCGGTGGAGAACGGCGTGCGTCTGCTCGGCCTGACATTGGGGTCTCTGGAGCATGACGAAGAGGCGAAGGTCGCCGCGCCGGTGCAGCAAACCTTCGCCTTCGATTGAAAAGTAGTTTCCGCTCAGGAAGCGGGAGCGCCGGCACCTTCCGGCTGGATCAACCGATCGATCGTGTAGATCACGCCGTTGCCGGCCACCACGGGCTCGCCCGTGATCATGGCCGCCTGATCGCCGCTGCCGATTCCGATACGGTTGCCCTCCTGCGTGAATTTGAGGGTCGATCCTGCAACATTGGCAATCTCGATCTGACCTTTACCACTCTGGATGGCCTTGGCTAGGTCTTCCTGCGCCAGCACGCCCGGCGCGATGTGGTAGCGCAGAAGCGCGATCAACTCTGGGCGCCCCTGATCGCTTTTCAGGCGATCGAGTTGCTCGGCATTCACGGCCTGCAGCGCGTCGTCGGATGGCAGGAACAGTGTGTAGGGAGCGGGGCCTTCCAGCGCCGCCTCAAGACCGGCCTGCTCAATCAGGCCGGCGGCAGCCGAAAGGTCGCCCGCGTCATCCAACGTTTCTACCAGATTGGCCTGCTCGGCCTTTTCCGCTGCGGTATCGGCATTGGCCCCATCGCCCGCCGATTGCCCGCATGCCGAAAGGCTGAGGAGCAGCGCAGCGCCGGTAAGCGCCGTCATCTTCGAAATGGTCATTTTATTGTCCCCTGTCTTCAGGTCAGCAACTGGATAACCGACTGAATCAGACGGGTTTTGGGATCGACCTGATATACATAACCGTCGCTGTACCGATACTGCGCATCGGCACGATCATAATAGCGATCGCGGTACTGATAGGGCACGTTGTACACATCGTAACCTGCAGGCATCGGCTGGCCGACGGCAAAATTGTTACCGGTCAGAAGCGCCGCAATGGTGCTGATCGTGTTGTTCTGCGGGTTCACGCCGAACAGGGTGTCGTCTGCATAACGGTAGGTATAGTCCGGGTTGCCGCGACCGTAATATTCCCCGTAATAAGCCGGAGCCGGCTGCGCTCCATATTGCTGCGGCCAAGTTTGACCTTGAAACAGCGCTCCGCCAACCAGCGGCAGAAATGCGGTGACGAGCGAACTATTATTGTTCAGCCTATAGGCGTAGCCGTCCGAATAGACGAAGTTGGAGTCACGGAAGCGCGGTTCGAAACCGAGATAGCTGAGTAGCGAGCCGCGGTCATTGCGGTAATAAGTCTCACGCTGGTCATACAGCTTTCGGGCCTGACCGGGAGGAAGGCAGCCATTGTTCTTTTTGGCTAGGCCCGGGGGACACCCGTCGATCAGGCCATAATCGGCCTGGCGCCGATCGCGATAGCGCAAGCGTCCATCATCATAAACTTCGTACCGGTCACGCGGGCGTAACACATCGTTACCGCGCAGTGTGACGTCGCGGCGCGCGTCGTCGATATTGCCGCGAATGTCGCGCTGCGCCTGCTCGGCCCTGCGCGACACGTCCCGCTCCAAATTCTGCTGGGCCTTGCGCGCCTGACCGCGCAAATCGCCTCCATTGCCCGGACCACGATCGGCCTTGCCGTTGCCGTTGCCGGGGTTCCCGATTTGCTTGGCAATACGCTCGGGCCCGGACCGACCACGATCGGCCTTCGGTCCCTTTATCTTGCCATTGCCGTTTTCTTTATCGGGCTTACCGGCATGGGCTTGGCCTTGATGGCCATTTCCATTTCCGTTTCCATTGCCCTTGCCTTGGGCAAAAGCGGGACCAACCATCGCGATGGCAATCGTGGCGGCGGCACACATGAAATAACGCATCATGATTCTCCTTGTTCTGGGTCCGCAATGGTTGGCTGGCTGCGAAGGTTCCGCTTTTGAAACGGCAAAGTCGGGCGTAATCCGCGCACCGTTGGGCGCGTTTACGTTCGGCGTCAGCCGAGCCTTGTCGCGTAGTTGATCAATTCTCGAGCGAACTCGTCAAACGAAAACAGAGGTTTAGCTCGATCAGTGCGATCACGT
>JBELIU010000116.1:0-8615 GCA_042090735.1 Novosphingopyxis sp. | reverse complement strand
GGCGCTCTCGACATGGACGAGGAGCGGCTGCGTGCCGCGCACCACCGGCACCAGTGCGGCAGCATCGAAGCGGGTAAGCAGCACGTCCTGCGGCCGCTCGGCATTGCTTTCCAGCATGCGCAGGTCGGGCGAGACGCTGGATAGCGACTGCCCTTCGGCCGCGGCGCTGCCGCCGCCACGGATATTCGCGCGATTGCCGAAATCGCGCGCCTCGCGCAGCGCGTTGCGGAACAGCGCATGCGTCGCCGCGCGGCTGCCGCCCGCCTCCCGCGCGCCGGTTTCGCCCATTTCGGCGAACTGGAACGCGCGCGGCACGGTGACGGCTTCGTAATCGTCGCCAAGGTCCACGAGGGCGCCCTGCCCGGCAAAGATGCTGGTCGCGCTCGCCGGAGAAACCACCGCGCGGGTGACGCCCGCGGCGCGGCTGACGGCAAAGGCAGTGCTCGTCGGATTGATCGCCGGAGCGACGTCGATCGACGCATTGAACGGCGAATCGTTCGCGCGGGTATCGTTGGTGCCGGATACGGCATCCACTTCGGACAGGCCGACGCGGCTGAAGCCTGCGAACAGGCCCGGGGTCACATATTTGCCGCCCGCATCGATCGTCTTGGCACCGGCGGGCGCAGACACGCCCGGCCCGGCCGCCACGATGCGTCCGTCGCGAATGACGACGGTGGCGCCATCGACCGGCGCACTGCCGTCTCCGGCGACCATCTTGGCATTGGTGATGGCATAGGTCTGCGCGGCAAGCGGCGATGCGCTGGCAAGCATAAGGGCGGCGACGGCGGCGGCCTTGGCCATGAACGGACCCCTCATTTCACGTCTCCCGATCCGGGCTGGCCGAGCTCGAAATCGCTCACCGGGCGGCGCGACGGATCATCCGCATCATAAAGCAACGCGCCGTCCACCCACACCTTTTCGGGACGCGAATAAACGCTGAGGGGATTGCCGTTCCACAGCACTACGTCGGCCATTTTGCCGGGCTTCAGGCTGCCGGTCATTTTCTCGATGCCGAGCGCCTTGGCGGCGTTGTAGGTGAGCCAGCGGATCGCGGTGGCGTCCGATATGTCGATGCCCATGCGCCGCCCGTCGGCAAGCGCCTTGGCCGCCTCCTGGTTCAGGCGCTGGATGCCGTTTTCATCGTCCGAGTGGATGATGACGCAGGCGTTCGAATTTTGCAGCAGCGCCGCATTTTCGGGGATCGCGTCATAGGCTTCCATCTTGAAGCCCCACCAGTCCGCCCAGACCGCCGAGCAGATGTCGTTATCGCGCAGGATATCGGCGATCTTGTAGCTTTCCACGGCGTGGTGGAAGGCGGTGACCTTGTAACCCGCTTCCTTTGCCATATCGATCACCTGCGCCATCTCGTCGGCGCGGTAACAGTGATTGTGAACCAGAATTTCCCCGTCGAGCACGCCTGTCAGCGTTTCGTTGGCGAGATCATATTTATGATCCTTGTTCGCGCGATAGGCGCGCGCATCGGCCCACATCTGCCGGTCGACCGCGAAATTGCCCATCCGCGTCGAAGGCTTGCGGCCGCGGCTGCCATAAACGCGCTTGGGGTTTTCGCCGCACGCCATCTTGAAGCCATAAGGCGCGCCTGGAAACTTCATGCCCTGGACGGTGCGCGAATAGACGTTCTTCAGCGTGACCGCGCGTCCGCCGACGAGGTTCGCAGAGCCAGGCAGGATTTGCAGCGACGTGATGCCGCCATTGGCCATGGCGCGGCTGAAACCGGGGTCCTGCGGCCAGACGCTATGTTCGGCCCACACATCCGGGGTGAGCGGATCGGTCGCTTCGTTGCCGTCCGAATGCGCCTCGACACCGGGGCTGGGATAGACGCCGAGATGGCTGTGCACGTCGATGATGCCGGGCGTCACGAACTTGCCGCTGCCGTCGATCTCGATCGCACCGGCGGGCGCGGCCATATCGCCCGCGCCGACACCGATGATCTCTCCGCCGCTCATGACGATGGAGGCGTTGTCGATCCGCGCGCCTTCGCCGTCGAACAGCGTGACATTGCGCACCACCGTCGGGGTCGACGGATAGCCGCGATAGGTGGACGCGAACGGCGCCTGCCCGTCGGCCAACGCGGTGGGCCGCTCCTCTGCGCTCTTGCTCGACGCCGTCGCCGGACCGTTACCGGCCGCGGCGCAGCCCCCCAGAGCGAGCAGCAACGTGCCCGCGAGCCCCCAATTTTTCACCCCTGTAAGCCCCTTCTTCAGTCGCGTGTGGTGGGATGGATGCCGGCAGCCTGCGGTTCGCCCGCCTCGCGCTGGCCTTCCAGATCGTCGCCGACATCGTCGTCACGCAGCGTGTCGAGATGCATCAGCTTCTTCACCAGCGGCGATACGAGCATGACGAACACACCCACGCCGATAGCGACGAGGCCGATCGACCAATAGATCGAAAGCGCGCCCTCACGGGTCATCTCTCCGCTTTCGCCCTCGCCCATCACCGATCCGATGAAGCCTGCGACGAAATTGCCGCCCGCCGTGCCGAAGAACCAGCCGGCCATCATCAGGCTGGCCATGTGCGTCACCGACAGGCGGTTCATGGCCGAGAGGCCGACCGGGCTGAGGCAAAGCTCACCCGTGGTCGAGAAGAAGTAGAAGAGGAAGATGAACAGCACCGGCACCAGCACCGCGGCGCCGATCGAGTTCGCACCGACGACGAGCACCACGAAGGCAAAGCCCATCTGCACGATGCCGAGACCCATTTTGGCGGGCGTCGACGGTTCCCAGCCGCGTTTTGCGAGGAACGGCCAGAGCGCGCCGAAGATCGGCCCCATCAGGATGATGTAGATCGGGTTGATAGACTGGAACAGCGAAGTCGGTACCCCCGCACGATCGACGAAGCGATCGGTGAACAGGTTGATCGAACCGCCCGCCTGCTCGAACAGGCCCCAGAAGACCGGCTGCAGCAGGATGAGGAAGATCATCGCGAACACGCGGTCGCGCGCGTCCTTGTCCAGCTTGAACGCCTCTTTCAGAACGTACAGCAGCAGCAATGCACCCGAGACCAGCATCAGCCAGCCGACGACCGACTGGTACTGGATCAGCGCCCAGATGATGGCGACGCCGACGAAGCCTAGAAGATAGAGAAACCATTCCAGCTTCAGGCCCATCACGCTTTCGCGCAGCTTGGCCGGCACCGGCGGCTCGCCCTGGCCAAGCAGTAGCGGTTTACCGATCACGAACACGATGAGGCCAAGCAGCATGCCGATGCCGGCCGCGCCGAAGCCGTAGGACCAGCCGAGCGTCTCGCCGAGATAACCGGCGATGATCGTGCCGACGGCCGCGCCGACGTTAATGCCCATGTAGAAAATGGTGTAGGCGCCGTCCCGGCGGATGTCCGTGCGCGGATAGAGCTGCCCCACGATCACCGAGATATTGGCCTTCAGGAAGCCCGACCCGACGATGATGAAGGCGAGCGCCAGCCAGAAGACGTTGATCGCAGGATTGTTCTGATAACCCGCCCCGGCATCACCCTCGAATGCCATGAAGAAGTGGCCGATGGTGAGAAGGACCGCACCGAACAGCACCGCCTTGCGCTGCCCGAGATAACGATCGGCCAGCCAGCCGCCGAGGACCGGCGTAATGTAGACGAGCGAGGTGTAGGCGCCGTAGATGAAATTCGCGTCACCATCGGAATACAGCCAGTGCTTGACCAGATAGAGCGTCAGCAGCGCGCGCATGCCGTAATAGGAAAAGCGCTCCCACATTTCGGCGAAGAACAGGACGTAAAGGCCCTTGGGATGGCCTGCGAATTCCTTTTTCGGCTGGGTGACCGCATACGCGCCCAGGCAAAGAAAGAATATCAGCGCAAGGGAACCGACAGCGGCGATCCAGTCACCCTCGTTCCACAATCCGACAGCTTTGAAACCCACTCCGAACCCCTCTTCCGATCGAACACGCCCGTCTGAACGCGGGCCATATGGCGCGGCAACCTAACGTAAAAATTGCGGCTGTGAAGAACATTGTTGCTGAAACCTTACCGACGCCCCACCTTGCGCGCATGGCTTTCAACGATCTTTCCAGCCCGCTCAATTACTTGTCCACCCGCCGCTCGGCCAAGCCCCGCGAAATGGCGGGCAAACGACCGGACTTGGCCGAGATGCGCGAATTTGCCCGCATCGCCGCACGTTCGCCCGATCATGGCAAGCTTGCTCCGTGGCGCTTCACGATCGTGCCGGAGGACAAGCGCCCCGCTTTTCGCGCGCTGCTCGAACAGGCCTTTCTCTCCGCCAATCCCGACGCCCGCCCGGCCTCCGTCGATGCCGCCTGCCAGATGGCGGATTATGATGCGGCGATCATGGTGGCGAGCTTCGCGCCGGTCGACAGCCCCAAAATCCCCTTGTGGGAACAGGAACTGAGCTGCGGCGCGGCAGTGATGAACCTGTGCCATGCCGCCAATGCCAGCGGCTATGTCTGCGGCTGGATAACCGGCTGGGCGAGCACCGATCCGGTGGTGAGCGAAGCTTTCGCTCCGGCGGGCGGGCGGATCGCCGGCATTGTCTTCATCGGTTCGGCCGGCGCGGACATGGAGGAACGGCCGCGTCCGGCGCTGGAGGAGGTGGCCGGTATCTGGGAAGGCTGAAGCCACTCTTTTCTGCCAGGCGGCACAGCGCCGCCCTTGACCCGCCCTACTGTCTTATGGCACTGATCCAGTCATGTCCGATTCCCAGAAACCCGTCTATCTTCGCCTACGCGACGTGATCGCCGCATCGATCCTCGATGGTACCTACCGGGATGGCGATGCCCTTCCCTCCGTGCGCAGCTTCGCAGCGGATCAGGGCGCCAATCCGCTCACCGTCGCCAAGGCCTACCAGACCTTTCAGGATCAGGATCTGGTCGAAGTGAAGCGCGGCATCGGATTGTTCGTGGCAGACGGCGCGCGCGAGAAGCTCCGCCGGATAGAGCGGGCGCGCTTCCTCAGCGAGACATGGCCGCCGGTAAAGGCGCAGATGGACCTGCTCGACATCGATTTCGCGGACCTGCGCGAAGACGCCTAGCTTTTGGGCGCTGCCGCCTCCGCCATCGCCAGGTGGCGGCGGGCGAGCGCATTGTCCGGCAGCATCGCCACTGCCTTCTCCAGTATCTCGCGCGCTTCGCCAGACGCACCGGCCTGCAGCGCCACATAGCCGTAAATGTGCACGACTTCCGGGTTGCCCGGCTGCACGCGATAGGCGTGGCGGGCCTGTTCCAGCGCCGCTTCCGTTCGCCCTGCGCCCAGCAAGGCACGCGCATACCCAGCCTGCAGCATGGCATCATTGGGGCCGATCACGGCAATCAGATCGCGGTAGAGCGCGGCGGCGGCCTCGTTCGCGCCCGCCGCGAGATAATCTTCCGCAAGCAGGCGCCGCGCGGCCAGATTTGCCGGGTTCGCCTGCAAGAAGCGCGTCAGCACGCTGCGTGCCGCGCCTTCGTCTCCCACGCCGCGGGTCAGCGCGACCATGCGCTGCATCAGCGGCGGGCTGAATTCCAGCGCGGCGGCGCGGCCATAAGCCGCCATTGCGCCGCGCGCATCGCCTTGTTCGGCCAGAACATCGCCGAGCAGCATCTGCGCGTCCGCCACGCCTGGATTGCGGGCGGCGAGCGTCTCGGCCACCGACAGTGCGCCCGCGCCGTTCCCTGCCGCGATCCGCGCGCGGACATCCGCCGCCGGCCCCGCGCCCGAACCGGGCAGCGCCGCTGCGCCCGCGCCCGGCACCTGGGCGCGGTTCAGCATCTCCATCGCCGCGTCGCGCTCGCCCATCGCCTCGAAACTGCGCGCCAGCACCCATTCGCCATAGCTGCCCGCATCGCTCGCGGCATCGACCGGCAGCTTTTGGGCCGCGCCCCCGGCATCGCCTGCGCGGTAGAGCGCCCGCGCCGCCAGCATCGCAGCGGTGCGGTTGAGCGGCTGCTGCTCGGCAAGCCGTCCCCAATATTCCGCCGCCAGCAGATCATTGCCCAAGCCATATTCCACGCTGCCACTCAGCAGCAGCATCGCGGGGCTATTGCTCATCCGCCCGTCGGTGAGCGCAATCAAGCGCTTGGCGAGGCCGAATTCATGTGCGCGCGCGGCGATCACCGCCTGCATGAAGTAACCGTTCGGATTGTCCGGCTGCAGCGCCACGATCCGGCGCGCCACCGCCAGCATTTCCCGGTGCCTACCGAGATCGCCGAGCGTCGCGCCATAAGCTTCCAGCAGCGCGACATCGTCCGGGCTCCCGCGCAGGCCCTGCTGGAACCAGGGTAGTGCCGCCGCCAGACCGAACTGCGCGCGAACCGTTTCGCCGCGCAGTCCCAGCGCGCCGGCATCGCGGCCATCGATCGCCACGGCGCGCTCCGCGGCCGCCGCCGCGCCCGCCATATCGCGCCGCGCAAGCCGGAAGCGGCCGATGTCGGTCCACAACGCAGCGCTCGCGTCGCCCAGCGCCAGTGCCCTGTCGAACGCAGCGCGCGCGGCGTCCATATTGCCCAGATTCTGATAGGTTCGGCCTGCAAAGCGGGCAGCCTCCGCACGATTTTCCGGAGCCACATCGGCAGCTTCCAGCTGGTTCAAGGCCGCGTCATATCGGCGCTGCTGGCGATAGGTCTCGCCCAGCAGGTGGCGCAGGCGCGCTGGCTTTGCACCAAGAGCGATCGCCTTCTTCAGCGCAGCATCCGCGCTGTCGGGGTCCGCAAGACGCAGGCTGACCTCGGCAAGCGCGACGCGCGCGGGCGCCCAGTCCGGATCTTTCTGCACGGCGTTGAGCAGTTCCACCCGCGCGGCGCGATAATTCTGCGCGGCGGCAAAACGATCCGCCGCGGCAATGGCCTGCGTGGCCGGCGAGCTGCCGTCCTGCGCAGCAAGGGGCAACCCGATCGCCAGCAGCAGCGCGGCGCACAGGCCTGTCCTCCAGCGGCGCAGATGGGTGCGATCAGGTCTGCAATTCATACTGCTTCAGGAGATCGTACAAAGTGGGGCGGCTGATGCCGAGCAGCTTCGCCGCACCGGAGATATTGCCGCCGGTGCGCGCGATGGCGCGGCGGATCGCCTTGCGGTCTGCAATCTCGCGCACGGCCTTCAAGTTAATCGCTTCCCGGTCGTCGTCATCCTCCGGCGCATCGAGATCTAGGTCGGCGGCGCGGATGTTCTTCCCATCGGCCATGATGACGGCGCGCTTCATGCGGTTTTCCAGCTCCCGCACATTGCCCGGCCAGCCATGCGCCTCCAGCGCGGCGACGGCATCGGGTGCGAAGCCGCTGACGCGCGCATTCATTTCTGCGGCAAAGCGCCCGAGGAAATGTTTTGCCAGCAGCGCGGCATCGCCGGTGCGCTCGGCCAGAGCGGGGATGGGCACCACGATCTCGGCGAGGCGATAGTAGAGGTCCTCACGGAAGGTCTCCTCGGCGATCATCGCCGCCAGATCGCGGTGCGTGGCGGTGAGAATGCGGACATCAACGGGGATCGCGCGGCGCCCGCCGACCCGCTCGATCACGCGCTCCTGCACAAAGCGCAGCAGCTTCACCTGAAGTGGCAAGGGAATATCGCCGACTTCGTCCAGAAACAGTGTCCCGCCCTCTGCCAGTTCGATCTTGCCCTGCACGGTGCGCACCGCCCCGGTGAACGCCCCCTTTTCATGGCCGAACAGTTCCGCCTCGAGCAGCGTTTCGGGGATCGCGGCACAATTGATCGCGACGAACGGTCCGCCTGCGCGGTCGCTTGCGGCATGGACGCCTTTGGCCAGCAGTTCCTTGCCCGTCCCGCTGGCCCCCTGCAGCAGCACGGATACCTGCGTGGCGGCCACGCGCTCCAGCGTGCGCAACGTCTTCGCCATCTCGGGCGCGGCGGTAATGAGGCTCGCAAAGGCGCCCTCGCCCGGCGGGGCGGCCTCGCTCAACCGGCGGTTCTCGCGTTCCAGCGTGCCGACATGGAAGGCGCGCGCCACGATCAGCTGCAATTCCTCGATATCGACAGGCTTCTGGTAGAAATCCCACGCACCGCCCGCGATGGCGGACTGCGCGCTTTCACGCCGCCCATGGCCGGAAGCGACCACCACCTTCAGATCGGGTTTCAGCCGCAGCATCTCTTCCAGCGTCGCGAAGCCTTCGCTGGTGCCGTCCGGATCGGGCGGCAGGCCCAGGTCCAGTGTGGCCACCTGCGGCTCCTCGGAACGCAGCAGCGCAATCGCCTCGGCACGGTTGCCGGCGGCCAGCACCTCCCAATCCTCATAGGCCCATTTCAGCTGTCGCTGCAGCCCCTCGTCATCCTCGATCACGAGCAGCTTGGGTTTGGCCTCGGCCATCACGCGGCCTCCTTTCGGATCTGGCCCGGCGCGGCGGGCAGGCTGATGGTGAAGATCGATCCCTCGCCGGCGCGGCTGGTGGCGGTGACATCGCCGCCCATGGCGCGGGCCAGCGTGCGCGCCTCATAGGCACCGATGCCGAAACCATCCGGCTTGCTGGACTGGAAGGGGCGGAAGAGCAGATCGGCAAGGAAAGCCTCGTCCATCCCGCATCCCTGATCGATCAGGTCGAGGCGCACGGTCTCCCCATCGCTGTGGCTGCGAAAGCGGATCGGCGCGCCGCCGGGGCTGGCTTCGGCGGCGTTTGCAAGGAGGTGGACGAGGATGGTACGCAGCCGAT
>JBELIU010000115.1:0-8646 GCA_042090735.1 Novosphingopyxis sp. | reverse complement strand
GGTGGGCGTGCTGTGATCCAAGGTTGCTTTGGTCCGGTCCGGACGGCGGACGGGAAGGCCGCGCCGTTCCAGTTCCGAAAAGGCTTGCGGGCTCGTCACCTCATGGATCAGGTGCAGGTCGATATAGAGCACCGCCGGTGCATCGGCGCTTTCGGGCACGACGACATGGCGATCCCACAATTTGTCGAACAGGCTTCGGGCGGTCATGCGTCCGCTTCCGCTGGTTCGGCGGCGCTGGCTACTTTGCGCGCATAATTGTTGAACGCAGCGAGCAAGGCCTCGGCGGCGGCGACGATCACATCGGTGTTCTGGCTGCGGCCGACAATCTTCTGTCCCTGCACGGTCAGCCCGACTTCGATGTCCATCTCGCGCGCCAGCTGGTGCGCATCGATGCTGTCGAGCGTGCCGTCCACCTCCGCAACGATGCAGAAGGCATCGGACAGCGCCTCGAACGGGCCAGTGCCGTGGCCGATGGCGCTGAGGCGCCCGCGATCGCGGTGATCGACCACCAGCTTGGCGGTGGGGTTCGCCGTTGCCTTGGTGCCGGTGCGCAGTTCGGCGCGCACCAGATGCCAGACGTTCGCCACATCGTCGCCCTCGATCATGGCAACCAGATCATTGTCGGTCACCTCGCGCTTGGCATCGGCGAGCGTTTTGAAGTCGGCAAACACCGTCTCCATCCGGTTGTCGCCTATATCATAGCCCAGCGTCTCCAGCCGGGCGCGCAGGGCGTGCTTGCCCGAATGTTTGCCCAGCACCAGAGTGGAGGGCATGCCGACGTCGGACGGTTCCATGATCTCATAGGTCTGGCGGTTGGCCAGCATGCCGTGCTGGTGGATGCCGGCCTCATGGGCAAAGGCATTGCGGCCCACCACCGCCTTGTTGCGCGGCGGCGCATTGCCGGTGCTTTCGGCCAGGAGACCGCTGGCGGCGTAGAGGCCCTGCGTGCGGATGCCGGTATCGGCGCGGTAATGATCGGCGCGGGTCTTCATCGCCATCACCACCTCTTCCAGCGCGCAGTTGCCCGCGCGCTCGCCGATGCCGTTGATCGAGCATTCGATCTGCCCCGCGCCGCCACGAATAGCGGCCAGGCTGTTGGCGACCGCCATGCCCAGATCGTCATGGCAGTGGGTGGAAAAGACCACATGATCCTGCCGTTTGATGTTCGCGCACAGATCGCGGAACAGCTCGTACATCTCTTCCGGGCTGGTGTAGCCCACGGTGTCGGGCACATTCAGCACGTCCGCGCCCGCATCGGCGGCCACCTGCAGCGCCTCGATCAGAAAGTCGCGTTCGGTGCGGATCGCGTCCTCGGCCGAAAATTCGATCTGGCCGAACTTGCCGCGAGCCACACCGATGGAGCGTTCGATTTCCTTCAACACCTGATCGCGGTCCATGCGCAGCTTCGCCTCGCGGTGAAGCGGGCTGGTGCCGATGAACAGATGCAGGCGGTTGTTGGAGGATTTTTCGAGCGCGCGGTGGGCTGCCTCGATATCGCCGTCGCGGGTGCGGGCGAGCGAACAGATGACGGGGCCGGTGATCTCCTCGGCCACCCGCGCCACCGCCTCGGCATCGCCGGGGGAGGCGGCGGCAAAGCCGGCTTCCATCACGTCCACTTTCAGGTCTGCCAGGGCGCGGGCGATGGCGAGCTTGCGCTCCGTGCTCATCGAAAAGCCGGGCGCCTGCTCGCCATCACGCAGGGTGGTGTCGAAAATCGCGATGCGGCGTACGCCGCCTACATCGCTCTCCGGTTCGGAAATCTTATCCTGCTGCGGCACGGGGAATCTCCCTGATAAAACTGGTTGCGCCGTCGATGTGCTGCGCGGAAACGACGCCGTAGACGCGGCTGACCTGCCGGATCAATGTTTCGATCTTCCGGGTGCCGTCGCGCGGCCCCAGCGACAGGGTCATGATCGAGCGATCTCCGTCGGAGCCCATCTGCATGGAGCGAATGGCCCAGCCGCGCGCCTCGATCACTCCGAGAAGTCGGCGGAGAGCACCTTCGGCAAAAGCGAATTCGATGCGGATGTTCTGAATGCTCACCACTTACTCTCCATCATTTCGGCGTTGGATTTGCCCGGCGGCACCAGCGGCCAGACATTTTCTTCCGGATCGATCCGGACATGGGCCAGGATCGGCCCCTTGGCGGCCAGCAGCCGGTCGATCGCATCGTCCACCTGGGACCTGAGATCGACCGAAAAGGCCTCGATCCCGAAAGCGTTGGCGACTTCCACGAAATCGGGATTGTCGCTGAGATCCACTTCGGAATAATTGCCCTCGAAGAACAGCTCCTGCCACTGGCGCACCAGGCCCAGCATCGAATTGTCCAGAAGCACGATTTTCACAGGGATGTTGTAGCGCCGCAGCGTGGCCAGCTCCTGCACGTTCATCATGAAGCTGCCATCGCCCGAAACACAGACGACGGTGGCGTCCGGCTCGGCAACCTTCGCGCCGATCGCGGCGGGCAGGCCATAGCCCATGGCCCCCAGGCCGCCGCTGGTCAGATGCGCCTGCGGGCGGGAGAAGCGGCAATGCTGTGCCACCCACATCTGGTGCTGGCCGACATCGCAGGCCGCGACGAAATCGTCGCCCGCGCGCTCGGACAGTTTCTTCAGCAGTTCGGGCGCGAAAACGCCATTGCCGGGCGCATCGTAACGCGGCGCATATTCTTCCTTAAGGCGGCGCGTTTCGGCCTGCCATTCGGCGATATCGCCGGGCGTGAACTCGATGCTGCGCAGGCAGCGCTTCAGATCGCCGCACATGGTGGAATGCGCGTGGCGCAGCTTGCCGAACTCGGCCGCATCGGTATCGATGTGAACGACGGAGGCGTTCGGCGCGAAGCCCGCCAGATTGCCGGTGGCGCGATCGTCGAAGCGCGCACCGACCACGATCAGCAGGTCCGATTCCTGCACCGCCATATTGGCCGCACGCCCGCCATGCATGCCCAGCATGCCGACGAAATTGGGATGCTCGACCGGCAGGACGCCCAGGCCCTGCAAGGTGGCGACGGCAGGGATGCCGGTGCGTTCGGAAATTTCGCGGACCAGATCGGTCGCGTTCGATCGGCCGACGCCGCCGCCGATATAGAGGAGCGGCTTTTTCGCGCCCGCGATCAGCTTCTCGGCCTGCTCCAGACTCTCGGGGCTGGGCGAGGGTCGCAGATCGTCGCCTTCCATCGGATCGTCCCACTGCCCGCAAACGGCCTGCTGAACGTCCTTGGGCAGATCGACCAGAACGGGGCCGGGGCGGCCGCCTTCTGCAATGGCAAAGGCCTCGGCCAGCGCAGCCGGAATGTCCTGCGGATGGCGGATGACGACGCTGTGCTTCACGATCGGCAGGGTCAGGCCGAAGATATCGATTTCCTGAAAGGCATCGGTGCCCATCAGCGTCTGCGGCACCTGCCCGGTGATCGCGACCATCGGAACGGAGTCCATGAAGGCATTGGCGATGCCGGTGATCAAGTTGGTGGCGCCCGGCCCGCTGGTGGCGATGCAGACGCCCGCGCGGCCCGACATCCGCCCTGCCGCATCGGCGGCGAAGGCGGCGGCCTGTTCGTGCCGGACGAGGTAGTGTTTCACATTCCCACGGGCGAGCGCGTCATACACCGGCATGATCGCGCCGCCGGGATAGCCGAACACCGACTCCACGCCCAGACGCTCCAGCGTGTCGACCAGCAGCTCGGCACCCGTGCGGGTGGCGATGGCTGGTTCTTCGATCGTGGTCGCGGGAAGAGTGGACATGAGGTCGGTTCCTGTTCGGCCTGACTCTAGGGAGTCGTTCAGTTCTTGGCTGTGTTCGAGCCGGTCTGCAGCCACGGCATCAGCGCGCGCAGCTGCTTTCCGGTTTCCTCGATCGGGTGGGCGAGGTCGTTTTCCAGCATCTTGTTGTAGCGCGTCTTCCCAGCCTGGTTCTCCAGGATCCAGTTATGCGCGAAGGTGCCGTCCTGAATATCGGTGAGCACATCCTTCATGCGCGCACGCGTTTCATCGTTCACGACGCGCGGGCCGGAGACGAGATCGCCGTAGATCGCGGTCTCGCTGATGAACTCGTGCATCTTCTCCAGGCCGCCTTCATAGAGCAGATCGACGATCAGCTTCAGTTCGTGCAGGCACTCATAATAGGCGATTTCCGGCTGATAGCCGGCGTTCACCAGCGTCTCGTACCCGGCCAGGACCAGCTCGGTCGCGCCGCCGCACAGGACGGCCTGCTCGCCGAACAGATCGGTTTCGGTCTCTTCCTTGAAGGTGGTCTTCAGCACGCCCGCCGTCGCGCCGCCGATCAGCGCGGCATAGGCCAGCGCCTTTTCCTGCGCCTTGCCGCTCGCGTCCTGATGGACCGCAAACAGCGCAGGGACGCCGCGCTTGCGCTCATATTCGCGGCGAACGAGATCGCCGGGACCCTTGGGCGCGACCATGATGACGTCGATGCCCTCGGCCGGCTTGATGCGGCCGTAAAGGACGGTGAAGCCATGCGCGACGAGCAGCGCGTCGCCATCCGACAGGTTGGGCGCGATTTCGGCGTCGAAGATCGCCTCATGGCTCATGTCGGGCGTCAGCAGCGCGATCAGCTTGGCGGCCTTGGTCGCTTCGGCAACGGTCATCACCTTGAGGCCGTCCGCCTTCGCCTTTTCCGCCGTCTTGCTGCCTTCGCGCAGGCCGACGATCACGTCGCAGCCTGAATCGTGCAGGTTCAGCGCGTGGGCGCGGCCCTGGCTGCCATAGCCGATAACGGCGACGGGGGAGTCCTTGACGGCGGCCGGATTGGCGTCGTTCTCGGAATAGACCTTCATGATGCTTCGCTTTCCTTATGAATTGTTCGGAGAGGGTGAGGGGGCGTCGGTCTCGATCGTGACCGCGCCGATGGCGGCGGAGGAAACGAGCCGCGCATATTTGTCGAACACGCCGCCCATTTTGTTGGGGGCCTTGGGCGTGTGCGAGGCGCGGCGTGCGTCGAAATCGCAATCGACGTCGATGCGGCGCGCTTCGGCATCGATGGTGATGGTGTCGCCGCTCTCGATCAGGCCGATCGGCCCGCCGCGTGCCGCTTCGGGCGAGACATGGCCGATGACGAAGCCGTGGCTGGCGCCGGAAAAACGACCGTCGGTGATCAGCGCGACCTTGTCGGCAAGTCCCTGTCCGGCGAGTGCGGCGGTGGTCGCCAGCATCTCGCGCATGCCGGGGCCGCCCTTGGGCCCTTCATGACGGATGACGACGACATCGCCGGCCACGATTTCGCGGTTGGAGACGGCGGCAAAGGCCGCTTCCTCTCCGTCGAAAACGCGGGCCGGGCCGCTGAAGTTCAACGCGCCCTCGGCAGCGGTCTTCAGGACTGCGCCCTCCGGCGCGAGATCGCCGTAGAGGATGCGCAAGCCGCCGAACTTCTTGACCGGGCTTTCGACGGTGTGGACGACCTTCTGACCTTCGGTTTCTTCGGCCTCGTCCAGTTCCTCGAACAGCGTGCGGCCACTGACGGTCTTACTGTCCTGCAGCAGCCCGGCACCGGCCAGGCGCTTGCCGACCAGCCGGACGCCGCCGGCTTCGTACAGATCGCGCGCGAGATAGCGCCCGCCGGGCTTCAGATCGGTGATGACGGGGACGCTGCGGGTCAGCTCGTCGAACGTTTCGATCGAGAAGGGCACGCCCGCTTCGGCCGCAATGGCGGGCAGATGCAGCACGGCGTTGGTTGAGCCGCCCGACGCGACGACCGCGGTCGCGGCGTTGCGCAGGCTCGCCTCGGTGATGAAGCTGCGCGCGCTGATCTTGTCATGCGCCATCTGCGCGGCCAGACGGCCGCAGCGCTGCGCTTCCAGCCCCTTGTCCTTGCTGATCGCGGGCGGATCGCCCGAACCCATCGGAGAAAGCCCCAGGAACGCCATGGCCATCGCCATGGTGTTGGCGGTGAACTGCCCGCCACATGCGCCCGCACCGGGGCAGGCCGCGCGCTCGACTTCGTCCAGCTCCGCATCGGACATATCGCCCTTGGCGTGCGCACCGACCGCTTCGAACACGTCCTGAATGGACAGGTCCTTGCCCTTCAGATTGCCGGGCATGATCGTGCCGCCGTAGAAGATGAGGCCGGGGATATCGAGCCGGGCCAGTGCCATCGCCGCGGCGGGGATGGTCTTGTCGCAACCGACGATGATGACGGCGGCGTCCAGGCTGTGGCCCTTCACTGCCAGCTCGATCGAATCGGCGATCACTTCGCGGCTGATCAGCGAGGCGCGCATGCCCTCGCCGCCCATCGCGATCCCGTCCGTGACGGCAATGGTGTTGAAATCCACCGGCGTGCAGCCGCCATCGCGCAGGCCCTTGCGCAACGGCTCGGCCAGCATCTGGAGATGCATGTTGCACGGGGAAACGCTGGTCCAGCTGTTGATCAGCGCGACCATCGGCTGGCGCATGTCATCATCGGTGAAGCCTGCGCCGCGCAGCATGGCGCGGGCCGGTGCCTTGGCCGCGCCCTTGGTGATCGCGTCGGAGCGTTTGCTGTTATCGTCGGTCATGTATCGATCGGCCTGTGGCTGTTGCGACTGGTTCGGAGGGCCCAATAAAAAACCCCGCGTCCGGTGGGGAGCGGGGCACTTTGCGATCCGATGAGCCTTGGTTCAGCTCAGGGGCGCCCCTCCTGTTCGGGAATAAGAAATACTACGAGCGGAAGGAGGACGCCGACATAGCCGGGGCCCGGGGTGTTTACGAAGATGGCGGCGCTTGCCGTCATGCGAATACAAATCCTGCTCACACGGCCGAAGTGCCGCTTGGCGGCTTCCTATATCATCACAGGCTCAGGGCAAGACCTAAAATTGCGCGAAGGGCGATTTTTTTGATCGTTTGCCGCTTTTAGGACGTCGCGCTGAATCTATTCGCTTGCCACCACCGTGGCGCGTGCGCCCGTGCGCAGCCGTTCGATCGGGTGCGCGGCCTGACCACTGGCGATGATCGTCGCGCAGGCATTCTGCGCGGCAAAGCGCGCCGCGGCAATCTTGGTGGCCATGCCGCCGGTGCCCAGACCGGAGCGGCTGACGCCCGCCATCGCCTCGATCTCCGGCGTGATTGCGGCAAGCCAAGGCAGATGCTCGGCATCCGGATCGGTGGACGGATCGGCGGCGAACAGGCCCTCGACATCGGACAGGAGGATGAGAAGGTCCGCGCCCGCCAACTGCGCGACGCTGGCCGAAAGCCGGTCATTGTCGCCAAAGCGCAGTTCTTCGGTTGCAACCGAATCGTTCTCGTTGATTACCGGCACGGCCCCTTGTGCCAGCAGCGTCTCCAGCGTGCCGCGCGCGTTGGCGCCGCGCCGCTCCGCCTCGATATCGCCAGCAGACAGCAGCAGCTGTGCGGCGACGATGTCATGCGGGCCCAGCGCGGCCTCCCAGGCGCTCATCAGCAGCGTCTGGCCAGCCGCCGCGGCCGCTTGTCGCTCGGTCACGACATCGGATCGGGCAAGGCCCAGCCGCTGCCAGCCGAACGCCATCGCACCGCTGGTGACCACGACCACGCGCTTGTTCGCCTCCCGCAGCGCGGCGAGATCTTCGGCCAGCGCATGCAGCCAGGCGATGCGCGGCCGGGCGCGTTCGCGATCGAACAGCAGCGAGCTGCCGACCTTCACCACGACGGTGCGGCTCGCCTCGATCAGCGCGGCGGCGGTCTTGTTCGGTTCGGTCACGGCGGCTCTCCCGGATGCGTCGGGACGCTCTGCTATCGGCTTCGCCCGGCGCCGCAAAGCCTCAAAGCGCAGCGTTCCCTTTCGGCAGCGGAGTTCAGCCTTGGGAACGGAGTTCTGCCAGCTGCCCCGTATGATCCTGAAAGTTCAGCGCGCAGCGCGCAAGGAATGCCGTCGCCATCGTTTCATCGATCCGCTCCTGCAGCGTGGGCGCGCGAAGCTTCGCATCATCGGGAAAGGTGCCATATCCGGCGAACAGACAGTGCCAGCTTGCATTGGCGTAGAAGCCCGCAATATCGCGCCGCGCAATCGTCTCTGCCAAATCTTGTCCAGTGAACCAGGCGGTCATCATCGCCTTGAGGTCGTCGGAGAGAAAATCCATCGCCGCCACCTCGCGCCAATAATCGCCGCTGCGGTGGCTCAGCCGGTAATGCGCGACGATATAATCGCGAATGCCTTCGTATCGGCGCGCGATGCGGGCGTTGAACCGCGCTTTATGCTGCGCAGCAAAATCGCCTGCTTCATAAGCGCTGATGAATTCCTCGACCGTGGCGATGACGATGTGCAGTGCGGTCGCCTCCAGCGGTTCGATGAAGCCTTGGGCCAGACCGACGGCAAGACAGTTGGCGGTCCAGCTGTCTTCCAGCCGCCCAACCTTCATGTTCAGGAAACGCGCCTCGGCTGGATCGTCCAGCAGGCCGAGATGGCGGCGCAGTTCGGTCTCCGCCGCGTCGTCCGACAAATGACGGCTCGAATAGACATAGCCATTTCCGGTGCGCGCGGTGAGCGGGATGGACCAGGCCCAGCCTGCGGTCAAAGCGGTGGCCGTGGTGGCGATGGGCGGTGCTTCGGCGGCGGGCGTCGGCATCACCACCGCGCGGTCATTGAACAGATTTTGCGCGAACGGCAGGAAGCGCGCGCCCAGTGTCTTTTCGGCGAGCACGGCGGCAAACCCCGAGCTGTCGACGAACAGATCGCCCTCGATCC
>JBELIU010000114.1:0-8657 GCA_042090735.1 Novosphingopyxis sp. | reverse complement strand
ACGCTTAACTTTAATGAAGTTTCGACGTTAGTGCTCGATGAAGCCGACCAAATGTTGGATATGGGCTTCATTAGAGACCTCAACAAAATCATCGCGCAAGTGCCGGATGATCGCCAGACACTGCTCTTCTCGGCGACCATGCCGAAGCCGATTGCGGATCTAGCCGCCAAATATTTGGATGATCCCGTCAGCGTTTCTGTCGCCCCCGAAAGCACCACCGCAGAGCGGGTGAGCCAAGGGGTCTTGCACGTCGCGAACGGCGATAAGTTGCGCCTGCTGGGGCAACTCTTAAACGATTCAGATATTGACCGTGCGCTCGTGTTCACCCGCACCAAGCATGGCGCGGACCGGCTGGTGAAGCATTTGGAACGCGTCGGTATCGACGCCGTGGCGATCCACGGCAACAAGAGCCAGCCGCAGCGTGAAAAGGCGCTCAATGCCTTCAGGCGCGGTGGCGTCTCCGTGCTGGTGGCGACCGACATCGCCGCGCGCGGTATCGACGTCTCGGGCGTGTCGCATGTGTTCAACTACGAACTTCCCAATGTGCCGGAGCAATATGTGCACCGCATCGGCCGGACGGCGCGTGCGGATGCCAGCGGCACCGCGATTGCGCTGGTGGGACCAGAGGAGCGCCAGTGGCTGCGCGATATCGAGCGTACCATCAAGATGAAGCTCGAGATCGAGCCGCTGCCCAAGGGTTTCGACAAGCCGGAGATCGAGGAGCTTCCTCCGCCGCAGATGGGCGGCCAGCGCCAGCAGCGCTTCAAGCCGCGCGCAGCGGGCGCGGGCGGCAAGCCGGCCGGCCGTGACGGAGCGCGCAAACCTTCCGGCGAGCGCCGCGGCGGTGAAGGCAAAGGCGGCCAGCGCGCCCCCGGCCAGAACCGTGGTCCGTCCGCCGGCAAGCCCGGTGGCGGCAGCCGTCGTCGCCGCACGAATCGCAGCGGCGGTGGCGGACGCCCGCAAGGCTAAGCCTCATTGCGAACGAGGCGGGCTTATTGCGAACGGAAAGTCGCGATGGTCCGCATACGGGGCAGGGCCTTTGCTTTGCCCGCGTAGCTCCTGATAGAGCCGTTCGCAAAAGCCGTAGATGGACGATAAGAAAGAGCTGCCGCACGCTAATGCGGCGGCTCTTTCTTGTAGGACAGCTCAAACTTCTTTTCCCGGTGTTGAGGAAGCGGAACGGCTGTTCTAGGCCTTGTTCAAAACGCGTTCGCCGCGCCGCGCCGTTTGATTGTGCGCGCCGGTGATGGCGCTGGACCGCTGTGCGATGTCGCTCACATAGTGCCAGTCGCAGCTCGCGGCCGACGGCGTCAGGTCTACGGTCATGTAGCCGCGCTTGCCGAAATTCGCCCATTTCAACATCGGATTGGTCTCCCGGATGGCGGCCTCCAAGGCGGTTGCGGGGAAGGTGGAAAAATAGCTCTCCATGCCCGGCGAGGTCACGCTGTGGCCGGCGAATTCCACGCCGGACGGCCGGCCATCTTCTGTCAGATCGAACGCCCAGCCATTGTGGCTGTCGCCCGACAGTACCACGAGGTCCGCGTCCGCATCCTGCGCCGCCTTCAGCGCGCGGCTGCGTGCGGCGGGATAGCCATCCCAGCTGTCGAAATTGAACGGCAGGCCGGCCTTGCTCGCCAGCGCACCGATGGCAGCGCGCTGCTTGGCATATTCGGGCGCGCTTGCGGGGATCCACTCGAGTGATTGAACCGGCATGCGCAGGGAGCCTATTACCGTCTGCTGCGCCCAGATCTGCCACTTCTCGCCCGCGCCGACCGATCGCTTGAGTTCGTCCGCGAACCAGCGTTCCTGGTCCACGCCCAGCATGCTGTGCGCGGGATCGCGATAGGTCTGGTCGCGGAATTCCACCAGCGCGGCCTCGATATTGCCCTTGCCCTGCAACACTTCGGCCAGATCGAACTGCTTGGCACGCGCATGGAGGCGGCTTTCGGTAAGCAGGATGGTGGCCAGATCGCCCACGCGGTAGCTTTTCCACTGATCCTCGGTATCCGGTAAATCGTGCACCGGCATCCATTCGCGATAGGTGCGCCGCGCGACGCGCTTGCGCACCTCGTAATCACCCTCGTTCGGCTGATGGTTCTGCGCGCCATGCTTCCAGGAATCGTTGGCAATCTCATGATCGTCCCACTGCGCCAGCATCGGCCATAGCTGGTGGACGCGCTGCAGGTCCGGATCGGCGCGGTAGCTCTGATAGCGCAGGCGATAATCGGCCAGCGTCAGTATCTCATGGTCGGGCTGCACCGCACGGCCGGGCAAGGCGACATCCGGATAAGTGCCCGGCCCATACTCATAGAAATAATCGCCCAGATGCATGATGAGGTCGAGATCGTCGCGCGCCGCGGCGGCGGCATAAGCGTTGAAATAGCCGAAGGGCATGTTGGAGCAACTGAACACGCCCATGCGGAATTTTGCGGTTTCGCCATCGGGTAGCGTGCGCGTGCGTCCCTGCGGGGAGGCGCTGCCATCGGGTGCGATGAAGCGATAATAATACCAGCGGCCGGGCTTCAACCCGTCGACCACCAGCTTGGCGCAATAATCGCGGGTCGGCGAGGCGCTGGTCGATCCGCCGCCGACCACCCGGCCGGTTGCCGGGTCGGTTACCTCAACCGTCAGGCGCGTATCGCCGCTGCCGACATAGCGTGTCCACAGCAGCACCGAATCCTGGCTCGGTTCGCCCGACGCTACGCCGTGGGAGAAGCCCGTGGCCGACTGGAAGGCGAAAGCCGCGCCGGGAATGGCCAGCGCGCCGATGCCGAATGTTCCAGCCTGAAGAAGCAGGCGCCGATCGATCTGGAGTGTCATGCGGATACCTTTCGCTTGGGTCAGGGGCGGCGCGGATGCACCATTTTCACGACCGTCCCGTGACCCGTGAGGGAATTGGCGATTCCGGACGATGCCCTGCCATCGCCGAAATCGCCATCTTCATGTTGGTTGGATCAGAAGCGCGTGGCGAGCTGAATGCCATAGAGGCGCGGCTCACCGGCGATATAGGTGGTGGTGCCGAAGGACCCGCCGGTATTGCCCGCATCGATCAGATAGTCCTTGTCGAGGAGGTTGCGGGCAAATCCGCTGATTTCGTAACGGCCGTCGTCGAAGGTCACGCCGCCGCGCAGGTTGACCAGGACGTAGCCGCCTTGGCTGGTCGACGGATCGTTCGGCACCTCGAAGAAGATGCGGCTCTGATAGGTGGCGTTGGGAGTGAAGAAGACTTCCGTGCCTCCGCCAAGATCCGCGTTGAATTCCGCGCCTCCCGAAGCGCTGTGCTGCGGTGTCAGGCGGAAGCGGCTGTCCTGAAAGGAGAACTGGCCGGCCGCGCCCTCGGCCGGTTCGCCGATCTTGGCGTCGATATAGGCGTAATTGGCGAACAGGCGCAGCGTGCGCGAGACGCGGTAGCTGGCTTCCACCTCAATGCCGAAATTCTGTGCCTGACCGGCATTCACCGGAATGACGGTGCCAGCAGGCACCGGATTGCCGTTCTGGTCCACGGTGTCCTCTTGGGTAACGAGGCTCGTCTGGAAATTGTTGTAATCCTGATAGAAGGCGCCGAGCGATCCGGTGAACCCGCCTACGCTGCCCTTGATGCCGCCTTCATAGTTCCACACCGTCTCCGCATCGACGAGCGTCAGGCTGGCTGCGGCCCGGTTTCGCCGGCGCGCGGGTTGCGGGCGCTGAGGCTGATGACGGGCGATCGGCGGCCCTTCGAGATGGTGGCGTAGACATTGATATCCTGCGTAACGCGCAGAAGCGCGTTGAAGCGCGGAAGGAAAGCATCAAAGCTGTCACCGGCGCGGAATGTCTGGCCATCGGTGTCGACCGCGCCGAGCAGCGAGACCCCGGGAACGCCGAGGCCGGCGAAAACCTGGCTGCCCGGCTGGCGGGAGACATAGGTCGATTGGCGCTCTTCGTAGAGATAACGCAGCCCAGCGGTCAGCTCGAGCGGACCGAAGATCGCGGTGCCATCGGCAAAGACCGAATAGCTCGTATTCTTGCTGCCATTTTCGAAGAAGCTGGAATAGGGAATAATGCTTGCCGCGCCGCGCGTAAGGATCGCGCTGGCATTGGGTGCGGCATATCCCGCTGCCGCGCTGTAACAGGGATTGGCGCCGCCCTGTGCGCCCGACAGCACGGCCTGAACGGGCGCAAAGGCCGGAAATGGCGCGCAGGCGATATAGGTGCCTTCATCGGTGGAGAAGGGGACGCCCTGCGTGCCTTCTTCATGGAAGATGTTGAAGCCCGCGAAGCCGCGAAACTCATCGCTGCCATAGCTGACGCGGGTTTCATGGCTCATCTGCTGGCCCTTCGCATCCTCCGCGAATTCCAGGAAAAACAGGCCCGAGCCGTCGGCATCGAACACTTCCAGGCTGTCGAACTTGCGGTACCCGGTGATGGAATCGAGCTGCCAGGCATCGCCGATCGGGAATACGATGCTGACATGGGCGTCGTAGACTTCGCGGTTGAGGCCCAACTTGGGCAGGCCCAGCACGCTCTCGCTGAACGGCGATCCGCCAAGCTCGGCGAAGCTGTACGGGCTGGTGTCACCGCCGGTGGGCGGCAGCGTGCCGGATTTGAACGCCGTGCCGGGATTGCGCTGCTGTTCATAAGTGGCGATGAAATCGATATGGCCCCCCGCGGCCGGATTGACGCGGATCGATCCGCGTACGCCGAACTGATCGACGCCGTTCAGATCATCCTGCGCGATGCCGACCTGATTGCCGCTGACCGTGCCCGGCTGGCCGCCGATATTGCGGACATAGCCGTCGCGATATTTGTAGACGGCGGCGAGGCGCCCGGAGATGAACTCGGTTCCGCCGTTCACCACGGCATTGGCCTGCACCGCGTTGAAATTGCCGTAGCTGACGGAGGCGGAAGCGCTTTCTTCCGGCGTCGGCCGGTTGGTGATGACGCTGATCGCGCCGATGGTGGAGGCGGTTCCGAAGAGCGTGGCCTGCGGGCCCTTCACCACCTCGATCCGCTCGATATCGAACAGATCGAAATAGGAGCCGCGTGAGCGCGAAACGTCGATTCCGTTATAATAGATGGAAACGCGCGGCGCGATCTGCGCGCTGCCCGAATCCGACGTGATGCCGCGGATCACGAAACCGGGGTTGTTGGGGCTTTGCTCCTGCACGATCAGGCCGGGGATGTAGGCGGCCACCTCGTCGAATTCATCGACGCCGATTTCCTTGAGCGCTTCTCCGCTCAGCGCGCTGACGGTGAGCGGAACGTCGCTGATCGATTCGGCGCGCTTTTGCGCGGTAACGACGATTTCGGCATCCATCGGAGCGCTGTCGGCGCGGTCGGCAGCGCGATCGGCCATCTGGGCCTGCGCACCGCTGGATCCGATGGCGGCGAGCGAAATAGCGATGGCGGCGTGGGATGTGAAGCGCATGGAAGAGAGCCCTCTGTTGGCGGTTATTGTGCGCACGCCAGTGGGCCGGGGTGTTACGCGGCGACGTAGGCCGCGCGTCGTGGCGAAGTCGCCTGCGTGAAAATTTCGTGAAGTTGCCCCCAACCAACATTTCGGTTGGCGACGGGCGGCTTTTGCCGGACTACATCCGTATGGGGACTCAAGATCTTGTGGCCTTGTGAATTTATCGGAGCGCTTGTCTTTGGCCCATCTGCGATCGATCGGCACCGCCGTTCCGCACACCGTCCTCCTGCAGAGCGAGGTACTTTCCATCATCGAGGCTGGGCGCGGCATGCCGATGCCCGGGCGCATGGAAACGATCCTCGTCAATACCGGGATCGAGCAGCGCCGTATCGCCCGCCCCGTCGATTTCTACATGCGTGCCCGCAGCTGGCCCGAACGGGCCGCCACCTATGAGCAGGTGGGCGCGGACCTGTTCCGCCGCGCGGCGGAAAAGGCGCTCGCGGATGCGGCCATGTCTCCGGCCGAGATCGACACGATCGTGTTTGTATCCACCACCGGCACGCTGACGCCGAGCCTGCCGAGCCGCATGGTGCAGGCTATGGGATTCGATCCCGGCACGCGCACCGTGCCCCTGTTCGGATATGGCTGCGCGGGCGGTGTGCTGGGTCTGTCCGTCGCTGCCGATCTGACGCCGCCGGGCAAGCGCACGCTGTTCGTGGCGATGGAGCTGTGCAGCCTCGCTTACGATCATCAGCGGATGGACAAGAAGGATGTGGTTGCCGCCGCGCTGTTCGCGGACGGATGTGCCGCGGCGGTGCTGACAGGGGAGGGGAAGGGGCCGCGCTTCGGTCGCTTCGTCCAGCGCGTATGGCCGGACAGTATCGACATGATGGGTTGGGAGATCGGCGATACCGGCTTCGACCTAGTGCTTGCCAAGAACATCCCTGCGTTTGTGGGCCAGGAGTTCGCGCCCTTGTGCGACGCCTATCTGTCAGACGAGGGCCTGACCCTGGGGGATTTGGCTGAACCGGCCTGCCATCCGGGCGGGGGCAGGGTGGTCGATGCGCTAGCCGACTATTTCGTGCCCGATGCCGGCGCGGACGAGATATGCCTTCCCGCCACGCGGGAGGTGCTGAGGCAATATGGCAACATGTCTTCCCCCACCGTGCTGTTCGTGCTGGAGCGCCTGTTGGCGCAGCGACAGGAGCAGCCGGTTCTGCTAACCGCACTCGGCCCGGGCTTTACCGGCGCAATCGGAGTGCTGAGACCATGACGCCTATCGTCGACTGGCCTGCCTGGGCGGCGCTGCTGATCGCCTATGTCTTCCTTCAGCGCATCACCGAGCTTGCGATCGCGCAGCGCAACACGAGGGCGTTGATCAAGGAAGGGGCGCACGAATTCGGGCGGAAGGGCTATCCGCTCTTCATCGCGTTGCACAGCGCTTGGCTGATCTGCATCGTGATCTTTGCCGTTCCGGGCCCACGTCCCGATTTATTGCTGCTGGTGCTGTTCGCGCTGACTCAGGCGCTGCGCTATTGGGCGCTGTTCACTCTGGGGCGTTACTGGACCACTAGGCTCATCAGCTCGCCCAACTTCCCGCGCATCCGGAAAGGGCCATACCGCATCTTTCCCCACCCCAATTATCTGGTGGTGGTCGCGGAAATCGCGCTGGTGCCGCTGATCATGAACGAGCACACGGTGGCGATCGTCTTCACCTTCCTCAATGCCGCGCTGCTGGTCTGGCGGATTCGCATGGAAAACCGCGTGCTGGGCCATCGGCGGAGCGATTGATCTTGAGCCTCGGCGCCAGCGACGCGGGCGCGGTGAGCGCGTGCGAACAGGCGTTGACCTTTTCCGCACAAGCTTCTAAAGGCCGCGCTTCCGTTTGGCGACCGCATTGCCGGTCCCTATATGGGAACCCAAGCCAATAACAGGCTGAAACAAGCGCGCATGGGGCGGGCGGATCAACGGGCTGGCCCCGCCGTCACCACACGCTGCCATGCGTTCTAGTAACCGCCGTCGGGGTTTTGGAAAGAAGCGGTTTTCCGCTCCGGTCCCCGGCATGAAATAGATACAAGGTGAAGCATTTATGCCGACTATCAATCAGCTGATCCGCAAGGGTCGCGTGCCGCAGAAGGCCAAGAGCAAGGTCCCTGCGATGGAGCAGAACCCGCAGAAGCGCGGCGTTTGTACCCGCGTCTACACGACGACACCGAAGAAGCCGAACTCGGCTCTGCGTAAGGTTGCCAAGGTTCGCCTGACCAACCAGCGCGAAGTCATCTCCTACATCCCGGGCGAAGGCCATAACCTGCAGGAGCACAGCGTCGTGCTGATCCGCGGCGGCCGTGTGCGCGACCTTCCCGGTGTGCGTTATCACGTCCTTCGCGGCGTGCTCGATACGCAGGGTGTCAAGGACCGCAAGCAGAGCCGTTCGAAGTACGGCGCGAAGCGTCCTAAGTAAGAACCGGGTTCAGGAGATAAGATATGTCACGTCGTCGTCGCCCAGAAAAGCGCGAGATCCTTCCCGACCCTAAGTTCGGTGATGTGGTCCTTTCCAAATTCATGAACAACCTGATGTATGACGGCAAGAAGTCTGCCGCCGAGCGCATCGTCTATGGTGCTCTCGACACGGTCGAAGCGCGCGCCAAGACCGATCCGATTCAGCTGTTCCATGATGCCCTCAACAACATCAAGCCGGGCATCGAGGTCCGCAGCCGCCGCGTTGGTGGTGCGACTTATCAGGTGCCGGTCGAGGTTCGCCCCGAGCGCGCCCAGGCCCTGGCCATCCGCTGGCTGATCTCGGCCGCGCGCGGTCGCGGTGAGACCACCATGGCCGCCCGCCTGTCGAGCGAGCTGATGGACGCAGCCAACAACCGCGGCAATGCCGTGAAGAAGCGCGAGGACACGCACCGGATGGCCGAAGCCAACCGCGCCTTCTCGCACTATCGCTGGTAAGCGCTCGATCAACGGAATGACGGGGAGAGGGGCTGGCCAAAACCGGCCCCTCTTCCTATATCGCCCCCGAAAATCCGGTTCTCGAATCGGACCTTTAATCTTACATCCCCTGGAGTAGCCATCATGGCCCGCGATTATCCGCTCGAAAAATACCGCAATATCGGCATCATGGCGCATATCGACGCCGGCAAGACCACGACGACCGAGCGGATCCTGTTCTACACCGGCAAGTCCTACAAGATCGGCGAAGTTCATGACGGCGCCGCCACGATGGACTGGATGGAGCAGGAGCAGGAGCGTGGCATCACGATCA
>JBELIU010000113.1:0-8711 GCA_042090735.1 Novosphingopyxis sp. | reverse complement strand
CTAAACTGGGCGATGGCTGGACGCAATCCGGATAAGCTGGCGCAGGTGCGCAGCGAAATCGGGGCTCCTGCCGATCTGCCGCTGATTACCGCGGATGCGTCCGATCCGGCGTCGCTGGAGGCGATGTGCAAGCGCACCGCTGTCGTAATCACTACCGTCGGGCCGTATCAGCTTCATGGCAACGAACTAGTCGCCGCCTGCGCGAAGACCGGCACCGATTACTGCGATCTGTGCGGGGAACCTGCTTGGATGCGCCAGCAGATCGATCTGCATCAGGCCGAGGCGGCTCGCACGGGTGCGCGAATCGTCTTTTCCTGCGGATTCGATTCGATCCCCTTCGATCTCGGCGTCCTGCTCCTTCAGAAGCATGCGCGCGCCACCCACGGCACCGCCGCGCCGCGCATCAAGGGACGCGTCCGCGCAATGGAAGGCGGATTTTCGGGCGGCACGGCGGCCAGCCTGAAGGCAACGATGGCCGCAGCGGCGAAGGACCCGAAGGTAATCGGCTATCTCACCGATCCCTTTTCGCTCACCCCGGGCTTCGAGGGGCCGAAGCAGCCAAAGGGCCTCGTCCCCCATATCGACGATGCGCTGGATAGCTGGGTCGCGCCTTTCATCATGGCGACGATCAACACCAAGAACGTCCACCGCACCAACCATCTGCTCGGCCATCCTTATGGTGAGGATTTCCGCTATGACGAGATGGTCGTCACCAGCCCCGGCGAAATGGGCAAGAAGGCGGCCGAAATGCTGGTCAACGCCAATCCGCTGGCCGGCGACAAGGGGCCCAAGCCGGGCGAGGGGCCAAGCAAAGCGGAGCGCGATGCGGGCTTTTACGATGTCTTGTTCATCGGCGAATGGCCGGACGGTCGCACCGCGCGCTTCGGCGTGAAGGGAGACCGCGATCCCGGCTATGGCTCCACCAGCCGCATGATCGCGGAGACGGCGATCCTGCTGTCCGAGCGCGCGCACGATAGCGATGGCGGCGTCTGGACGCCGGGCGCGCTGTTCGGCGAGCAACTGGCAAAAAGACTCGAAGAACGCGCGGGGCTGGCTTTCGCGTCCGAATGACGCGATCAAGCTTGAGTTCAGCGAAGCAGGCTATAAGCGCGCGTTTTTCGGCAATCTGTTTGACCTTATGGTACTGAGACTTCTCAAACGCAAAAATGACGTGGTCGGACCACGTGGACGCAAGGCAAGTCTTCCGGACGGCCAGCGCGTCTACGCGATCGGCGATATCCATGGCCGTGCGGACCTGTTCGACGCGCTGCTGGCAAAGATCGATGCGGACGATGCGGCACGCGGAGACGCGGAAACCACGCTGATCCTGCTGGGCGATCTTGTCGATCGTGGGCCCGATTCGCGCGGCGTCGTGGAGCGCGCAATGGAACTCGGCGAAGGGCGCGGCAATGTGCGCTTCCTCGCGGGCAATCACGAAGAGGTATTTCTGGAGGCGGTGCGTTCACCGTCAAAGGAAGTTGCGCGCTTCTTCTACCGGATCGGCGGGCGCGAGACGGTACTAAGCTACGGCCTTACCGAAGCGGAAATGAACGCGCTCGACCACGCCGAACTGGCGCAGCGCATTCCGCAGGTCGTGCCCGAAGCACATGCCGCCTTCATCGAAGCTTTCGAGGATAGTATCGCGATCGGCGATTATCTGTTCGTGCATGCGGGCGTCAAACCGGACGTACCGCTCGACCGGCAAAAGTCGCGGCACCTGCGCTGGATTCGTGAGGAGTTTCTCGACCACAAGGGGCGGCTCGACAAGCTGGTCGTGCATGGACACACGATCAGCGAAGATGTGGAGGAGCGCGGACACCGTATTGGGATCGATACCGGCGCGTGGGAGAGCGGGAAGCTGACCGCGATCGGCCTGGAAGGCACCGAACGCTGGTTCATCGATACGGCGGAATAGAAGAAAGGGCGGTGCCACGGCACCACCTTTCGTCGGGTTTGGAGAAAGCGATCCGCGTGGCCGCTCAGGCGGCGCGGGTGCGTTCGGTACCGTCCTCGTCGATATCGCGCAGCACATAGCCGCGGCCCCAGACGGTCTCGATATAGTTTTCGCCTTCGCAGGCGAGGCTGAGCTTCTTGCGCAGTTTGCAGATGAAGACGTCGATGATCTTCAGTTCCGGCTCGTCCATCCCGCCATAGAGATGGTTGAGGAACATTTCCTTGGTTAGCGTGGTACCCTTGCGGAGCGAAAGCAGCTCCAGCATCGCATATTCCTTGCCGGTAAGGTGCACCCGGTTGCCGTCGACTTCCACGGTCTTGGCATCCAGGTTCACGGCAAGCTTACCGGTGCGGATGACCGACTGCGAATGGCCCTTGGACCGGCGCACCACGGCGTGGATGCGCGCGATCAGCTCTTCGCGGTGGAATGGCTTGGTCACGTAATCGTCGGCACCGAAGCCGAAGCTGCGCACCTTGGAATCCATTTCGCTGACGCCCGAGAGGATCAGCACCGGCGTCTGCACCTTGGCGACGCGCAGTTTCTTGAGGACGTCGTACCCGTGCATGTCCGGCAGATTGAGGTCCAGGCAGATGATATCGTAATCATACAGCTTGCCCAGATCGAGGCCTTCTTCGCCCAGATCCGTGGTGTAGACATTGAAGCCTTCAGCGGCGAGCATCATCTCGATCGCTTTCGCGGTGGTCGGCTCGTCTTCGATCAGAAGTACACGCATGAGGTCGCCCCTTTGTGACTCATTCGGTCCGCACGTTCCGATCCCTGAAACGGATACGCGCCAGCATTATTAACCATCCGACAAATGAATGCAAAAGGTTAATAAGACGTAAACCCCCGGAAACCGGCGAGTCGCGGATGATCAGAGCTTACCGAATCGCTAATGCCGCCGCGTGATCTTTACAATTTCGGCAGGGTCACGCCGCGCTGACCCATATATTTTCCGGCGCGATCGGCATAGCTGGTCTCGCAGGGCTGATCGCCCTTCAGGAACAGGAACTGGCAGGCGCCTTCATTGGCGTACACCTTGGCCGGTAGCGGCGTGGTGTTGGAAAATTCCAGCGTCACATGTCCCTCCCAGCCCGGCTCCAGCGGCGTGACGTTCACGATGATCCCGCAGCGCGCATAGGTCGATTTACCAAGGCAGATGACGAGTACGTCGCGCGGCACGCGAAAATATTCCACCGTGCGGGCGAGGGCGAAGCTGTTGGGCGGGATGATGCAGCAATCGGTCTTGCGATCGACGAAGCTGTTCGAATCGAAATTCTTGGGGTCCACCACTGCGCTGTCGACATTGGTGAAAATCTTGAACTCGTCCGCCACGCGCGCGTCATAGCCGTAGGAACTGAGCCCGTAGCTGATGCAGTTGTCCCGCCGCTGCGCCTCGACGAACGGTTCGATCATGGCATGGCTTTGCGCCTGCTCGCGGATCCAGATATCGGAAAGAATGCTCATGCGGCCCCCTAGCTGAGATTGCTCGGCCCGAAAGCGTCGGGCAGAAGGTCGTCGATCCCGTACACACGCATGGCCTCTCCATGCGCGCCGGCGCAGATGATACGGATGTCGGCGCGGCCCACGTCGCGGGCCTCGCGGATCATCTGGCGGCAGCGGCCGCAGGGGGTCACGATCGCGCTCGGTGCATCCGGGGCCGCGTCCATTGGCCCTCCGGCAATGGCGATGCGACGCACGCGGGCGAAACCGCCATGCGCGTTCACCGTGGCAAGGGCCGTCGCCTCGGCGCACAGCGCCAGGCCGTAGCTCGCATTTTCCAGATTGCAGCCGCGCACGATGGTGCCGTTGTCCAGTTCCACCGCCGCGCCTACGGCAAAGCGGCTATAGGGCGCATAGGCATTGCCCATCGCCTTGCGCGCCTCGACCACCAACGCCAGGTCCAGTCCGGAAAAATCGCCGCTCATGGTCGCACCACCACCCAGTTGCCGGGGCCTTCCAGCCCCTCCACATCCCGCTTTTCGTTCGCTGTCCACATGACGAACGGTCTTGCCGCATAATCCGGCGGAAAGAAATCGCCGGCAAGCCAGACGGTGCGGTTCACCGCCGAACTGATATCGTACATCGCCTCGAACTCCTTGCCGAGCTTCACGATCGCGGGTTTGCCCGAATGGTTTTCGATCTGCGCGATCAGCGCCGCGATCTCGGACAGCACCAGCGCGCGGCCCGGCCGGTCTTTGCAGCTAGCGAGGAAGCGCATCTCGATTACCGGGGGCAGCATGGCATCGTCGCGCGGCACGTTGGTGATGAAATTGCCAGCCTGATCGCCCGCCAGACGGCACAGATCGAACCGATGGACCGCGCCCACGCGCACGCCTGCGGCCTTCGCCTCGGCCAAACGCTGCTGAAAGTCCTCATCGCGCCCATCGCTGCCCGTCGTCGCCAGCAGATAGGCGAAATCGACGCCGGTCGCCTTCATCGTCGGCCAGGTCGCGCGCTCTTCATGCGTATCGAGATAGACGCCCTGCACCGGATATTGCGCACGCGAGGGTGCCCAGCGCGCGGCAAACAGCCACGCACCCGCGGCCAGCCCGCCAAGGACCAGCAGCACCAGAAAAATGCCGAGCAGCTTGCCGCGCCGTCGCGCCACCTTGTGTAGTCCCCCGTCTTTTGGATTGAATGAAGGCGAGGGCCGGTGAATCGGCCGCCGCGGGTTCAGCCCCTGATATGCAGAACGCAGATCAAAGTGAACAGCCGCCGTGCGGTGGCGAAATCGACATCGACCTTGCCTTCCAGCCGCTCCTTCAGAAGCTCGGCCGCTTCGTTGTGGACACCGCGCCGGGCCATGTCGATCGTCTCGATCTCCTGCGCGGTGGCCTTGCGAATCGCCTGATAATAGCTGTCGCAGATCGCGAAATAATCGCGGATCGGGCGGCGGAAGCGGCCCAGGCCGAGGATCAGCGTCTCCAGCGCCCCGCCATCTTCGCGCTTGATGTCGAGCACCAGCCGCCCCTCGTTTACCGATAGGTACAGCTGATAGGGGCCGGCATAGCCATCCGGATAGTCGCGGCAGGGCGCGAAATGATTTTCCTCGATCAGATCGAAGATCGCGATCCGGCGCTCCTGCTCGATGTCGGCATTGCGCCAGAGGATCGTCGCCTCGTCGAGTTCTACCTTGATGATGCGCGGGTCCGCCATGTCCGCCACCGATAGGCGATGAGCGCGCAGGGACAAGCGATAATGTTTTATCCAGAGCTATCCACAGATCGCTCCCCAGCGATAATGCCAGCCGCCCTTGCCAGCATCGCCGCCGAAGGTTCATCAGGCCGGTCATGGCAGAAGCGATCAGACTGGTGAGCGATGGCGGGGACGGCGATGAGACGACGCGCCTGCCGCATAATATCGAGGCGGAGGCGGCGCTTCTGGGCGCACTGCTGCTCGACAACCGCGTGGCGGAGGACGTCCAGACCAAGCTGCAATCCCAGCATTTCTTCGAGCCGCTGCACGGGCGCATCTACGATCAGGTGCTGAAGCTGCTCGATCGCAACATGGTGGTGACGCCGGTCACGCTGAAACCGTTCTTCGAACGGGACGAGGCACTGAAGGAAGTGGGTGGCACCGGCTATCTGGTGCGCCTGACCGAGAGCAATATCGGGCTTATAGGCGCGCGCAATTTTGCCGAGCAGATCTACGATCTCGCTCTGTTGCGAGAGCTGGTCTCGGTCGGCCGCCACCTCGTTGAAAGCGCGCTCGATACCAGCGAATCGATCGATCCCAAGCAGCAGATCGAAGACGCCGAAAGCGCGCTCTACAAGGTGGCCGAGGGGGAGGGCGAGAGCGGGCAGGCGACCGACTTCCTCACCGCGTCGACCGAGGCGATCCGCCTTGTCGAGCGTGCTTTGCAGGCGGGCGGCAATTTGTCCGGCACCACCACCGGCCTGGACAGCGTAAACCGCAAGATCGGCGGCCTGCATGCCAGCGATCTTACCATTCTCGCCGGACGTCCGGGCATGGGCAAGACCGCGCTCGCCACCAACTTCGCGTTCAACGCGGCGAGCCGTTACATGCGCGATATGGCCGACGGCATCGATCCGGCGCAGTCGGTGGGCGCCAAGACCGCCTTCTTCAGCCTGGAAATGTCAGCCGATCAGCTCGCGACGCGTATCCTTGCCGAACAATCGGGCATCTCGTCCGAGCATTTGCGCATGGGCAAGATCAGCCGCGAGGAGTTTCGCGAACTGTCGCGCGCCAGCCGCGAATTGCAGGACCTGCCGCTCTATATCGATGATACCGCCGGCCTCACCATCGCCGCGCTGCGCGCGCGGGCGCGTCGTCTTCAGCGCCGTCACGGCATCGGCCTGATCATCGTCGATTATCTGCAGCTGTTGCAGGGTACGGGCCGCGCGAACGACAACCGCGTAAACGAAATCTCGGAAATCAGCCGCGGCCTCAAGATGCTGGCCAAGGAACTCAGCGTCCCCGTGCTCGCGCTCTCGCAGCTCAGCCGCGCCGTGGAGCAGCGCGAGGACAAGCGCCCGCAGCTGTCCGACCTTCGCGAATCGGGCTCGATCGAGCAGGACGCGGACATCGTGCTCTTCATCTACCGCGCCGAATATTATCACGACGCGCTGCGTCCCGATGCGCCCAACCAGGATGGGTCGAGCCCACCCGACGTGGTGGAAAAATGGGCGCAGTGGGAAGAGCGCCACCAGCAGCTCGTAAACCGCGCCACCCTCATCGTCGCCAAACAGCGTCACGGCTCTACCGGCAACGTGCCGCTGCACTTCCAGAGCGAGATCACCAAGTTCAGCGATCTGGCGGGCGATTATTATCAAGAGGACGATTACGAGTAGAGGGCGGGGCCTGCGATGAAGATCTGCGTCATCAACAGCGGCGGCACCATTGCCTGCGTCGGCGAGCCGCTGGCCCCGATGGGGGCGCAGGAGTTCGCTTCCAATTCGCGGCGGCTGATCGAGCCGGTGCTGACCGCCATGTATCCCGAGCTGGACCTCACTTGGGACACCGGTCTCGCTTTCCCGAACGCGGCGACCGGTACGCTCGACAGCACCAATTTGCAGCCACGCGACTGGTGCCGGATCGCAGACTATATCCTGGAGCAATATGACCGCTTCGATGGTTTCGTCCTGCTGCACGGCACCGATTCGATGGACTATACCGGCGCTGCGCTACCGTTCCTGCTGAACCGCGTCGGCTGCGGCGGGGCGGGGGAGGCGCTCTTGTCCAAGCCGGTGATCGTCACCGGAAGCCAGGTGCCGATGTACCAGCGCGGCGAGCCGGATGTGCTGCGCTTCAACACCGACGCCTTCCAGAACCTGTGCGGCGCGGTGGCCTGCGCACGGCTGGGCCTGCCGGAAGTCTGCGTCTATTTCGATGCGCGGCTGTTCCGCGCAAATCGGGTGCTGAAGGTGGACGCGAGCGATTTTCGGGCATTCGATTCGCCCAATTACCCGCCGCTCGGCGACTATGGCATCACCCTGGAGGTGGACCGCGCCCGCGTGCTGCCAGGCCCCGCGAACCGCACCGTCAGCCTTGCCGATCCCGCCGTGCGCCAAGAAGTGCGCAATCGGTTGGCGGCGATCGGCAACGCCATCGACGCCTGCGCGGTGATGCCGCTCAGCGCCTTTCCCGCCGCCTTCGATGCCGGCGCCGGATCGGCGCAGATGGCACGGCTGATCGACGCCTGTGTCGCCACCGGTCTCAAAGGCCTCGTGCTGCTGGGATATGGCGAGGGCAACTTCCCCTCCGGCAATCCCGACGCGCCAGCAAAGGGCGCGGTGTTTCGCGCGCTGAAGGCGGCGGCCGATGCGGGCGTGATCGTGGTCGACAGCACGCAGGTCATCGCCGGCCGGCAGGCGTCGAGCGGCTATGCGGCGGGCGCTTGGCTGCCGCAGGTGGGCGCCATCTCCTCGGGCGACATGACGCCGGTCGCCGCGCTCGCCAAGCTGATGGTGCTGTTGGCCGCGGCGGAGCATGAGGGCTGGGCCCGCGCGGATGTGGAACGCCTGTTCGCGTGCAATCTGGTGGGCGAAGTCTCCGAGGCGGACTGACCTTCCCACCATTTCGGCGCTTGTCAGATGCGCCCGGGCGCGACACTATCGCCGTCAAGGCGTCCGCTCCGGCCGCCCGCTTCTGGGGGGAGGCACGCATATGGTCGCGACGGTCGCCACGACCGCCTATCTGGGGCTGGAGGCGCGCGCCGTGGAGGTGCAGTGCCAGATCGCGCCGGGCATGCCCAAATTCACGATCGTCGGCCTAGCCGACAAGGCGGTGGCCGAGAGCCGGGAGCGGGTGCACAGTGCGCTCACCGCCATCGGCCTGTCGCTGCCGCCGAAGCGTATCACCGTGAACCTGTCGCCCGCCGACCTGCCCAAGGAAGGCTCGCATTACGACCTGCCGATCGCGCTCGCGCTGCTCGGCGCGATGGGCGTGGCCGATGCCGAAACGCTGAGCGAGTATGTCGTGGTGGGCGAGCTGGGCCTGGACGGACGCGTCGCTGCCTCGCCCGGCGTGCTGCTGGCCGCGCTCCACGCCTCGGAGAGCGACCGCGGCCTCATCTGCCCGGCATCGCAGGGCGCGGAGGCCGCCTGGGCGGGCGAGCTGAACCTGCTCGCGACGCCCGATCTCCTCGCGCTGCTCAACCATCTGAACGGCAGCTCCGTCCTCACCCCGCCCGCGCCGGGCGAGGCAAGCGAGCGCGTGGCCGGGCCGGACCTGCGCCAAGTGAAGGGGCAGGAGACCGCCAAGCGCGCGCTGGAGATCGCCGCGGCGGGCGGGC
>JBELIU010000112.1:0-8761 GCA_042090735.1 Novosphingopyxis sp. | reverse complement strand
GTGCTTCTGTTCGTCCTGGTCCACAAGATCGGCGACACGCTGGCGAACCTCACCTTCCGGCTGTTGTTCGAGGATCTCGGATTCACGAACGATGAGATCGCGCTGTACGATGTCGGCCTGGGTTTCTGGGCACTGCTGATCGGCGTGTTCGTGGGCGGCGTGATGTATGCGCGGCTTGGCATGAAGAAATCGGTGCTGATCAGCCTGATCCTGATGATGGTGTCCAATTTCGGGTTCGCCGGGCTGGCCGCAGTGGGTCACAGCAATGCCGCGATGGCCGCTGCGATTGGTTTCGAAAACTTTGCGAGCGGCATCGGCGGGGTTGCCGTCGTCGCTTACCTGTCGGCGCTGTGCAACTTGCAGTTCACCGCAACGCAGTTCGCGCTGCTTTCGGCTGCGGCCAGCATCGTCGGGCGGTTCCTGACGGGCACGACCGCAGGCGCGCTGATCGAGGGCATCGGCTTCGTGAATTTCTACCTGCTGACCACCTTGGCGGCCTTGCCGGGCGTTATCCTGTTCTGGTGGATGATCCGTGCCGGCCTGGTCGATCGCTCGATCGGCACGGCCGGCACGCAGACCGACGAACCCGTGCAGGAGGCCGAAGCGCAAAGCTAGGCGCGCGCTCCAGCGAGCTGATGCGTCAGACATTCGGCGATCTGCCGGGCATGTGCCGGATCGGCGCCGCCCAGCAGCGCTTCGAGTTGTCCACCGGATGTTGCCGGATCGTCCAGCACGGCGAGGATCGCCGCTTCATCGGCGGTCATGCGCGGCGTGCAGCAATGCGCGATGGCGATGTTGCGTTCGCCATTTTGCGCGAGTTCCAGCACGAAGGCGCGCAGCAGGATGAGCGGGGCGCGGAAATGCGCGCCGAAATGCCCCAGCATCCGCTCCGCCGCGATCGCATCGCGCAGCCCGTGCTGCGCCATGCGGCGGAAGGCGAACAGCAGCGTACGGGTCGATTCGCTTGCCGGAGCGGGGTGCGGCAGCATGCGGCAGTGGCGCTGCGCGGGGCCACTCGATCCAGAACTGCTGCTGCGGTCTGCCTGCGATGATTTCGGGCGGGGACGGTCGGTCATGAAGCCTCCTTGCGTTGGAGCTCCCTTGAACCATCATACGCTATTGCAAGTCAATCGCAATTATCGCGCTTCAGCTCGGCGGTTGCGCGTTCCGCCGCAGGACCTCGCCGGCGAGGTAGAGCGAGCCGGCAATCAGCACCGCTTTCGGATCGGCTGCGGTGAGCGCTTGGAGAGCCGCTGTAACATCGGGCGCGCTGTGCAGTGGGGCGGTTCGGCCGTCAAATGCGTCCGGACCATGATGCTCGTGCCCGGGAACCGAGACCACGGTGATCGATTCGGGCTTTAGGAAATGAAGCAGCGCATCGGGGTTTTTGTTGGCCAGCATTCCGATGACGAGGTGAAACGGCTCTTTCCCGGCAAAATGGCGACCCAGCGCTTCACCGGCATTGGCGTTGTGGCCTCCATCGAGCCAGATCGCGGCACCGGGGAGAATCGCGGTCAGCGGGCCGGGGGCGAGCCGTTGCAGCCTTGCCGGCCAATCGGCCGCTTCGATGCCGCGCGCCAGCGCCTCAGGAGCCACTGGCAGCGAGTCCTGATGTCGCAGCATGGCGACGGCCAGGGCGGCGTTGTCCGCCTGATGGGACCCGGGCATGGTGGGCAGCGGAAGATCGAGCGTGCCCTCTCTATCGCGATAGTGGAGCCGTTCCGCCCGAACCTTCGCATCCCACTCATGGCCGCGCCGAAGAAGGGTTGCGCCGGCCCCAATGGCCACCCCACCGATGGCCTCCATCATTTCCGGCTCGTAGAGCTGTGTGACCAGCGGCGCCCCGGTCTTGGCAATGCCTGCCTTTTCCCAGGCGATCCGGCGCATCGGATCGAGCGGGGTGCCCGCTTCCTCAGAGAGCAAAAATGCTTCGTGATCAATGCCCAGTGCCGCGATGCCGCAGGCTGCGGGCGCGGGGATGACATTGGTTGCGTCCAATCGTCCACCAAGGCCGACTTCGACGATGCAGGCATCGGCGGGTATGCAGGAAAATGCCAGGAAGGCGGCGGCGGTGGTGATTTCGAAAAAGCTCGCGCCGAGATCGCCCGCCTGATCGAGCACCTCTTCCAGCAATCTCGCCAACCGCGCGTCCTCGATCAGCGATCCGCCGAGCCGGATGCGCTCGTTAAACCGCACGAGATGTGGGCTTGTATAGACGTGGACGCTGCGCCCGTCCGCCTCCAGCATCGCGCGCAGAAACGCGGCGGTGGAGCCTTTGCCGTTGGTGCCCGCGATGTGGAGCACAGGCGGCAGCGCGCCCTCGGGATGACCGAGCCGGTCCATCAACACCCGCATCGCGTCCAAGCCGATGCGGCCCTGCGGCAACGACAATGCGTTCAGGCGGTCGAGCTGAGCCTGCACATCGGGATTGGAGGAAACCGCCCCGTCCAGTTTAGCCACTTTTCCCAACTTCGCTTCGGGTGAACGGTTGAAACCGGACCGATTTTGCCGAGAGCCGGTTAGGCGGCTTCGTCCTGCCGGTTCGCCATCAGATAGCCGATCAGCGTCGACAGACGCTCGCGCAGATCGTGGCGGTCCACGATCATGTCGACCATGCCATGATCGAGCAGATATTCGCTCGTCTGGAAGTCATCGGGCAGCTTCTCGCGGATCGTGTTTTCGATCACACGGCGACCGGTAAAGGCCAGGGTGGCGCCGGGTTCGGCCAGATGCAAATCGCCGAGCAGGGCATAGCTTGCCATGACGCCGCCCGACGTCGGGTCGGTGAGCACTACGATATAAGGAAGGCCTGCCGCCTTCAGCCGCTCCACGCCCACCGTCATCTTCGGCATCTGCATGAGCGAGAGGATGCCCTCCTGCATCCGCGCGCCGCCGCTGGCGGTGAAGATGATGTAGGGGCACTTGTTCTCGATCGCCGCCTTGGTGCCCAGGATAAAGGCTTCGCCCACGCCCAGGCCCATGGAGCCGCCCATGAAGGCGAAGTCCTGCACGCCGACTACGGCCTTCTGGTTTTCGATTTCGCCGATCGCATTGATCAGCGCATCGCTCTCACCAGTAGCCTGCCGGGCTTGCTTCAGCCGATCGACATAGCGCTTGGAATCGCGGAATTTCAGAGGATCTTCACGCACCATCGGGGTGGGAAGCGTCTTCCAGCTGCCCTTGTCGAACAGCGCCTCGAAGCGAGGCTCCGGGCGGATGCGGCCATGGTGGCCGCATTGCGGGCAGACATTCTGGTTGTCCTCATATTCCTTGAGGAACACCATCTCGCCGCAGCCCTTGCACTTGTGCCAGAGATGTTCGGATGTCTCGCGCTTGGCGACGAAGGGGATGGCGTTGCGAACGCGGTTGAGCCAGCTCATGGTCGAATTCCTGCGGCTGCGAAATTAGGATGTTGCCGAGCGTATAGCTTCGGACAGGCTGCGGACATAGTCTCTAACCTTTGCCGGGGCCTCATCGCCATGGTCTGCGATCAGATCGACGATGGCGGAGCCGACCACGACGCCGTCCGCATGGCGTGCCACTTCGGCAGCCTGCTGCGGCGTGCGGATGCCGAAGCCGACCGCGATGGGCAGGTCCGTTGCCGCCTTCAGCTTTGCCACCGCCTCGCCGATGCTGCCGTCGGTGGCCTGCTGCTTGCCGGTGACCCCCGCGACCGAGACGTAGTAGACGAAACCGCTGGCGCCATCGAGCACGGTCGGCAGGCGCTTCGCGTCGGTGGTGGGGGTGGCCAGGCGGATCGGTGCAATGCCTTTGTCACGCAAGGCCGGGCCAAGCTCGGCATCCTCTTCGGGGGCCAGATCGACGCAGATCACGCCGTCCACACCCGCGCCGGACGCGGCATCGGCGAACCATTCCGGCCCGCGCCGTACCATCGGATTGGCATAGCCCATCAGGATCAGGGGCACGTCCGGGTGGCGCTGCCGAAATTCGGTCGCGATCGAGAGAATATCCGCCGTGGTCGTGCCTTTGGCGAGGCTGCGCAAGTTCGCCGCCTGGATCGCCGGGCCATCGGCCATCGGATCGGTGAACGGCATGCCGAGTTCGATCACGTCCGCGCCGCCTTCGACGAGCGCGTCCAGATTGGAGGCTGTATCGCCGTCACCGGCCGTCACGAAGCAGACGAGCGCCGGGTGGGATTTCGAAAAAGCGGCGGCAATCCGGGTCATATCGCCACACCAAGCGCGTCGGCCACAGTGAAGATGTCCTTGTCGCCGCGCCCGCACAGGTTGGCGACGATGATCTTGTGCTCATCCATGTCGCGGGCCGCTTCGATCACCTTGGCGATGGCATGGGCAGGCTCTAGCGCGGGGATAATGCCTTCGGTCTTGCACAGAAGCTGGAAGGCGCTGAGCGCTTCTTCGTCGGTCGCGGAGACATAATCCACGCGGCCTGAATCCTTCAGCCAGCTATGTTCCGGGCCGATACCGGGATAATCGAGTCCGGCGCTGATCGAATGCGCTTCGGCGATCTGGCCGTCCTCATCCTGCAGCAAATAGGTCTTGTTGCCGTGCAGAATGCCGGGCGCGCCGCCAGCAAGGCTGGCGGCAAGCTGTTTCTCCAGCCCTTCGCCCGCCGCTTCCACGCCGAGCATCTTCACATCGGGATCGTCGAGGAAGGGGTGGAACAAGCCGATGGCGTTGCTGCCGCCGCCGATCGCGGCGACCAGCAGATCGGGCAGGCGGCCCGTGCGTGCCTGGAGCTGCGCCTTGGCCTCGTTACCGATGACGCTCTGAAAATCGCGCACCAGTTCCGGATAGGGGTGCGGGCCTGCCGCGGTGCCGATGATGTAGAATGTGTCGTGCACATTCGCCACCCAGTCGCGCAGCGCCTCGTTCATCGCGTCCTTGAGCGTGCGCGCGCCGCTCTCGACGCCGATCACCTCGGCCCCGAGCAGCTTCATGCGGAACACATTGGGCGCCTGCCGCTCCATGTCGCGCGCACCCATGTAGATGACGCAGGGCAGGCCGAAGCGCGCTGCGACGGTGGCGGTGGCAACGCCGTGCTGGCCCGCGCCGGTTTCCGCGATGATCCGTGTCTTGCCCATGCGGATGGCGAGCAGGATCTGGCCTACGCAATTGTTGATCTTGTGCGCGCCGGTATGGTTCAGCTCATCGCGCTTGAACCAGATCTGCGCCCCTTTGCCGGCCGGCGCACTCGCGCGAACATGATCCGTCAGGCGCTCCGCATAATAAAGCGGGGAGGGGCGGCCGACATAATGTTCCAGCAGATCGTCGAACTGGGCCTTGAACGCGGGATCTTCCTTGGCAGCGCGATATTCGCGTTCCAGCTCCAGGATCAGCGGCATCAGCGTCTCGGCGACATAGCGGCCGCCATAAGCACCGAAATGGCCGCGCTCGTCCGGGCCGGAGCGGAAGCTGTTGGGAAGTGGGGTATCGGTCATATCACCATCTTGCCGGTTCGTTTGAACAGGAACGATCCTAGTTTCGCGGGGCGTCGAATGCGCGCACCGCTTCGCAGAACCGCCGGATCAAGTCCACATCCTTGACGCCCGGCGCGCTTTCGACGCCGGAGGAGACATCGACCAGCGGCGCGCCGGTTGCCGCCATCGCCTCGATCACATTTTCCGGGTCGAGCCCGCCCGCCAGACCCCAGGGCAGATGATGATCATGATCGGCGACGATCGACCAGTCGAAGCCGGTGCCGTTGCCGCCAGGCAGCTGCTTGGCCGGGGCATCGTAGAGCATCCGGTCCGCAGCCTGATCGAACTGATAGGCATTGGCGATCTGCTCGGCATCGCGCACGCCGAACGCCTTCCAGATCTCCATCGGCAGCTTGCCACGCAGCGCGGCAAGCCATTGCGGTGCCTCCCGCCCGTGGAACTGGATCACATCGGGCTGCACTCCCTGCACGGCCTTGGCGGTGGCCATAGGATCGGCATTGACGAGCAGCAGCACCACTTTGACATTGCTGGGTGCGCGGCGGCGCAGCTTGGCCGCATCCTCCAGCGAGACATGGCGCGGGCTGGGTTCGAAATGGACCAGCCCGACATGGGTGGCGCCCGCATCGATCGCGGCGTCGAAACTATCGGGCGTGGAAAGGCCGCAGATCTTGATGTCGGTCATTGTAGTCATCTCGCAATATTCACCGCCCCGGACAGGGCCTCTTGTCGGCTCCCATGTAGGACCGGGCGCGCGAATGCAAAGGTGGGAAGGGTAGATGGCTGATACGGATTAAGGCGGGCGGCGTCAGTTCTGTATGAGCCGCAGCAGCGTCCCGTCCGGATCGACCAGATAGCCGATCCGCAGTCCGCTAGGCTCCAGCTTCGGGGCCTGAAGCCGGGGCATGCCGGTCTGCGCCTCTGCGATGCCTGTTGTCTGGCACAGAGCGTAGAAGCCCTGCAGATCGGCCAGACGCAGGCAGCAACCGAAGGAACTCTGAAGCGGATCGAGATCGGGGTAGGGAAAGAATTCCAGCGCGAGCGTTCCGCGCTTCAGGATCATCCAGCCATTGTCCCGCCATGTCTGCCCAAAGCCGATCTGCGTGTAGAACGCCTCGGTTGCGTCGAAACTGCGGGAGGGCAAATTGGGTGTAGCGTGATCGGGCGACGGTGCTTCGTTCATCGTCTCATCCCGGTCCCAGTCAGGTCGAAGGCGCTAGAGCGTACCGGCGATCGCGCGCGCGGCGGCGGCGGGATCATCGGCCTTGGTGATAGGCCTGCCGACAACGAGCACCGATGCGCCCGCATCGCGCGCGGCGCGGGGCGTGACGGTGCGCTTCTGATCGCCTTCATCGCCACTGGCCGGACGCAGGCCCGGGACCACGAAAAAGCCGTCCTTCCATGCCTGATGCGCGGCCTTCACCTCATGCCCGGAACACACGATCCCATCGAGCCCGGCCTCAGCCGCCAGATCGGCGAGGCGGCGGACCTGATCGTGCGGCGAACCGCCGATGCCGGTGGACGCCATGTCTTCTTCATCGAGGCTGGTGAGCAGCGTCACCGCCACCACCTTCGTGGAGACGCCGGCGGCGGCCTTCGCGTCTTCCATCATCGCACGTCCGCCCGAAGCGTGAACGGTGACGATAGTGGGCTCCAGCACATGAATCGCCTGCATCGCTTTTGCGACCGTGTTCGGGATGTCGTGCAGCTTCAGGTCGAGGAAGATCGGCATGCCGAGATGCGCGATTTCATGCACCCCATGATGGCCGTTCGCGCAAAAGAATTCGAGGCCGAGCTTTAGCCCGCCGACATGCCCCTTCAGCTGCTTCGCCAGATCGCAGGCATGATCCAGATAGGGCGTATCGAGCGCGGCATAGAGGGGGTTGGTCATATCGCGGTAGGCCCCGGACGCACAGTGGTTTCCTGCGGCGGGGAAACTGCCGGCTCGGCCGCTTCGGAGGCGGAAGGACGCTCATTGTCATAGCGCGTCGTGACCGGACGGTTTGCGGCCTCCAGCGTGGCGATGCGGCGACGCATGCGCCACAGCATCGTGCGATAGACAAGATACACCGGCAGGAAGCCGATCAGGAACGCGCCGATCACCAGTACCGGTAGCTTGGTGTCCATTCTGAGGCCGCCCCAGAGTCCGATCGACACCGGCTCCCAATTATTGGCCGAGAACACCACCAGCGCCACTGCGAGCGCTACCCAGAAAAGGGTCTTCAGAAACTGCATTCATCTGCCTCCGCCAGTTCGGACAAAACGAGCATAGGAAAGCGCAGATCAAAGCGCCAGTGCCTAGGTCAGGCGGCTATTGAGAACCGCTCGCAAGTCGTTGCCGCGCCGGAACAAACTGCTTGCTCTCCCATTGACCCAGGGACAGTTCAGTCTCGACACAATGAAGGAGAAACTTCCATGGCTTTCACGCTCCCCGATCTTCCCTATGCGAAGACCGCTTTCGGCGACACCATTAGCGAAGACACGTTCGATTATCACCACGGCAAGCATCACAAGGCTTATGTCGATAAGACGAATGCCGCGATCGAGAAGACCGGCCTGTCCAACCCGTCGTTGAGCGAGGTGATCCTCCACGCCAAGAGTCAGGGCGATAACGGCCTGTTCAACAACAGCGCGCAGGTGTGGAACCACAGCTTCTATTGGGAATGCCTGGCACCGGAAGGCGGCAAGCCGTCGGGTGAACTGAAGGATGCGCTGGAGCGCGATTTCGGTTCGGTCGAGGACTTCAAGAAGAAGTTCAAGGAAGAGGCGACGGGCCACTTTGCCAGCGGCTGGGCATGGCTGGTGCTGGACGGCGACAAGCTGGAAATCACCAGCTTCCACGATGCGGACACCCCCATCGCGCATCAGGGCAAGAAGCCGGTCTTCACGCTCGATGTTTGGGAGCATGCCTATTATCTCGATTACCAGAACGCACGCCCCGATTACGTCGATGCGCTACTGGACGTCGTGAATTGGGACTTCGTTTCGAAGAACCTCGACGGCAAGGGTATCGAGCGGGCCGACCAGAACGCCTGATTTAACCCGATCCAAATGCGAAGGGCCGCCTTGCAGGGCGGCCCTTTTTTTTGTCGACTTGGGTTGGCTTGGCGTAAGGCCATTCACCCCTGGGGCGGGACTTCCACCGCTTCTTCCTCGTCGCTCACCTTGAGCCCGTGGCGCATCAGCATCGGCACATTGGCGATGGCGAAGATCAGCGTGAGCGCGGTGACGCCCCACACCTTCAGCGTCAGCCAGGTATCGAAATCGAACAGCGCGATTATCGCCTCGTTCGCGATGGCTAGGAACACGAAGAACAGCGCCCAATTGCGCGACAGCTTCATC
>JBELIU010000111.1:0-8931 GCA_042090735.1 Novosphingopyxis sp. | reverse complement strand
ATTTCATCGAGGACAAGAACGCGATCATCCCCGTCGATGCCGCGATCCAGGCGAATCTCAAGGAAACCGTCACCCGCGTGCTCGCCAGCCTCACACCGCGCGAGGAACGCGTGCTGCGCATGCGCTTCGGGATCGGCATGAACACCGATCACACGCTCGAGGAAGTGGGGCAGCAGTTCTCAGTGACGCGCGAGCGTATCCGCCAGATCGAAGCGAAGGCGCTGCGCAAGCTCAAGCATCCGAGCCGCAGCCGTAAGATGCGTAGCTTCCTGGACCAGTAATCCACAGGCTATCCACCGCTTGTCCACCGTGCCTCTGGGCCCGGTAACCGCCTCTTCAGCATTCCGGCGTAGTTTTGCCTAACCCGGCGGCCAATATTTGCCGCCGGATTTCTAGGGAGGCACTGCGTCGATCGTGACTGCGCAGCAGAGATTTGATGCTCCTATCGGGGCGGGCGAGCGGCTGATGGCTCTGAAGCAGGCCGAGGGACATGCCTCGACCGCTCATTATCAGGCGCTGCTTGCCGGCGCGCAGCCGCCGGAACTGGCCGATCTTGTCCATTTCCTGTGCCTGCTCCATGGACGCCGACCGGGCGTCATCGATCATGCCGCCAATACGACCACGGGTATCGAACGCGCCTGGCTGGACCGGGCCGTCGCAGGCTTCATGAAGGAACGGCTCTACATCACGCGTCTGACCGTCGATGCCGGCCCGGTAACGGGCGTGTCCGAGGATGATCACAGCGAAGCCGCCGCAGTGGACCTGCGCGGCTCCTTCCAGCTACTCGCCCTATCCGAACGGCACGGGTGCGCGATCGGCGCGGCGTTGGCCTTCGCGCTCGATTGGCCGGATCTGCGCGCCATTCTCGATCCCCTCGCCGAGCGCCTCGGTATCGACCCACCGCTTTGCGCGCTCCCCGGAGAGCTGGAGGTGCGCGAACTGGCCGACCGGATCTCCGCCACCCCCGCCGCCGCCCGCGCGATGATGTTCGGGGCGGACCAGCTCTTCCAGCTCCAGCGCGGCGCATGGCGCTTGCTGGCCGCACGGGCGAAACTGCGCTCGCAATAAGCATTTGCCCAGCCGACTTGCCAGCGTGGGCCGCGCACCGTAATCCGTCCTCAATCGATACCGATCAAGGATGGACCATATGCGTTTCGAGGGCACCCAGGATTATGTCGCCACCGACGATTTGAAGGTGGCGGTCAATGCCGCGGCGACGCTCCGCCGCCCGCTGCTGATCAAGGGAGAACCGGGCACGGGCAAGACCGTATTGGCCGCGGAAGTCGCGAAATCCATGGGCGCTCCGCTGATCGAGTGGAACATCAAGTCCACCACCAAGGCGCACCAGGGCCTTTATGAATATGACGCGGTCGCGCGCCTGCGTGACGGACAGCTCGGCGACGAACGCGTTCACGACATCTCGAACTACATCAAGCGCGGCAAGCTGTGGGAAGCATTCACCTCGCCCGAAATGCCGGTTCTGCTGATCGACGAGATCGACAAGGCCGATATCGAATTTCCGAACGATCTGCTGCAGGAACTCGATCGGATGGAATTCCATGTGTACGAGACCGGCGAGACGGTGAAGGCCGAGGAGCGGCCGATCGTCATCATTACCTCGAACAACGAGAAGGAACTGCCCGACGCGTTCCTGCGCCGCTGCTTCTTCCACTATATCAAGTTTCCGGACCGGGAGACGATGCAGGCGATCATCGACGTGCATTTCCCCGACATTCAGAAAATCCTGGTGCGCAAGGCCATGGATATTTTCTACGAGGTGCGCGAAGTGCCGGGCCTCAAGAAAAAGCCGTCGACGAGCGAACTCTTGGACTGGCTAAAGCTGCTGCTCGCCGAGGATATGCCGCTCGACGTGTTGCAGAGCAAGGATCCGACCAAGGCGATCCCGCCGCTCCACGGCGCGCTGCTGAAGAACGAGCAGGACATCATGCTGTTCGAACGCCTAGCCTTCATGGCACGGCGCCAGGGCGGCTGATCGCGCGGCCGGCCTTCAGGCGTTGTGTCGAAGGCCGTCCGCGATCAGCATGCGAGACATCACCTTTTCCAGATTATAGGCGATCTCGAAATCACCCCACCGCGTTCCGTCGATGATGAGCGGCACGTACACGTTGCGCACGATAAGATATTCGCGCCCGTCGCCCTCCTGCCGGTAGACCGCCATCATGTAAGGTGCGTTGCTGGCCTTCGCCTTGCGGTCCACCGGATAGAGAATGATCCGGCCGTTCCGGCAATATTTGGTGTCATGCGCCACATCGCCTGTGGGCATGCGCGAATGGTGGGTCAGGTGCGTCGGTAGAAAGCCGTTCCGATCGGTGCACGCACAGGCCAGAATATGCTCATCCGCAGCGGAGACCGTGTCGAGGATCGGGCGCCAGTTCGCATCGGCCCAGCTTGACAGCCCCGTCCGGTAACGCTGCGGCTTGCTGTTCTCGATCGGTCTGTAATCGGTGTCGAACAGGGCGGAGCGTTCAAGCTCCCCCCTTTCCAGAGCGCGCTCCGTAAGCGCCACGATTTGCCGCACGGCGGCGTTCGCCTGTTCGACCATGACACTGTCGTCAGGCGAAAGATCCGCCTTCACGATCCGGTCGAACATCTGGTTGGCGGTCATTTCCAGATTGCCGACGCGCTCGTGGGCATCGGCCAATTTGTCGTTATTTTCCGACACGGCAGTATCGAAAGTGCCGAGCACGCCGCGAAGCCTGCCGACATGGTCGCTGATCGTGCCGGTGGCGCGCACGATATCGTCATTCTGCCGATCAACTTCCATCACGAGATCGGTGACGCCTGAAAGCGTTTCCTCGATCCGGCCGATAGACTTCTGCACATCGCCGCTTGAGCGCGTGCCATGTTCGATCTTGGCGATCACCTGCTCCGCTTCGCTACCGAGCGAGCCGATGGTGTGGGCAATCTCATCGGTCGCCTGCCGCGTGCCGCGCGCCAGTTCCTTCACCTCGCTGGCAACCACGGCAAAGGTGCGCCCGGCCTCGCCCGCCTTTTCGGCCTCGATGGCCGCGTTCAGCGCCAGCATGTTGGTGGTGCGCGCAATCTCATCGATGGTTTGGGAGCTGCGCTTCACCTGATCCATCGCCGTTGCGAAGCCGGTGACATGCTCGCCCAGTGCTTCCACCAGCGACACCAGGCCTTCGATATGGGCGAGCGAGCCGCGAATGAGCGCCGTGCCTTCGGCCAGACGCTCCCGCGCCCGTTCCGACAAAAGCCGTGCCTCATCACTGGCATCGACGACTTGGCGCTGATCGGCTTCCAGCGCGCCGACCGTCTCGATCAGCGAGCCATGTTCGCGCCGTAGCCGTTCCGACGAAGCGATAACGGACTTGACGATACCCGCGACATCGCTGCAGCCAACCGTAACCTCGCCGCAACTCGCCGGGATTTGCGCCAGCGCTTCGCTCGCGGAGGTCTGGATGATCTCATGCTTCACTGATATCGTTCCCCCTGTAATACCGCCGAGTGCTAGCCCCCAGATGGTTAGCAACGCGTAAATATAGGATAGGAAATCCGCACAATGTTCTTCGCCTTCATGGACGAACTGCGCAGCGCCGGGATCGGGGTCACGCTGAAGGAGCATCTGATGCTGCTGGAAGCGCTCGAGCAGGAGGTGATCGAGCGCCGGCCCGAGGAATTCTATTATCTCGCCCGAGCCACCTTGGTGAAGGATGAGGGCAAGCTGGATCGCTTCGATCAGGTGTTTTCAAAACTATTCAAAGGCTTGGAGACAAGTTATGGGACGGAGCAGCACGATATCCCGCTCGACTGGCTGAAGGCCGTTGCCGAAAAATATCTCTCGGAAGAGGAGATGGCCGCGATCGATAAGATCGGCGACTGGGACGAGCTGATGGACACGCTGAAGAAGCGGCTGGAGGAGCAGGAGGAGCGCCATCAGGGCGGCAACAAGTGGATCGGCACGGGCGGCACCAGTCCCTATGGCAATAGCGGCTATAATCCGGAGGGTGTGCGCATCGGCGGGGAATCGCGCCACAAGAAGGCGGTAAAGGTCTGGGACAAGCGCGAATTCAAGAATCTCGACAACACCCGCGAGCTGGGCACCCGCAACATCAAGGTTGCGATGCGCAGATTACGCCGCTTTGCACGGGAGGGTGCGGCGGAAGAGCTGGATATCGACGCCACGATCCGCGGAACGGCCAAGCAGGGCTGGCTCGACATCCGTATGCGGCCGGAGCGGCACAATGCGGTGAAGCTGCTGCTGTTTCTGGACGTCGGCGGATCGATGGACCCGTTCATAAAACTCACCGAAGAACTGTTCAGCGCGGCGACCAGCGAATTCAAGAATCTGGAATTCTTCTATTTCCACAATTGCCTTTATGAAGGCGTATGGAAGGACAATCGCCGCCGCTTCAGTGAGCGTACGCCGACCTGGGATATCCTGCACAAATATGGTCACGACTATAAGGTGATCGTTGTCGGGGATGCGTCGATGAGCCCTTATGAAATCAGCCATCCGGGCGGCAGCGTCGAACATTTCAACGAGGAGGCGGGCGCCGTCTGGCTACACCGGCTGACGAACACCTATCCAGCCACGGCCTGGATCAACCCCATGCCCGAACGGCAATGGGGCTATTCGCAGAGCGTGAAGATGATCCGCGATCTGGTGGACGGCCGCATGTATCCACTCACGCTGGACGGTCTCGACAACGCGATGCGCGAGCTCAGCCGAAAGCAGGGCCAGTAGCTCCGTCCAGGAGCTGCGGCGCTCCGGCTCACTTCAGCGTTTTTTGACGAACTCGGCGCGGAGGACCAGACCCTTGATGCCGGGATATTTGCAGTCGATTTCCTGCGCGTCACCGGTCAATCGGATGCTCTTGATCAGCGTGCCCTGTTTGAGCGTCTGACCGGCGCCCTTGACGTCAAGATCCTTGACCAGGGTCACCTGATCGCCATCGCTGAGCACATTGCCCACCGCGTCGCGCACCTCGACCGGCCCGTCCTCGTCCGCCACACCGGCCGCCTGCTTGGCCGCCAGTTCGGATGCGGGCATCCACTCGCCGCTTTCCTCATCATAGACATAATCTTCATCGGCCACGGTCTGGCTCCTTTTCCTCGCCTGTCTGAAAGCCCGCTACAGAGTTAGGGATAGTGACCAAATGAAGTCCGCGATAGTCCGCATGACGCTTCGGGGGATAAGCTTAATCAGGGCTTTGTTCGACAAACGCCCCGTGCTTCAGCAACACATCCAGCAATGCGTTAATCTCGCTTATTGGATGATGAGCGAAACGAGCCTCAAGCTGGAATGACGTGAAACTGGATTGCGATATTGCCCAGTGCGCAGCATCGCTCAGGAAGCCTGCCGGCTCCACCGTTTCGCCGATCACGAGGACTGAGCCCGAACTCGGTTGCTCTACATAAGCGCGCAAGTCCGTCCGCAAAAAAATACGATGAGACGAGGTGGTGGGTTCGTCACTTCCCCTGCCGGCCAGAAGACGTTGTTTTACCGCAATGTCTTCTCGTAGCCCTGGCTTGCGAATGAGGTCGACCACGATTTCGGCGATCTGATCGAGATGTTGTTCAAGCCGCACCCCATCGTTCGCTGACGGGAAATAAGCCCTCATTCGCGTATCGTCGCGCGCGAGATCGCGGAGCAGATCGAATATTGCCAGTCCGTAAAGCGGTTGCACGCCGAAGGTGAGGTGCAGAGATGGCCCGTTCGTGGCCAAGGCGTCATGATAATATCCACGAGGAATATAGAGAAGGTCACCCGGCCGCATCTGGATTTCTTGCGCAACCGGCCCCTTTGTTCGGTCGATCGCTTGCTGATCACGGAGAATAGTACCTGAAACAGGCCGGTCCGCGCGGTTAGCATAAATGCGCCAGACCTTCTTGCCCTCGCATTGGACGGCAAAGACTTCATGGGGATCGCAATGGCTGGCAAAACCCGCCACCCCGGATTGAGAAGCATACAGATTGACGCCAACCTTTGCTGCAAACTGACGGCCCAATCCTTCGCAAAGTCGTCGAAGGCGGGGGACCCGGTCTTCCAGCCCATCGATGATGAGCGTCGCGCCCATGCGCATCAATCCTTCGATCAAATCCGCGTTGGCAACTTGTTGAGCGCCGCTCGCTAATTCTCGCAGAGAGTGAAAATGTGCAGGAGCAATAGACTGCCCGTTTGCGACGAGCTTCAGAGAATTTTCAGGCCATTGGACCGTTCCACGAAGAAGCTTGGACACAGTCTCGCTGTCCATAAGTCCTTGCCGATCCGATGCAGCGTCATCGGCAGGAACATGCAAAGGAACCTTGTCGTAACATTCTGACAGAAAGCGATCGAGTGAAGTAGGCGCTAGAAAGTTTGCCAACCCGCCATCACTGATATTTCTGTCACCCATTCTCATGCAGAGCCTCAATAAATAGAAAAGCCGCGTCTCGCCTCTTTCCAGGCGGCTTCGTCGCCGTGCGTTAGCGCATCCAGATCGCCCGGCGTGGCTTCCGGATCGTCGACCCATTCGCGCAAGCCCGGACCCCCGTTGATGATGTCGATCGCCAGATGCCCTTCGGTATATTCATATTTGAAGTCCATGCCGCGCCACAGATCGTAATCTGGATAGAGCGCGCGGATCGCCTTGAATGCCAGCGCCTGCAAGCGCCACGGACGGAAGGCGGCGTGATCGTAGAAGCGGCCTTCGGGGTGGATGTGGACGCCGTGGCAGAGCTTGCCTGCATGTTTGTGGAAAGTCGGTTCGAACCAGATTTCACGCAAGCCGCAACCTTCCAGCCATTCGGGCGCGGCCTCGCGCATCGCGTCGATCACCGCGCGCGCATCGATATCGGGAGCGCCGAAGATTTCGAGCGGGCGCGTGGTACCCCTGCCCTCGCTCAACGTCGCGCCCTCCAGCATCACCGTACCGGCATAACTGCGCGCCATCGACAGGTTCGGCGCGTTGGGGCTGGGGTTGATCCAAATGCAACTATCGGGCCAGCCGAAACCCGGTGCGGCCTCCGGCTGCCAGCCTTGCATCTCGACGACACGGTAATCGACGTGGATACCGAAATGGTCGATGAACCAATGGCCCATCTCGCCCAGTGTCAGGCCATGACGCATCGGCATCGGCGCTGCGCCGACGAAGCTTTCATATCCGGGCCGCAGCGTCATGCCCTCCACCGGGCGGCCGGCGGGGTTAGGACGGTCCAGTACCCAGACTTCCTTGCCATGCGCCGCGCAGGCTTCGATCAAGTAGAGAAGCGTCGTGACGAAGGTGTAGATGCGGCAGCCGAGATCCTGCAGATCGATCAGCACCACATCGAACGTGCCCATCGATTGGCCGGTCGGGCGGCGCACATCGCCGTATAGGCTGAACACCGGGATGCCATGGACGCGGTCGGTCTCATCCGGCGTTTCAACCATGTTGTCCTGTTTGTCGCCCTTCAGTCCATGCTGGGGGCCGAACGCCGCGGTCAGATCGATATCCTCGCACGCGGCAAGCGCATCGATCGAATGGGTTAGGTCCGCCGTCACCGATGCCGGATGCGCGACCAGCGCGACCCGCTTGCCCTTCAGCGGCGCGCGCAGTTCGGGTTCCGAAAGAAGGCGATCGATGCCGAATTTGAACTCGCTCAAACCAATATACTCCATCGTCCCGGTGGAAAGCCGAAGGCCGGTTATCGCTTCGCTTTAAACCGAGAGACGCGTGCGGGGCCAGTGCCGAGCTGCAGACAAATTCGTTACAGCCTAAAAGTCAGTAGCTTACGCAGGCAAATTGAGGACGAAGCTTCCGGGGTCGTGAAAATCCGGCTGCTCCGCGGCATGCTTCAGCGCCCAATAACTTTTCTCCCCATCCACCGTCTCGATCACGGCCGATACCGCCGCCTCCAGCGCTTTGACCCGCCATTCGAACGGGAAGACAAGCTCAGCCTCCAGCGCGAAATGGGTGGCCGATGCGTCCATGCCGATCACGGGCGTTGCCGGTAAGTCGAGCGGCGTCATGCCGTCGCGAAGGCTGGTAAAATTATAGGCTGCCCAGCGGAAAGACGGTGAGAAATTGAACTCTGCATAGGCGCCCTCACCTGGGCGGCGCAGGAACAGCTCGAAACAGGTGGTTTGCCAGAGATCGTCCGCGCGTGTCGCCTCTGCTGGATCGGGCAGCGCTAGGCGCTCTTCGGCGATTTCCAGATGATAACGCAGCCAGAGGCCGCTCGCGGTGCGCCGTACCGTCACGTCCAGCGCGGTGTCCCTTGGAACCGGCCCGTTGGGATGGGGCGACAAGGACAGGGTCTCGTGAAACTCGGATGGCGCAATCGGTTCGGTCATTCGTTGGTATTAAACCTTTGCATGCCGACTGTCGAAGCCGTTTGAAGCCCCTTGCCCCGCTAATTTTTTGCAGAAGCCGATCGACCGATCCCTCTTGGCCCCGCCGCGCCGCCGATGTAACCCCTGCCGCCATGACCTATGCCTCCGATCTCCTTCGCACGCTCGATGAGCGCGGCTACATCCATCAACTGACGGACGCCGAAGGCCTCGATGCGCTGGCGAACAAGGAGATCGTGCCGGGCTATATCGGGTTCGATGCCACCGGACCGTCGCTTCATGTCGGACACCTCGTCTCGATCATGATGCTACGCCAACTCCAGCAGGCCGGGCATAAGCCGATCGTCATCATGGGCGGCGGCACAACCAAGGTGGGCGATCCATCGGGTAAGGACGAGAGCCGCCAGATGCTTTCGGATGACCAGATCGCCGCCAATATCGCATCGATCCGCGAAATCTTCGAACGCTTCCTGACATTCGGCGACGGTCCGACCGATGCGGTGATGATCAACAATGACGATTGGCTGGGCCAGCTCGGCTATATCGAACTGCTGCGCGATGTCGGGCCGCATTTCACCGTCAACCGGATGCTGACTTTCGATAGCGTGAAGCTGCGGCTGGACCGGGAGCAGCCGCTG
>JBELIU010000110.1:0-8938 GCA_042090735.1 Novosphingopyxis sp. | reverse complement strand
CCGATCAATCGGGCCTGACCGTGCTGGACCGCTTGAAGCATGAGGAGGAAACCCGGCACATCCCGGTGCACGTCGTTTCCGGATCGGACCAGAGCCAGACCGCGCTGGCGCTGGGCGCCATCGGGTTCCTGGAGAAGCCCGCGCCGCGCGAACAGCTTGCCGAAGTGCTGGCCGGCCTGCAGGAAAAGCTCACATCGCGCATGCGCCGCGTGCTGATCGTGGAAGACGATCAGGTCCAGCGGGAGGCAGTGGGCGCGCTTCTCCAGTCGCAGGATGTGGAGACCGTGGGCGTCGGCACCGCTGCCGATTGCCTCGAGGAGCTGCGCACCACGTCCTATGATTGCATCGTGCTCGATCTGTCGCTGCCCGACGCATCGGGCTTCTCGCTCCTGGAAACGTTGAGCGAGGAAGGCGACGCCGCGCCCCCGCCGGTGATCGTCTACACCGGGCGCGATCTTTCCGCTCAGGAGGAGCAAAGGCTGCGGCGCTATTCCAGCTCCATCATCATCAAGGGCGCCAAATCTCCAGAGCGATTGCTCGACGAGGTGTCGCTGTTCCTCCACCGGGTGGTATCGGAACTGCCGCCGGAGCAGCGCCAGATGATCGAAAAGGCGCGCCACCGCGATGCCGTTCTGGAAGGCAAGCGTATCCTCATCGTCGAGGACGATGTGCGCAATGTCTATTCGCTCACCAGCGTTCTGGAGCCGCGCGGCGCACTGACGCGGATCGCGCGCAACGGGCAGGAAGCGATCGATGCGCTGGCCGATGCGGCCGATGATCCGGACAAGACCATCGATCTGGTGCTGATGGACGTCATGATGCCGGTGATGGACGGTCTTACCGCCGCGCGGACCATCCGCGCCGATCCGCGGTGGCGCAAGCTGCCGATCGTGATGTTGACGGCCAAGGCGATGCCCGACGATCAGCAGAAGTGCATCGATGCGGGGGCCAATGACTATATGGCCAAGCCGATCGACGTGGACAAACTGCTGTCGCTGGTGCGGGTCTGGATGCCGCGCTAATGAGCGAACATATCGAGGATATCGAGATCCAGCTTCTGCTGGATGCGGTCTATCGCCACTTTCATTACGACTTCCGGCACTATGCCCGCGCCTCCATCAAGCGCCGTCTGTTGCAGGCGCGCGCGAAATGGGGGTTCGACAGCATCTCGGCGATCCAGTCCGCCGTGCTGCACGATGAAACCATGTTGCCGCAGCTGCTCGATTTCCTGACGGTGCAGGTGAGCGAGATGTTTCGCGACCCCGGCTATTTCCGGGCACTGCGGGAGCATGTCGTCCCGCATCTTCGCACCTATCCATCGCTGAAAGTCTGGGTTGCGGGCTGCAGCAATGGCGAGGAACTCTATTCGCTGGCCATCCTGTTCGCGGAGGAGGGCCTAGCCGAACGGACGATCTTCTACGCCACCGATATCAACCCTGCGGCACTGAAGGCAGCGCAGGCCGGCGTCTATCCGCTGGACCGCATCCGTCTGTTTACCGAAAACCACCAGCTGTCCGGCGGCCGCTCTTCCCTGTCGGACTATTACACCGCCAATTACGACCGGGCGATCTTCGACAAGACCTTGCGCGAGCGGACCGTTTTCTCCGATCATAGCCTGGTCACCGACGCTGCCTTTGGCGAAATGCATCTGATATCGTGCCGCAACGTGCTGATCTATTTCGACCGGGAATTGCAGGACCGCGCCGTCGGTTTGTTCGGCGAATCGCTCGCCCGCGGCGGCTTCCTCGGCATCGGATCGAAAGAAAGCCTCCGCTTTTCCGCCCATGCCGCCGCCTTCTCGCCCTTCGTGCCGGAAGAGAAGATCTACCGGAGGAAAATGATATGAAGACGCGCGCGGTGGTCATCGGCGCGTCGGCCGGCGGGGTTCATGCGCTGTCGCAGGTGCTCCCTGAACTCCCGCCCCATTTTCCGGTGCCGGTGATGGTGGTCGTCCATATTCCGCCGCGCAGGGAGAATGCGCTCGTCGAGCTTTTCGGCCGCAAGTGCCGGATGACCGTGAAGGAAGCGGAGGACAAGGAACCGCTGACGCCCGGCACCATCTATTTCGCGCCGCCCGATTACCATCTGCTGGTGGAAGCCGGGGAAACGCTCGCGCTGTCTTCCGATGAAACCGTCAATCACTCCCGCCCCGCGATCGACGTGCTGTTCGAGACCGCGGCCGATGCCTTTGGGCCGGCGCTAACGGGCATCTTGCTGACAGGCGCGAATCATGACGGTGCACGCGGCATGAAGGCAATGTCCGATGCCGGCGGCCTTTGTATCGTTCAGGATCCCGCAACCGCAGAAATCGCCACCATGCCCGAGGCCGCACTTGCCGTATGCCCCGACGCCCGGACGATGAAACTGCACGAAATCGAACATTTACTGGAGGCGATGGTCGAACGATGACCGATCCCGTCAAATTTCTGCTGGTCGACGATCTGGACGAAAACCTGATTGCCCTCGAAGCCTTGCTCGCGCGTGAAGGTCTGCTCCTCCACAAGGCCCGGAGCGGGGAAGAGGCGCTCGAGCTGATGCTGAGCAACGAATATGCACTCGCTCTTCTCGATGTGCAGATGCCGGGCATGGACGGCTTCGAACTGGCCGAGTTCATGCGCGCCAACGAACGCTCGCGGCATATTCCTATCATTTTCGTGACGGCGGGTGCGGCGGACGCTGCGCGCCACTTCCGCGGATATGAAGCGGGGGCGGTCGATTTCATTCAAAAGCCGATCGAAGCGGACATCTTGCGGTCCAAATCGAACGTGTTTCTCGATCTTTATGCACAGCGGCACCAGATCACCGCCCAGCGCGACGAGATGGCGCAACTGACCGCCGCCCTGCAGGAAGCGGACCAGCAGAAAAACCGGTTCCTTGCAGTGCTCGCCCACGAACTGCGCAACCCGCTGGCGGTGCTATCCTCCGGCCTCAACATTCTGGAGCGCGCCCCTGAAGGGAAGAGCGCGGACCGCGTGCGCCAGTCGATGCGGCAGAACATGGTCCATGTGTCGCGGCTCGTCGACGATCTGCTCGACATCAACCGGATCGAACGCGGCAAGATTTCGCTGCAGACCGAAACCGTGCATCTGCAGGAAGTGCTGCCCAGCGCGCTGGACCTCAACCAGCTCGGCCTTGCCGAGGGCAATCATCAGCTGCTGCTCGATGTGCCCGATGAACCGATCACGCTGGACGCCGATCCCGCACGTCTGGTCCAGATCGTCAGCAATATTGTCGGCAACGCAGCCCGCTACACGCCCCGTGGCGGCGAAATTCGGGTCAAGGTGGTGCGCAGCGATGATGTCGCGGTCATCACGATAGCGGACAACGGCATCGGCATCGCGCCCGACAAGCAGGCCCGCATCTTCGATATGTTCGAACAATCGAACAGCGGTCTCGACGCGGTGGGAGACGGGCTGGGCATCGGTCTCGCGCTGGTCAAACAGCTCGTCGAATTGCACGGCGGCACCATCCAACTCCAGAAAAGCCTCCCCGGCGAAGGCAGCACCTTCGAAGTGCGGCTTCCTGCTTCATCTCAGCGGTAGCTTGTTCGGCGTGGCGATGGCCGCAATAATGGTAGCCACCTATCTCGGCATCCCTAATACCTGATGTTCGAAGCCGAATATCTTCCGACTGGTTCGGTTCGGAAGACTGCCGTGTGTTGACCGATTTCGATGCGCCCTAATGCAAAGCCAATTGCGAAACCGTTGACGGCGTGACCTTCTTCGGCCCCCGCATCCGCCCTCAATGCTCGCACGCACTATCGGGGAGCGGGGGATCTGGCTAAGGCGCGGGTCATGTTCGCCCCGCTCGTCTCGGTCCGCACGCTGCTATTGGCGATCTTCATCATCATGGCGGGGAGCGGGTTTCTTTCGACGCTCGTTTCCATCCGTTTGGAGACCGCGGGATCGGAAGCCTTTACGATCGGTCTGGTCGCGGCCGGCTATTTCGCGGGGCTCACTGTCGGATCGCTGCGGGTGCCGGCGATCATTGCCCGCGTGGGCCATATTCGCTCCTTTGCCGCCTTCGTCTCCATTTTCTCTGCCAGCGGGCTTGCCTATTCGATCACCATGAGCGCGCCCTTCTGGGGTATCCTGCGGTTCATCGACGGGTTCATGATGGCGGGCGTCTTCGTGTGCCTGGAAAGCTGGCTCAACCGGCAGGCGACCGCGAAGACGCGCAGCGCGATCCTGGCCGCTTATATGATCGCGCTCTACGGCGGGCAGGCGATCGGCCAGTTCCTGCTGACGCTGGGGTCCGAGCGTCCCAGCCTGCCCTTCGTGATCGCCGCGATCCTGCTGTCGATCTCGGTCGTACCGGTGGTCCTCACCAAAATCGACCAGCCGCGCATCGAATATGTCGAGCCGTTCTCGGTCAGGCGGCTCTATGCCGCATCGCCGCTGGGCGTGGTCGGCGTTCTGGTGACGGGCGCGATCCTGGGCGCATTCTACGCACTGGGGGCGATCTTCATTCAGCGGCTGGGCATGGGGCTGGCCGAGGTTGCCCTGTTCACCTCTTGCGTGATCGGCGGCGGGGTTGCGCTGCAATGGCCGCTCGGGTTGCTATCCGATCGGTTCGATCGCCGCTCCGTCATCGTCGGTTGCCTGCTGATCGTGCTCGCGCTGAGCGTGGCGCTCGTTCTGTTTGCCCAGCCCGATGCCCGCCTGTTCGTGCTTGGTGCGCTGTTCGGCGGTTTTGCCTTTGCGCTCTATCCCATCTGCGTTGCCCATGCGAACGACTATCTGACGGAGGAACAGCGGGTGGGCGCCAGCAGCGGGCTGGTGCTGGCCTATTCGGCCGGCGCGGTGGCCGGGCCGCTGATCGGTTCTGCCGGAATGCAATTGATCGGCATTCAGGGTCTGTTCGCCACCGTCGCACTGTTCGCTCTGCTTGGCGCAATGTTCGCTTTCTGGCGCGTTATCGTCGGGCGATCGGCCGGCGTGGGGGATCGGCAATCCTTCCAGCCACTCACGCGGACCACGCCGATGATGGCGGTGCCGGAATCGGAAGACGACTGAGAGCGAGCGCCTGCTTGCGGTCCGGCGACAGACCTGAAGCTGCCTAAGCACCTATTGCAGCGGGTGCCTGCCATCCCGGCAGACCCTTCTTCCCCGTGCATGCTGCTAGCTGCCGACCTCCTCACGATATCATCGCCTTAACCTCGTCCATGGCGGTAGCGTCATGCGGCGCGCCATAATCCCGCCACGAACACAGATTATTCAACAGTCATTGAATATCAACGATGCGCCCCTTATCTGGCGCGGCGTAAGGATTGATGATGACCAAACGACGCGGGCCCGGGCGCCCAAGTGACACGGATAGGGACACGAGCGGCACGATTGCTGGCGCGGCGTTACAGCTCTTTGCAGCGCAGGGTTTCGAATCGACGTCGCTGCGGGAAATTGCGGCTGCCGCGAACGTGGATGTCGCGCTGATTTCCTATCGGTTCGGGGGAAAGTTCGGTCTTTGGAAAGCCATCGTCACGCATGCCGCCAACGATCTTCGCGAGGCGCTGGACGGTGCGTTGGAGCATTTGAGCGACGTGTCCGCCACCGAGCGTCTAAGCCAGGCCGCCCAGGCCTTTCTCGCTCATCTTCTCGACCGGCCGGAAATCCCGCGCCTGCTGCTTCGCGATATCACGTTCGACGGTGAGCGTTCGCAGTGGCTGCTCGAAACATTATCGCTGCCGCTTCATCATCACTTCTTCGAACTCGCGCTCGCCGCCGCGCGCGAGCGATCGCGGGAGCCCGCGCATCTGCAATTTCGCGTCGCCAACTTCATCTATTCCGCCGCCAGCACGGTCGCCCGGCGCGAACGCCTCAGCAAGCTGGTCGATGGCATCGAAGACGACGCCGCCTTTGCCGCGGCGCTGAAGGCCACGCTCGTCGAAGGATCGCTGGCGCTATGATCGACGACAGGAGCCTTGTGGACGCAAAAGGCGGCTATCGGTTCAAACCGCATGAAATGCCGATCCTGCCCGGCTCACCGGCGAACCCGGATCACCCATCGGCGCGGCGCGCGGCCTATCTCGTCATCGGCGTTTTCGTAGGGCTTCTGGGCGGCGCGCAGAACGGTTTTCTCTTTGCCAATTCGGCCGCGATGCAGGTCAAATTCGCGCTGACCCCGGTCGAGATCGGTTGGCTCACCATCGCCTTCTATTCGACCTACGCCACGACGAGCATGCTGTTGTTCCGCGTGCGGCAGGAGATCGGCATCCAACCCTTCGTCCGCTGGGCCATGGCAGGTCTGGTCGCGGCCAATTTCGTGCAGATGATCGGGCCCGGCTATTATCTGGAATTCGGCGCGCGCGTGGTTTCCGGCATCACGTCCAGCGGACTATCCGCGCTCACCATTTATTATCTTATGCAGGGCCTGCCGTCGAAGATGCGCATCGCGGGCGTGGTGATGTCGATCGGCCTCTCGCAGGTGGCCATCCCGCTTGCCCGCGCGCTTTCGCCGGCGCTGCTGCTGGACGGCGACATATCCCACATATTTCAGTTCCAGTTCGCCTTGTCGCTGCTGGGGCTCGGCATGGTCTATCTGCTGCGCTTGCCGCCGGGTGTGCGCAAGCAGACCTTCGAGAAGCTCGATATCCCCAGCATCAGCCTGTTCGTTATCGGCGTGGCGGCCTTGTGCACCTTTCTGATCCAGGGTCGCATCCAGTGGTGGGACACGCCCTGGCTTGGCTATGCGCTCGTCGTCGCCATTTTCGGGCTGGGCGGTTGTTTCCTGATCGAGGGCAACCGCAAGACGCCGATGCTGGATCTCAGCTGGCTCTCCAGCCGTGCGATCCTCGTCCTCGCTTTGACCGGCGCGACCGTTCGCGTCCTCGTCAGCGAACAGGGCTTTGGCGCCAGCGGGATGTTTGCCGCGCTCGGTTACGGCAACCAGCAATTGACCGGGTATTTCTGGCTACTTGCCGGCGCAACCCTGGCAGGGATGGCGCTGTCCGTCGTGCGGCTCGACCCGAGGGATTTCACCCGCCCGGTTCTGTTCGCCATTTTCGTCATCGGCACGGCGGCCTTCGTCGATACCCATTCCGGCGTGATGTCCCGCCCGCAAGATCTCTATCTGACGCAGGCCGCGATTGCCTTTGCCGCGGTGTTCGCCATGGGGCCGATCATGATGGAAGGCATGTTCCGCGCGTTGGCCGCCGGGCAGCGCTATGTGATCAGCTTCATCGCGGTCTTCTCGCTATCGCAATCGATCGGCGGGCTCGCCGGCACTGCGATGCTTTCCGCCTTTCACACCGTGCGTCTGAAAACCCACCTGATCGACGCGGGAAGCACGCTGACAATGGCCAGCCCGCAGCTCGGGCAGGCGATGGGCGCCGCGGCCAGGCGCATGGCACCGGTCCAGACCGATCCGGCTTTGCAGCAGCAACTCGCGGCCGGCCGCATCTCGCAGGAGGTGGGCCGGGAAGCCGCGGTCCTCGCGTTCAACGACGTGTTCTTCCTCATCGGCTGCCTGTCGACGGTCGCCTTCATCGCCATCTTCGTACCGTGGCTCATCAACAAGATTCGCGGGCGCAATCCGCTCGCCAAAGAACTGGCTTTCCTGGAGGCCATGCTCGCAAGGAACAAGCAATGACGAACGAGAACCCGGATGTAACCGAACCCGAGGCCGCCGCCGAATCCGAAGCGGATGCCAACGCAGAGATCGAATCTGTCACCGTGCATGCTGCCACGCCGGAACCGGAAACGGGCTGGTCGCCCAATCCCTCCCGCCTCCGGATCATCGGTATCGCGCTGGTCATGATCATCGGCATATTGGCAGCGCTCTATGCATGGGGTCTGCCGCCGTTCGATAATGGCGATCAATCAACCGACAATGCCTATGTGCGCGGCCGCACGACCGTCGTCAGCCCGCAGGTCGGGGGCTATCTGGTCGAGGTGCCGGTGACGGACTTTCAGCGCGTGGAGAAGGGGGATCTACTGGCCCGCATCGACGATGCGCCCTTCCGGGACAAGGTTCAGCAAGGCGCCGCGAATACCGCGGCACAGCAGGCCACCCTTGCCAACAGCGCGCAAAGTCTGCGCTCCGCCCGCGCGCAGCTCGAGCTGCAGGATGCCGCCGTCGCCTCCGCGCGCGCCGGACTGCAGAAGGCGCAGGCCGATATGAACCGCATCGCGGAACTGGTCGACGAAGGTTCGGTGTCGCTGCGGGAGCGCGACCAGGCTCGCGCAGCGCTGCAGCAGGCGCAGGCCGGGGTCCGGCAGGCGCAGGCCCAGCGCGCGATCGCTGCTGAGAGCATGCGCTCGGTCTCCGTCGGGCGCGGCGCGCTCGAGGCGCAGGTCGCAGGCGCGAAGGCGACCACCGGCCTCGCCGAGTTCGAGCTGTCGCGGACCGAAATTCGCGCCCCGCGCTCGGGCCGCCTGAGCGAGGTGACCGCCCGGGTGGGCCTGCTGGTCAACGCGGGAACGCAGCTCATGTACATCGTGCCCGACGATCTGTGGGTGGTCGCCAACTTCAAGGAAACGCAGACCGCGAAGATGGCCATCGGCCAGACCGCGACGCTCAGGATCGACGCGCTGGGCGGCACCGAACTGACCGGGCGCGTCCAGAGCATTGCGCCGGCCGCCAGCAGCGAATTCAGCCTGGTCAAGCCGGACACCGGCGCGGGCAACTTCGTCAAGGTTCCGCAGCGTATCGCCGTGCGCATCGTACTCGATCCGGGGCAGGAAGCTGCCAAGCGCCTCGGCCCGGGCATGTCCGTCGTCGCAACCGTCCATACGGGGGAGTGACCATGAAGCGCCTGGCATTTGCCCTCTCGGTGGCTTCGGCCCTGTCCCTCGCTGCCTGCGCCCCGGCTCTGGAGCAGGCTCCGCTCGGTGCTGCGGTTTCCGCGCCGATCGAATGGCGGACCGAACTTGCCGACACCGCACCGGTCGAGCGGGAATGGTGGAACAGCTTCGGCGATCCGCAGCTTTCGCGGCTTGTG
>JBELIU010000109.1:0-8987 GCA_042090735.1 Novosphingopyxis sp. | reverse complement strand
CCGAGGGGCGATGGCCGTTCACCCGGTCACCCGGGACCAGGCGGCAGTGGAAGCGTTTGGGTACGCCGGCAATCTCGAGATGATTGTCGCCGCCCGGCGCAAGATAGACCCTTCCAACCGCAAGCGGCGCGCCGGGGCGGGCTTCTTCCACCTTCGGCTTCGACAACCGGTCCAGCCGTGCCGCAAAACTTGCCGTGAAAGTGACGGGCATGTGCTGCACGATGACGGTGGGCGGGCAATTTTCCGGGAATCCGGACAGAAGCTCGATCAGCGCCTCCACACCGCCCGTCGATGCACCGATCGCGATCAAGGCATCTTCGCGTGGGCGGAAATCGCCGCTCACCTTCGCCGGTATCTGCGCACTGCCGGCAGGGCGGCGCGACGATGCCGCAGCCTTTACCGTATCGGCCAAGACCTTGCTGGTCTTATCGCTGAGGATGGCCTTGTCGACGCAATCGAAGGCTCCGAGTTCTAGCGCTGCCAGGCTTGCGTCCGCGCCGCGCGAGGTAAGCGTGGAGAGCATCACCACGGGCATCGGCCGCAGCCTCATCAGCCGTTCGAGAAAGTTGATGCCGTCCATGCCGGGCATCTCGACATCCAGCGTGATGACATCCGGATCCACGCTCTTGATGAGCTGGCGCGCCGAAGTGACGTCGCAGGCCGTACCGACTACTTCGATCGAAGGGTCCTTCTGCAACGTATGGCTGACGAGGCTGCGCATCATCAGGGAGTCGTCGATTACGACGGCGCGTATGGTCATGCCGCGACCTTTCGATAAGTGGTATTGCCGACGCATTTGAACCGGCCCGCCACCGTCTCGTCGAGCCGCTCGGAATGCCCGATATAGAGCGTTCCGCCGATCTCCAGATGATCGGCCATGCGCGCCTGCAACCGCGCCTTGGTGGGCCCGTCGAAGTAAATCATCACATTGCGGCAGCAGATCACATCGAACTTGCCGCGCATCGGCCAGTCACCCAGCAGGTTGAGCGGCAGGAAGGAAATCGGCTCGCGCAGCAGCGGATCGACCTGCAGCGAGTCCCCCGCCTGCTGCAGCCAACAGCTCGCCAAGGCGGCGGGCACAGGCTTAACAGTCGCGGGAGGATAGATGCCCGCGCGCGCGACATCGAGCACGCTGGGCGAGAGATCGGTCGCCAGCATCCGCAGATCCAGCTTCAGGATACGCTCTGCCTCCGCGCGTTTAGCGCCCAGCATCGCCATCATCCAGGTATAGGGCTCCTCGCCGCTGGAACAGGCGGCCGACCACATACGTACGCGATTACCCGCTTGCAACCGTTCGAGCAGAGCGGGCCACACGTCCGCGGTGAAATGCTCGAAATGATGCTTTTCGCGGAAGAAGCTCGTGTGGTTGGTGGTGAGCATGTCGATCGCGCGATCGCGCTCGGCATGGTCACGTTCGATCAGCTTGAGATATTGCGAAACCGATTCGAGTCCGTTCGCACGCACCCGCGGCGCAAGGCGACCATACACCATCTGCGCCTTGCTGTCGGGCAGCAGGATGCCGGCAATTTCATAAGCCAGCTTTGAGATCGCACGATGATCCTCCAGGCTGAAGTCGAACTCCCGCTTGCGGCTATCCGTACTGATCGCAGCGAGCGCGTTCATGCAGCAAGCTCGATCGGCGCTACGCTGACGGGACGGCGCGCGGTCAGAGTGTCGATGTCCAGGATCAGCGCCACGCGGCCATCGCCCAGGATCGTGGCCCCTGCCAGGCCGTCGATCGCACGATAGTTCGCCTCAAGGCTTTTCACGACGACCTGCCGCTGGTCCTGAATGGAATCGACCATCAGGGCGGCTTGTCCGTGATCGCCATCGACCACGATCAGCACGCCGCTGCGCGGATCGACTTCGCCATCCGGAATACCCAATTGCCGCGCCACGCGCAGCAGGGGAACATGTTGCCCGCGCACATCCAGCAATGCCGCATCCAGCCCGATGCCGTTCACCGCACGCTCTTCCGGGCGCAGGCTCTCGACGATATGGGTGAGCGGGATCACGAAGGTCTGCGCGCCGACATTTACGATCATCCCGTCGAGCACCGCGAGGGTGAGCGGCAGGCTGAGCGAGAAACTGGAACCGGAGCCCTGGTTGGACTGGATGCCGATGCGGCCGCCCAGTGCCTGGATGTTCCGGCGTACAACGTCCATGCCGACACCGCGACCGGAGATGTTCGATACCGTCTCCGCGGTGGAGAAACCCGGCGCAAAGATCAGATTGTCGATCTCTTCGTTGCTCAGCGCCGCGTCGGGCGCAACGATGCCGCGCTCGACCGCGCGCTGGCGCACGCGTTCGCGGTTGATGCCCGCGCCGTCGTCCGCCACGGTGATGACGATACGGCCGGACTGATGCGCAGCCGAAAGCCGCACGACACCCTCGGCCGATTTGCCTGCCGCGATCCGCGTTTCCGGTTTTTCCAAGCCGTGGTCCACGGCATTGCGAATAAGGTGGGTCAGCGGCTCGCCGATGCGCTCGACCACGGTCTTGTCGACCTCGGTCATCTCGCCCTCGATTTCCAGTCGGACGCGCTTGCCGGTCTCGCCTTCGAGTTCGCGAATGATACGCGGCACGCGGCTGAACACGGTCTGCATCGGCTGGGCGCGCAGGGCCATGGTCGATTCCTGCAACTCGCGCGTCAGGTGATCGAGATCGCTGAGTTCGCCGATGCCGCCAAGGTCATGCTCGGTAAGGCGCTGGGCCAGCATGGCCTGCGTAATCACAAGCTCGCCGACCAGATTGACGAGCCGATCGAGCCGGTCGAGATCGACGCGAATGGTCTGCGAGGCTGCTGCTTTGGCAGGAGCGGGCGCGGCCTTTGCGGCGGGCGCAGCAGCGGCTACGGGAGCGGCTGCCGGTGCGGCAACCGGGGCGGGCGTTGCCGCCTGCTCCACGGGCGCAGACTGCGCGGCGACCGACTGATCGACCGTTGCAGACGCTGCCGCCGGTATCGGCGCAGGAGCCACGACGGGTGCCGGAACAGGTGCCGGTGCGGCTGCTGGAACCACATCCGAGACGTCGTTTGCAGCGGATGGAGCCGTAACGGTCGCTTCAGGCGCGGCATCCGCAGCTTCGCTTTCGCCGATCCGCTGAAGCTCCAGGCCGTAGCCATCGGTGAAATCGAACACGCCGAGAATTTCATCTTCCGAGAGCACGCCCGGAATGTCCAGTTTCCAGGCGACATAGGCACACTCGGCGTCCATCGCATCGAGCGAAGGCAGCGCCGTGATATCGACGGCGTGCAGTTTGCCGCCAAGACGCTCAAGTTCGCGCAGCAGCAGCAGCGGTTCGCCGCCGTTGTCAAAGGCATTTGCAGCCGGCCGCATCGACAGGCGCCATTGCGGCTCCGATGCAGCCTCATCGGCCGCTACATCGGTTTCCGCAACAGATTCGAGCGCACTGTCCCAGTCTTCGGCAGCGGGATCGTTCGCGGCCTCGGAAGGCCCGCCGAGCATCGCCATCAAATCGTCGAAACCATCGTCTGCGGCAGGCGCTGCTTGCGCCGCCACAGGTTCGGGCTGAGAAAGGTCTTCCGCAGGCGCGGCAGCGCCTGAAGATGCGCTGACGTCGGCCGCCTGCTTGAGGCGTTCGAGCATCGGACCGTCGGCAGGTGCTTCCACCCCATCGCGCGCTGCCGTCACATGGTCGGACAGCAGATCGAAAGCCGCCAGGACCGTGTCGAGTAGCGACTGGTCCAGAGCCAGCGTTCCGTTGCGCAGATAATCCAGCAGGGTCTCATATTCGTGGGTGAACGCCTGAAGGCGCTCATGCCCGAAAGCCCCTGCCCCGCCCTTGATCGAGTGAACCGCGCGGAAAACGGTGTTGATGGTCTCGATTTCGTAGCTGTCGGGGCGGATTTCGGCGAACGCCATCTCCATCCCGTTCAGCCCTTCTTCGCATTCCTGGAAGAAGATGGCCTGGATTTCCTCAATATTCACGCGCTCGCCCCCTCAGCAGCCGTCGGCAACAAATCCAAACCGGACAGTGTGATCATATTGGCCATCGCCTCGCTCGGCTGATCGATCCGAAACTCGACCTGTGCCGCCTTTGCCGCCTTCCGTGCCGCGACCAGCACCTGAAGGCAGGCCAGACCGATCTGTTCAACCTGATCCCCCTTGACGATCACCGGCTCGGCGCTTCCGATCGCCTGCCTGAGGCTGGAGCGTAGCGGACCTGCCGCGGTGCTGTTCAAGATGGCTGGAAGCGTCTGGTTCATGGCCCTCTCCTTCGAGAGACTATAGGGAACAATGGGCGATCAAAATTCGGACCAGTCGTCGTCCGCGAGAGCGACGTTGCCGGAAACGCGGGCCGTCACGGCAGGCTGCGCCATCTGACGGGCGGCACGCGCCTGCAGCTGGTGCACCGGAGAAGCGGCGGGGCTCGCCGGAGCGGCATTGGTGATCTGGAACCGGGTGACCTGACGGGCGAGCGAATCCGCTTCTTCGGCAAGGCTGCGCGCAGCTGCCGTCGCCTGCTCGACCATGGCTGCGTTCTGCTGCGTCACACCGTCCATTTCAGACACGGCGGTGTTCACCTGCTGCAGACCATTGGCCTGCTGCTCTGCGGAGGTCGAGATCGAGGACACCAGCGTGCTGATTTCCTTGATGCGGCCTATTATCCGCTGCAGCGACGCGCCGGTCTCGCTGACCAGTTCGACGCCCGAATCCACCTGCTGGGTGGAGGCGGCGATCTTGGACTTCACATCCTTCGCGGCGTCTGCCGAACGCTGGGCCAGTGCCCGCACTTCGGAAGCAACCACGGCAAAACCCTTGCCCGCATCGCCGGCCCGCGCCGCTTCGACGCCAGCATTGAGCGCCAGAAGGTTGGTCTGGAAAGCGATGCCGTCGATGACCGAGATGATTTCGCTGATTTCGGCAGAAGCACGCTCGATACCGTTCATCGCCTCGACAGCGCGCTGCACGATGTCGCCCGATTGTTCGGCCTCTGTGCGGGTTTCCGTCACCACCTGATTGGCGCGGTTGGCACCCTGAGCCGCCTCTCGCACGGTTGAGGTGATCTCATCCATCGCCGCGGCGGTTTCTTCCAGGCTTGCAGCCTGCTGCTCGGTACGCTGGGACAGATCGTCCGATGCCTGGCGGATATCGTCGGAACCGTTGTTGATGCTGCTGGCGGAATCGATAACGGCGGCCATCACGTCGGACAGCGAATGCAGCGCCTGATTGTAATGGCTGCGCAGCTGGTCGTATTCTGCGGGGAACGGCGTATCGATGCGATAGGTCAGGTCGCTGTCGGCCAGTTTGCGCAGGCCTTCGCTCAGTTCGCCGACGATCAATTCCTGATCTTCGTTGGCTTTCTGGATTTTCTCGCCATTTTGACGAAATACGTCCATGGCCCTCGTCATACGACCCACGCAGTCCGTATGGTGCGTGTGGGCAATAGGGCTCGACAGATCACCGGCTGCCAGGCCCTCCATGCGGACGACAGTGTCCACATAGGGATCGCAGACCGCCTTTTTGGATACGAGAACCACGACAGCTTGGGCAATCAGCGCAAGGAGCGCCACGCCAAGCATCGCTTCTTCCGACATCCAACCTTGCTCAAGGCCGAACGCGGTGGCCGCAACTGCCGCGGTGATACCGGTATGCACCCAAAAGAGTACATTGAATTTGGTGCGGATAGGAGCGCCCTCTTTAAACCAGCTTAGCATGGTCTGTTCCCTCTTCTTTAAGCTGTGTTGTCGCGACGGTACGTCTGCGAAAACTCTCCGCCCGCATCGTCGTTTTCTCTACCGCCGAAGGGTAAACATCCGGTTTACGTTACACCTTAGGTATGCAGGATGACAAAACGTGCTGGTTCTGTGGAGATCAGCTCAATCTGGGCTCGTTCGACATCCGATCGTGGCGCCGTTCCCGGTCGGCAATGATCGGAAAATTCGGGTTGCGGAAATCGGCGTTGTCGAAATGATCTGCATGGTTGAAGCCACTTGGTTGGTTCGGGTTATCATTGAGATGGATGGAAGGCGGAGCGCTTAGAATTCGCTCCAGTCATCGTCCGCCAGGGCGACGTTGCCGGTAAGGCGGGCCGTCACTGCTGGCTGTGCCATCTGGCGGGCAGCGCGCTCCTGCAGCGCGTGGACGGGCGAAGCGGCAGGAATGGATGCTGTCTTCCCATCAATGTGAAAGCGCGAGATCTGGCGGGCCAAGGCATCGGCTTCCCCGGAGAGGGTGCGGGCGGCTGCCGTCGCCTGCTCCACCATGGCCGCATTCTGCTGCGTCACACCGTCCATTTCCGTGACGGCGGTATTGACCTGCTGCAAACCATTGGCCTGCTGCTCCGCGGAGGTCGAAATCGAGGATACCAGCGTGCTGACTTCCTTGATGCGGCCGATGATACGCTGGAGCGAGGCCCCTGTCTCGCTGACCAGCTCGACACCGGAGTCCACCTGCTGAGTGGACGCGGTGATCTTGGACTTCACATCCTTCGCGGCATCGGCCGAACGCTGGGCGAGTGCCCGCACTTCCGAGGCGACGACGGCAAAACCCTTGCCCGCCTCACCGGCCCGCGCCGCTTCGACGCCTGCGTTGAGCGCCAGGAGGTTGGTCTGAAAAGCAATTCCATCGATAACCGAAATGATGTCGTTGATTTCAGCCGAGGCGCGCTCGATCCCGTTCATTGCCTCGACGGCGCGCTGGACGATGTCGCCCGACTGTTCGGCTTCGGTCCAGGTTGCGCCTACCACCTCATTCGCGCGCTTCGCGTCCTCAGCGGCCTCGCGCACGGTCGAGGTGATTTCGTCCATCGCCGCGGCGGTTTCTTCCAGGCTTGCGGCCTGCTGCTCGGTGCGCATCGAAAGGTCGTCGGAAGCCTGGCGGATGTCGCCTGCTCCATTGTTGATGCTGGCGGCCGATTCAACCACCGCCGACATGACATCCGACAGCGAGTCCAGCGCCTGATTGAAGTCGGTACGAAGCTGCTCGTACACATCGGGGAACCCATTATCGATGCGATGGCTCAAGGTGCCCTCGGCTAGCTTGTGCAGGCCTTCGCTGAGCGCCGCGACGACCTGTTCGATCTCAGCGGAATCGCGGACCCTTTCGGCATGTGCCCGAAAGACTTCCATCGCCTTCGTCATGCGCCCCACGCAGTCTTCGTGCTGGGTGTAGGCAACCGGGCTGCCAAGATCGCCGTCGGCCAGTGCTTGCATGCGAACGACGGTTTCCACAAAGGGATCGCAGATCAATTTCTTGGAGGCCAGGACAACGCCCACATGCGCGATCAACGCAGCGATAGATAGGCCGAACCCGATGATCGGAGAAAGCCATCCCTGCATTACCCCGAATAGGGCGACAGCAACGGTTGCTGCCAAGCCGCCATGGATACACAGGAGAATAGTGAACTTCCTCCTGATCGGCGCTTTCTCTTTGAACCAGCTAATCATCACTCCCCCTCCTAAACGCTGGACATTCATTTGATGATCCGCGAATGCCGTCTGCTGCGTTGAAGTTTGACTAGGGGAATTTGGTAAACGAGCGGTAAATCCTAAGTATTTGTTACAGCACTACTTTGTTTGTCTGCTGGAAGACGCTAGACCAGCTGCAAGCTCTTCGCTGACGGCCTGTCCACTGCTGGCCTGCGTCAGCAACGTGATCGACATGCGGCGGTTGCGCGGGTCGGCGGCATCACCAGCATTATACGGCTGGCGGTCGGATACGCCTTCGATCTTGTCGAAACGGTCTTCTGCCAGTCCGCCGGACAGCAGACCCTGACGCGTTGCTTCCGCACGCGCTGCGGACAGCAGCCAGTTGTTCATGGTCTTGCCCGAAGCATAAGGCAGGCTATCGGTGTGGCCACGCACGGCAATCTTGTTGGGCAGCCCCCGAATAGCTCCAGCCACTTCTTGCAGCAGCTTGGCGGCACGCGGCACCAGCCGGTTGCTGGACAGTTGGAACATGGCAAAATCCGCTGCATCGACGACTTCGATCCGAAGCCCTTCCGATGTGCGGATGAACTTGATGTTCTCCGACAGGTTGCGCAGCTCGGCCTTCTCTTGAAGCCGTTTGCGGATTTCCTTTTCGATGGCGTCGAAGCGCTTTTCCTCGGCCTGCCGCAAGGCGAGGTCCGCTCCGTCACGGCTGCCCGTGGCATCCTTCGGGATGGTGAGTGTCCGCGTTCCCGTCTGGCCGGCCGCATGCGGATAATCATCGCGTGAAACAACGGACTCGCCGCCGAACAGTCCGTTGGACCCGGCGCTTCCCTGCTTCATCTCCACCAAGGTGGGTGCGAAATAGTCCGCGATCGCCTTGCGCTGATCCTCATCGGTAGCGCCGAGCAGCCACATCAGAAGGAAGAACGCCATCATAGCCGTCACGAAGTCGGCATAGGCCACCTTCCACGCGCCGCCATGATGGCCGCCATGGTCTTCGTGAATGATCTTCTTGATGATGATGGGGCGCAGATTGTCCCCTTTTGGAGAGCTGGCCATCGTCTTAGCGCGCCCTCAGGCCATCGAACACGTCGGCGAAGCTGGGCTGATTGGCGTGGTTAAGGCCCGAACGCGCCGCCTCGATCACCAGCGGCTGCGGATGGCCGTGCAGCGTGGCGACGATGATCTGCTTCGCCGTTTCGTAGATCTTGTGGTCTTCCTCGATAATCGCCTTCACGCGGTTCGCGATGGGGCCGACGATACCATAGGCCAGAAGCACGCCCAGGAAGGTGCCGACGAGCGCCGATCCGATCATTTCACCCAGGACTTCCGGCGGCTGATCGATCGCGCCCATCGTCTTCACGACGCCAAGGACGGCGGCCACGATGCCGAGCGCGGGCAGAGCATCCGCCAGCCACTGCAGGTTGTTGGCAGGGCCCATCGCTTCGTGGTGGTGCGACTTCAGATGCTGATCGACCACGTCCTCGACCGAATTGGGGTCGAGATCGCCGGACGAAACGACAACAAGGCGCAAGCTGTCGCAGATCAGCGCAACCAGCGTCTTGTCCGCTAAAAGGCGTGGAAACTCAGC
>JBELIU010000108.1:6790-8994 GCA_042090735.1 Novosphingopyxis sp. | reverse complement strand
CGTCAGCTTCTCGGTTCGCGGGTTCGATTCCAACGGCGCCGTCAACGGCCTGCCATCGGCGTCCAGCTCCACCTTTGCCGCGGGCACCACACTGCCGCTCGCCAATATCGAGCGGATCGAGGTGCTGAAAGGCCCCGACGCCATTCTGCTGGGCAGCGACAATCTGGGCGGCACGATCAATATCGTCACCAAGAAGCCCTATGCGCAGGAGCGGCTTTACGTAACCGCCGAAACCGGCTCGTTCGGCCTGGCGCGCGGCACGATCGACGCCAACCAGTCGCTGACCCGCGACGACCGCCTGAGTGCCCGCGTCATCGCGACCGCGGCGACGGCCGACAAGAATTTCGGCGGCTATCGCGGTAACGAGGATTATCTGTTCGCCCCGTCGATCCGGTACAAGAACGGGACCAGCGACATCATCGTCTCGGCCACCTTGGGCAACCAGCTATTCGGCGTGGTGCCGTTCACGATCATCAACACGGTCACCAAGGAGCCCTATGACGTTCCGACCGATCGGCCCCTGATCGGTGGCAAGGACCAGGGGGTCCAGATCGAAACCACGCAGTTCAATGCCGAGATCACGCAGAAGGTGACCAATTGGCTTACGGTCGTCGCGCGCGGTCAGCACCAGAAGATCGACTTTTCGCTTCGCCAGTTTTCGCCCATCGCGGTTCTCAACAATAACGGCCTGCTGCTCGTTTCCAGCAGCGGCACCCGGCAAACGTCGGAAAGCGACGTCGTAGATGCCTTCGGGCGAATTGACTTCGACACCGGCCCCGTAAGTCACAAGGTCGTGGCGGGCATGACCGTTGTGGATAGCAAGGTTCGGGCGATTTTTGCCGCAGACGGCGGCCTGTTTCCGTACAATTTCCTCAATCCGCCCGCTACGCTGCGCCCCCTAGCGCGGAACTACAACATGTCGTTCGATCTCGATTCGACCCAATATGGCTATTACGGTCAGTATCTGATCGGCTTCGGCCCGGTTCACCTGGTGGCGGGCGTGCGCCACAACAACACCACGATCACATCGGCGGTGTCCGGCCGCACGCCTGTCGAGAAAGAAACGAACGCGACGACCCCGAACTACGGCGCCGTGGTGGATCTGACCGACCATTTCTCGGTCTTCGGCTCTCTGGCCTTCGGCTATGTGCCGGTCACGACGCTGGACCGGTCCGGCAATACACTGCCGGACATTCGCTCGCGCAACGCCGAAATCGGCGTGAAGTGGGACTTGTTCGATGAGCGCGTTCTGATCAACGCCTCTTGGTTCAACATCCGCCAGAGCAATCTGCTGGACCGCGATCCCGTCAACCCGCGCTTCCAGATTTCGGTGCCGGGCCAGCAGGGCGAAGGCATCGACATCAATGTCAGCGGCAGTCCCTTCCCGGGCCTGACGCTATCCGCCGCCTATACGCGCACCGACTATAAATTCCTGGAGCCGTCGAAGACACTTGGCGATATCGTCAACGGTCAGCCGCGCGATGTGTATAATGTCTATGGCTCCTATGAACACAAGATCGCCGATCGCATGAAGGCGGGCATCGGTGCCGGTGTATCCGGACGTTCCAGCTCGGCAATCGATCGCTTCGACGTGTACCGCATTCCGGCAGCGACGACCGTCAACCTGAACGGGTTCCTGTCGATCGGCGACCTGGATATCAATGTCGGCGTGCGCAATCTGTTCGATGCCGAGAACTTCAACCCGACGCGTTCCATCAACTACGTCCCGGTCGGCGAACCGCGCACCTGGCGCCTCACCCTCGGTTATCGTTTCTTTTGATCGGCTGAACCTATCGCCATGATGCCGCAACCCACCCAGAGCGGAGAGGTCCGTCGAGAGACGGGCCTCTCCCCGCCCCAATCGGCCAAGGCACGGTGGCGCGATGCCTGGCGGGTGGTGAGCGGTTACTGGGTATCGTCGGACTGGAAGTTCGCGTGGTTCGCGCTGATCACGCTGTTCTTTTTCCAGTTCGGCACGGCCTTCATCCTGCTGAAGGCCAATCGATGGCAGCAGGACTTTTTCGATTCCATCGAACAGCGAGCCGCCGACCAGCTGGTGCCGCTGATGATCGTCTTCCTCGGCATCATGGCCATGCAGGTCGTCATGATCCTGGTCGAGAACCTGATCGACGGCCTGCTGTCGATCCGCTGGCGCACCTTTCTGACGCGCGATTATCTGGATCGCTGGATGAGCCGCAATCGCT
>JBELIU010000108.1:0-6780 GCA_042090735.1 Novosphingopyxis sp. | reverse complement strand
AATCGCTACGCGGAGATCGAGCGGCTGCGCATCATCGACAATCCGGATCAGCGTATCGCCGAAGACCTGAACGCGATCACCGCAGCGCTCGGCATGTCGATCGGCGTCCTGCATATCGCCATGCGCCTGATCGGATCGGTGGTGACCGCCATCACCTTTGCCATGGTTTTGCTGGAAACCGCCCCGCCCATCGAATTCCAGATCGCCGGCACCGGCTTTTCCATTCCCGGCAGCACCGTCTGGTATGCCGTCGCCTACGCCGTCATCGGCTCCTATCTGACGGCCAAGATCGGCCAGCCTTTCGTGCGCGCGGTGATGCGCCAGCAGCACCGGGAGGCGGATTTCCGGGCCGGCCTTATCCATGTCCGGCGCAACGCCGCGCAGATCGGGCTGGCAGGCGCCGTCCCGACAGAGCGGCGCGCGCTCGGCATGTCGTTCGATGCGGTGCGCAGAAACTTCCGCTCCGTCATCTACAGCTCGCTCGGCATCACCGCCGCGGGCAGCATCTATGATCGTCTCGGAACGGTGCTCCCGCTGTTCATCATGGTGCCGACCTATTTCGCCGGCGGCATGAGCTTCGGCCAGTTGATGGCGGGGCGGGAAGCATTCGGCCAGCTGGGCATGCAGCTGGGCTATTTCGTCAAAAGCTACCAGCTGATCGGTCAGCAGATCAGCTATTTCAACCGCATCAAGGGGCTGGACGACGCCATCGACGATGCCCGCCCGCCCGGCATCGAGGTGGGGGCGGGCACCGCCCCCGGCGTCGTTCTGGCAACCGAGGATCTGGCGCTGCACCGCCCCCATGGCGATACCCTCATCCAGGTCGACGACTGGCAGGTCGGCCGGGGCGAGCGCTGGGCGATGATCGGCGCATCCGGCGCCGGCAAATCGACGTTGGTGCGTGCGCTGGCGGGCCTATGGCCCGATGGCGACGGCCGCATCGCCATGGCGCTCGACAGCTGCGCGATGTTCGTACCGCAGCGCCTCTATCTGCCGCTCGGCACGCTGAAGGGAGCAATCTGCTTCCCCGACCAACCCGAAGATCACGACGATGCCCTGATCGCCAAACTGCTCGAGCAGGTACGGCTCAGGCATCTGACGGACGAATTGCACGGCGTCCGGATGTGGCATGAGGAATTGTCCCCCGGCGAGCAGCAACGTGTGTCGCTGGCCCGCATCCTGCTCCACCGGCCGACCCTGCTGGTCCTCGATGAGGCGACCAGCGCGCTGGATGCGGACAACGCCCGGCATTTCTACGACAGCGTCCGCCGCGATCTGCCGGACATCACGATCATCAGCGTGCTGCATGACGAAGCCCTCGTGGCGCATCACAGCCACATGCTGACCTTTGCCGACGGCCGGGTACGGCCCGCCAAAATTCAGAAGGACACGAATATTGACTGATGCTGCCCAAAGCCGGCGTCCGAATGAAGACACAGACTCGCGTGCGGAAAGGGATGGCAAGGCAGTCGACATGACCGGCACCGCCGTGGCCGATCTTACGAATAATGCCGGCTTCACGCTGTTCGATCTGTTTTCGCCCAGCTGCGCGCCGTGCCGGACGCTTGCACCCGTGCTCGACGATCTGGCGGCGGACTTTGCCGAGGCCATTCGGATCTTCAAGGTGGATGTCAGCGAAGATATGGCGGTCGCCGAGCATTTCGCGGCCCGCGCCTTTCCGACGCTCGTCCTGTATCGAGATGGCGAGGAAATCGACCGGATCGTCGGATTGCGCTCCCGCGCGCAGCTGGCAAGCTGGATCGAGAACCACCTGTGAGCGTGGCATTCGGTGGAGACCCGGCCGTGAAGGCCGAGCTGCTGGCGCGCCTGCGCGAGCATGCCGACAACGGCACCCTTCGCTTCGGCGCGACGCAGTGGGACGGCCAGGGCGGCAGCCCGCTCGGCATATCCGTACAGGGCGGAGACAGCGGCGATTATGCCAGCCGCTATGGCTATCCCCTAGCGCTTGCGAGCCTGCTCGATCCCATGACGGCTTATGCGGCTCCGGACATGGCGGAAGACTATGCCCTGCGATGGGTGTCCAGCGTGGAACCGGGTGCCGATCTTTCCGCCGTACCGCAGCGGATCGCCCAGTATCTGCTCATCGCCATGGGCGCGGATCAGTTGGCCTCACCTTATTATGACGACCTTCTGATTCTCTATCAGGCAGAGGAGCTCGATACCCCCCCGCCCCGGCGCGCATGGTCCCAGCTTCGCAACGCAATCGAGCGGGCTGCGGCCAAGGCACCGCCGATGAGCGACAGGCAGATCGCGCTGAAGGCTTGCGCAACCGCCAGCTGGCCGCTGCGAACCAGCCGGTCTCTGCTCACCACCCTGATCGCCAATTGGGTGCAGAGCGCGGCAAAGGAACCGGATCCCGACTTCGGTACCGCGGATCATGAGCGCGCAATCGCGATGCTGGATCAAATCCACAAGGAAACGCAGCCGAACCGGGATCAGGGCGAACATGTCGACATCCCGGCGATCTTCCGGTCCCGGGCACCGGCGCTGGCCGCGGCCTTCGAATTGCATCTTAACCGCGCCAATGCGCGCTACATCGCGCGTGCCCGAACGGTGCCGGACATCGTTCTTGACACTCTGGCAGCGCACGCCTCCTGACATTCAACCCTATCGAGGATTTGCCATGACGCATCATCTCGCGGACCCCATTGCTCTGCCACCCTTCGCGGCCATCACCCCCGATGCGATTGCCGCCGCGCTCGACGATGTCCTTGCCCAGCAGAGCGAAACCATCGCGCAGCTCATCAGCACTGCACCTGAAAATTTCGCGGAAGCCTGGTTGCCGCTGGAGCGCAGCCAGGCCGCCGTCGATGCCTTGTGGTCGGCCGTCTCGCATCTCCATGCGGTGGCCGACACGCCAGCGCTGCGCCAAGCCCATGCGGAAGGACAGGCGCAGGTCGTCCGGTCCAGTATGTCGGTTCAACAGAACAAGGACCTTCACGCACTTCTCGTCAACCTGACCCGAGCCGATGACTTTGCCGCGCTTCCTCAGGCGGATCGCGTCGCCGTAGAGCGTGCCATCCGTGATGCGAGCCTGTCCGGCATCGCGCTCGACCCTGAGGTGCGAAAGGCCTTTGCCGAGATTTCGATGGAATTGTCCGCGCTCGCCAACGGTTTTTCCAGCGCCGTTCTCGATGCTACCGACGCCTGGAGCGAGCACATCACCGACGAGGCATGCCTCGCTGGACTGTCGCAGGCCGACAAGGCGATGTTGGGAACGGCGGCGCGCGTGCGCGGACTGGACGGATGGCTGGTGACGCTTCAGCAGCCGAGCGTCGCCGCGATCCTGACGTTTGCGAAGGACCGCGCCCTGCGCGAGCGGGTCTATAAAGCCTTCGGAACGCGCGCGTCGGACCAAGGCCCGCATGCTGGCCAGTTCGACAATAGCGATCGGATCGCCCGGATCCTGGAATTGCGGCGCGAAGGTGCCGCGCTCCTTGGTTTTTCCGATCCCGTTGCCTGGTCGCTGGCAACGAAGATGGCGCCAGATGCCGATACGATCCTGACCTTCCTCTATGATCTGGCCGAGCGGGCGCGTCCGTATGCCGAGCAGGAGATGGCCACGCTGCGCGATTTTGCCGCGTCCCGACTGGGCCTGGAAACGCTTCAGCCATGGGATGTCGGCTTCGCATCCGAACGGCTGCGCGCAGAGCGCCACGCAATCGACGAGAACGAGGTGCGTGCCTATTTCCCGATCGACCGCGTGGTCGCCGGCTGGCAAAAGCTGATCGAACGGCTCTACGGTATTCGTCTGGTCGAGCGCCAGGATGTGGACCTTCCGCATCCCGATTGCCGCTATTTCGACACCGTAGAGGCGGATGGTACGGTATTCGGCGGTCTCTATGTCGATCTGCACGCGCGTCAGGGCAAGCGTGGCGGCGCGTGGATGGCGAGCGCACGCCCCAGAATCCACGACGGTTCGACCAGGCAGATGCCCGTCGCCTATCTCACATGCAATTTCTCCCCCGACGGCACGGACAGCCCGGCGCTGCTGTCTCACCGCGAGATCGTCACGCTGCTGCACGAAACCGGGCATGCCCTCCACCATCTGTTCACGGAGGTGGACCGGCCGAACATCGCCGGAACTGCGGGGTTCGAGTGGGACGCGGTCGAGTTGCCGAGCCAGCTGATGGAAGACTTCGCGTGGGATCGCGAGGTGTTGACCGGCATGTCGGGCCATTACGTCACCGGCGCTCCGCTACCGCCGGACCTGTTCGATCGCCTTTCGGCGGCGCGCAGTTTCCAATCCGGCATGACCTTGCTGCGCCAGATCGAGTTCGGGCTGTTCGATCTGTTGCTGCATCTCGGCACGCTGGGGGACGATCCGATGACGGTGATGGAGGCGGTACGCGACAAGGTGGCGGTCGTCCGCCCACCGGAATGGCACCGCTTTCCGCACTCCTTTCAGCACATTTTTGCCGGTGGCTATGCGTCCGGTTATTACAGCTACCTATGGGCCGAGGTTCTGGCCGCCGACGGCTTCGGGCGGTTCGCGGAAGCCGGCGTGGTCGATCGCGCGACCGGTGATGCGTTCCGCGCGGAGGTGCTGTCGCGCGGTGCCTCCCGTCCTGCCGAAGAAAGCTTCCGCGCCTTTCGCGGGCGCGACGCGGCGATCGACGCCTTGCTGGTTCGGCGGGGTCTCGTCTGATGCCGCTCCATCATGCCTGGCGATCCGAAGCGATCCGCAAGATCGAAGCCGACTATAACCGCTCGGCCGACACCCATCTGGTGCGGCTGGAATTGCCGCAGCATCCGGGGGTAACGCTCTATCTGAAGGATGAAAGCAGCCACCCGACGGGCAGCCTGAAACACCGGCTGGCGCGATCCCTGTTCCTGTATGCGCTGTGCAATGGCTGGATCGGCCAGGACACCTGCGTGATCGAAGCGTCGTCGGGATCGACCGCCGTCAGCGAAGCGTATTTCGCGCGGATGCTCGGCCTGCGCTTCATCGCCGTGGTGCCCGCCGCCACGGCTGCCCCCAAGCTGGACGCGATCCGCTTTCACGGCGGCGAAATCCATACCGTGGAAGATCCGCGCACCGTCTATGCGGTGGCGCAGCGGCTCGCGGACGAAACCGGCGGTCATTATATCGATCAGTTCACCAATGCCGAGCGGGCGACCGATTGGCGCGGCAACAACAACATCGCCGAATCGATTTTCGCGCAGATGGCGCAGGAGCGCCATCCCGTGCCGTCCTGGATCGTGTGCGGCGCCGGGACGGGCGGTACGTCGGCCACGATCGGGCGATATATCCGCTATCAGCGCTACGCCACGCGGCTATGCGTTGCCGACCCCGTGCATTCGGTCTTCCACCGCCACTTTGAGGATCGCAGCGTGACCGAGCTTCCCGAAGGGCGCGCCAGCATCATCGAAGGTATCGGCAGGCCGCGGGTCGAACCCAGCTTCGTGCCAACGGTGATCAATCGCATGATCCCCGTCGAGGACGCCGATTCCATCGCTGCCATGCGCGCGCTATCCCATTGGCTTGGCCGCAATGTGGGCGGGTCCACCGGAACCAATCTGATCGCCTGCCTGACATTGGCGCAGGAGATGGTGGATGCCGGCGAAAGCGGCAGCATCGTCACCCTCCTGTGCGATGGCGGCGAACGCTATAGCTGCACTTATTACGAAGACAGCTGGCTGGCCGAACGGGGCATCGACATCGGAAAGATGGCCGGGCGCTATCAAAGCATCTTCGAGGATTGCCCCGCCAGATTGTGAATGGGCGATAGGAGATTCCCGAAATGACCGGGTCTCAAACCGATTGGTCGTCGATCTCCTTGAGGATTTTCATTGCTTCGGCAAAGCCTGTATTGGCTGCGGGCACGCCGGCGTAGATGGCTGTCTGCATGAGGACTTCCTTCAGCTCATCCCGCGTGAAGCCGCCATTGGTCAGCCCGGATCGGACGTGGAGCGCGAATTCTTCCCATCGGGACAGGCTGGCCGTGATCGCTATCACCAGTAGCCTCCGGGTCCGGTCGTCCAGCCCCGGGCGCCCCCAGATTTCATGCCAGGCGATGCGCGTGATCATGGCCTGAAAATCGGCGTTGAAAGGCGTCGCTTTCGCCAGGCTCGCATCGACCCATTCGTCGCCCAGCACGCGGCGTCGATTGGCCATACCGGCCTGATAAAGCGTCTCGCGGGCTCCATGCTCGCGCTCGTTCGGCAGGAAGAACCCCGTCAGCGCAGCGATAAGTGCGGACGGCGCTTCCAGTGGGGCGAGATGGCCGCAATCGAGTGCCACCTGCTGCGCACCGCCGATGCTTTCGACCAGGAACTGTCCGTGCGGTATTGCGGGCGTGGAGACGTCCTTCGTTCCCGTGACGACCAGCGACGGGCAGACGATATGGCCCAGCCTGTCCCGCAGCTGCATATCGCGGATCGCCGCCGCTGCGCCTGCATAGCCCGAAGCGTCCGTTGCGAGGAGGATGTGACGTAGACTACCGGCCACGTCGGGATTGCGGTCTGCAAAGCCGGGCGAAAGAAATCGCTCCATCGCCAGATTGGCGATGCTTTGCATTCCGCCATCCCGCACCGCCTCGACCCGTGCCTGCCAGGCCGCGGCATCCATCGTGGCGGAAGTACACACCAAAGCGAGGGCTTCCACCCGCTCCGGCATGTCCAGCGCCATCTGCATCGCCACCATGCCGCCGAGCGAAAGTCCGGCAATGCGTGCAGCGCCGAAACCGGCGGCGTCCATCGCCGCGAAGACATCGTTCGCAAAGTCACAGAGAGCATAATCGCCGTCCGGCACATCCG
>JBELIU010000107.1:0-8999 GCA_042090735.1 Novosphingopyxis sp. | reverse complement strand
CGTGTGCTCTTCCGATCTGCCGTCGTGGTGCCGACCTATGGCCGCCCGAACGACGCCGCCGCCATCCGCGCGATCGGGGCGTTGTTTCCGGATCGTGAGGCCGTGGGCGTCGATGCGCGCGGGCTCATTCGCGGCGGCGGCTCCTTTCATTGCTGCAGCCAGCAGCTTCCCGCGCTATAGGGCCAGACGGAGAAGGACATAAAAGAGGAAAGCCCATGAAGAACTGGATCATCGCCGCCGCGCTGGCCGCCACGCCGCTTGCCGGCGCGCAGGCGCACGATACCGTCACTCCCGCCATGTCCGCCGAAGCTCGCGATCAGCTCGATCAGGTGCTGCGCGGAGACTGGCGCACCGAGGACAGCGCGCGCGATGCGTATCGCCACCCGGCCGAAACCCTGGCCTTCTTCGATGTCGAGCCGGATATGACGGTGGTGGAATATGCCCCCGGCGGCGGCTGGTACAGCGACATTCTCGCGCCTTATCTGGCCGAGGACGGCAAATATGTGGCGGTACAGTTGCCCGATGCCGAGGGCGTGCCGGAAGGCTACCGCAAGACCGCCGCAGCCGGGGCCGCCGCCTTTCCGGGCAAGCTGGCAGAGCGCACGGGCCTTTCCGCGGATGGCATCCAGTCCTTCGTCGGCGGCGCCCTGCCGGAGACGATGGACGGAGCCGTCGACCGGGTGGTGGTGATCCGCATGATGCACAATCTGATGCGCTGGGGCGTGGCCGATCGGGAGTTGGCCGAATGGCGCCGCGTACTGAAGCCCGGCGGAATGCTGGGCATCGTCCAGCACCGCGCCCAGCCCGGTGCCAGCGCCGAATATGCCGATGGAACCAAGGGATATTTACGCGAACGGGACGTGATCGACTTCGTCCAGTCGCAAGGCTTCGAACTGGTCGGCAAGAGCGAGATCAACGCCAATCCGAACGATACCGCGGATTGGGAGAACGGCGTGTGGACACTGCCGCCGAGCCTCGCGCTGAAAGACCGGGACCGCGCGAAATATGAAGCCATCGGCGAAAGCGATCGCATGACGCTGCTGTTTCGCAAGCGCCCCTGAAGCTTTGCGCTAAATCCCCGTTAACCAATAAGGGTTAAGGCTGCGCCATCTCGAAAGGGAGCGGCTTCTTAGCGCTGACGGTAAGTTTCTTCGATGTGATGACGGCAGTGATCGCCGCGTTGGCGATCCTTGCCGCCATCTGCTTTGCGGCCATGCGCGGCCAGAGCGCGCTCGCGTGGCTGTTCGTCGCGATGGTCGTCGGCGCGCTGGAAATGCAGGCGATGAAGCTGGGCGGTTACAGCACGATCGTCCTGGCCGTCGTGACCATCACGGTGCCGCTGGGCCACTGGTGCTTCGCGCAAGGCGTCCGGGCCACCACCCATGCGGGCGGTTCTGCCCGCGGGACCAATCTCCTGCTCGTCGGTCTGTCGGCTCTCTCGCTGGTCATGCTGGCGGCAGGCGCGGACGGTTTCGTGCAGACCATTCCCTTCCAAGTCGCGGCGGTGATCGCTGTAGCCGATGGCGCGCGCAGCCTCGTTACCCGGCGCGGCACCCTGCTCGATTTCGCGCTGATCGCGGTCGAGCTGTCGATGATGACCTTGCTGACCCTGCGGATCCCGGTGTTGTCGGTAGTATTGGGCGGAACGTCGCCCTTTTCCAATTCTGCGCAGGACGTATTGATCGGCGATATGCTGGGTGCCTGGGCGATCGTCGGGCCAACATCGGTCGCGCTGCTGATCGCCAAGGTGGTCGAAGGTATCGTCTCGGGATACCGCAACCGGGCCGAGCGGGACGATCTCACCGGCCTCCTGAACCGCGCGGCCTTTCACGAACTGGCCGAGACGTCCGGCGACGGCGTCATGATCCTGTGCGATATCGACCATTTCAAGGCCATCAACGATCGCTTCGGCCACCCGGAGGGCGACCGCGTGATCCGCCGCATGGCCAGCATCCTCGGCGATCAGGACGGAATGGCCGGGCGTATCGGCGGAGAGGAGTTCGCGCTCCTCCTTCCCAGCACGACCCTTGCGGAAGGCTTGCAGAAAGCGGAGGCCGCCAGAGTGGCTTTCCGCGAGAAGATCCGCCGCGAATTGCCGGATATCGCACCGGCCACGGCAAGTTTCGGTGTTGCATCGGTGGGTGACGGTGTCGACGCGCTGGAAGCGCTCGCTCAGGCAGATGCGGCGCTTTATCGCAGCAAGCGCCAAGGGCGTGACCGTGTATCGGTTCATCAGCAGTCCAGCCCACACGAAGACCGGCCGTTTCTTCACGCGGCTGCCTAAACTCGCCGATGAAATGGCGGCGCGCCGGGTGCTCCAGCGCTTCGTGCTCGAAGGGCGCCTGCCCGCCGATCAATCGGCGTCGAAATCGTCCGGCTGCGAAATGGTCATCGTGAAACGGCGCGTGTCGCCCGGCGCGAGCACTTGGCTGCCAGGCTTCTCCCGGAAATCGCCGTCCCAGCCTTGCGGCTCGGAAATCCCCGCCCAGGGTTCGATACACAGAAAAGGCGCGTCCGGCTTCGTCCAGATGCCCAGCACATCCATATCCGGGAACGTGATGTCCAGTGCCGGATGGCCGGGCACACCGAAGCGCACGAAGCGGCTTTCGATCCCTGCGAAGATCATGGCATCGTCTTCGAATTGGGATTTTTCCGGCACCAGCATATCGCCCTCGATGGGGCTGGGCAGCAGCTCCGGCCTCAGGAAACCCTGCGCGTCCAAGCGGCGAAGCGGCGCAGTTTCCGGTCTGCCGAAGCGAATACGGTGTGCGCTGCGCGGCACGCCGAACGGCATCGGCCAGCGAAAGGCCGGGTGAAAGCCGAAGGAAAACGGCATGGCATCACTGCCCGAATTCGTAACCGATGCGATTACCGTAAGCTCGGAATCGCGCAGCACGAACCGGATTTCCAGCACGAAACCGAACGGATAAAGCGCGCGGGTTTGTGCGTCGTCGCGCAGCGTGAAGCTGGCAGCCCCCGGCTCGTGCTGCGCAATATCGAACATCCTGTCGCGCGCGAAGCCGTGTTTCGGCATGTCATAACGCTGGCCGTCCAGCCGATATGAGCCGTCATGTACCGCCCCGATGACGGGAAACAGGATCGGCGCTCGCCCCTTCCAGAAACGCGGGTCCCCGTTCCACAGCAGATCCCGCCCTTCCGGATCGAGCAGCGATTGCAGCTCCGCCCCGCGCGGAGAAACGGTGGCGGTGAAGCCGGAAGAAGCCAGGGAAATCAGGCGCGACATCGGCACCCCTCATGATAGTGACGCAAGTGTAACGTTTCGATAGCGAATTGGGTCCGCCCGCGAAATGTTGCGTGATCGCGCGGGCCGGTTCACCCCAGGCCAATCCCGTCACGGTGCGTTGACAGATATGAAACAATGTATCATTTTCGCGCCAAGCGTGTGTTTTGCGCTGTCCTACAAAGGAATGAATCGGTTATGATTCCTGCCATGTCCCCCTTCTCGCCCCGTCCGGTCCATGCATTCGAAGCCGCGCGGTGGAGGCCGGAATTTCCCGTCCTAGACAGTGTGAAGTGTGTGAAGCCGGGCCGCATGGCCGCGCTCGCGCTTCTCGCCGCGCTGCCCGCATGCGCGGACCAGGAACCCGATGCGCGCGGTGTCGCGCAGGACGAGACGCTGCTGACCGTCTCCGCCACGGGACGGGCCGAAAACCAGCCGGACGAGGCGCGTTTCACCGCCGGCATCCAGACCATCCGCCCCAGCGCCGCCGCCGCCAACTCGGCCAATGCCGAGGCAATGGAGAAGCTGGTCGCCGCGCTGAAGGCACAGGGCGTAGCCGACAAGGACCTGCGCACGCAGGCCATCACCGTCAACCGCATCGGTTACGGCAAGCGCGAAGGCCAGTATGAGGCGAACAACAGCGTCGAGGTACGCGTGCGCGACATCGCCAAGGCCAGCGAGGTGGTGACGGCCGCGACGGCGGCGGGCGCGAACCTGCTATCCGGCCCGGACCTGCGCCTGTCCGATCCCGAAGCGGCTAGCATGAGCGCCTACACCAACGCTTACAAGGCGGCCCGCGCGCGCGCGGAGGCCTATGCCGGTGCGGCAAACCTGAAGATCGCGCGCGTGCTCGCGATCCGCGACGGCGCGCTCCAGGACGGGCCGATGCCCTACGCCCCGCCGCCGATCATGCGAACCGTCTCACCGCAGGTCGAAGAGGCGTCGGTCCCGCTGCAGCCGGGAACGACCACCAGCACGGTGACGGTGAGTGTGGACTTCGCACTGAAGGACGGCAAATAAAGGCGCCATGACCAAGCTGACCGTCGCCGCCCTGCAACTCGCCCTCAACGCCGATATCGAGACCAATATCGGCGCCGTCTCCGATCTGGTGGAGGAAGCCGCGGACCGCGGCGCACAGGTGATCCTGCCGCCCGAGCTGTTCGAGGGGCCGTATTTCTGCAAAGTCGAGGAGGAAGCCCTCTTCGCCACCGCCCGCCCCGTCTACGAACATCCTTGCGTGCTTGCCATGCAGAAGCTGGCGGCTGCGCTGAAGGTGGCGATTCCCACCAGCTTCTTCGAAAAGGACGGGCCGCACCACTATAACAGCCTCGCCATGATCGGCCCCGAGGGCGAGCTGATGGGCATCTACCGCAAGTCGCACATTCCGGACGGTCCCGGCTATGAGGAGAAATACTACTTCCGCCCCGGCAACACCGGCTTCAAGGTCTGGGACCTTTTCGGCACGCGTATCGGTGTCGGTGTCTGCTGGGACCAATGGTATCCGGAATGCGCCCGCGCCATGGCACTGATGGGCGCGGAGGTGCTGTTCTACCCCACCGCCATCGGTTCGGAACCCTATGACGCCACGCTCGACACCCGCCACATGTGGCGCCGCGTCATGCAAGGCCATTCGGTCTCGAACTGCATGCCCGTCGTGGCCGCCAACCGGATCGGCGTGGAGGAAGGCCAGGCCTTTTACGGCCACAGCTTCATCACCGACGAATGGGGCGAAATGGTCGAGCGGTTCGACAGCGGCGAAACCGGCGTCTTGGTAAGCACGGTGGATCTCGCGCTGGCCGCGAAGCACCGCGCGGGCATGGGCTTCTTCCGCGATCGTCGCCCGGATCTTTACGGACGGATCAGCGAAGATCGCTGAGCTGCTGTCGTCCTGGACGCTGGCAACTTACGCGCGGAACACCCAAAGAAAAACGGCCCCGGATTGCTCCGAGGCCGCTCTTGAAACTGGCTTTGCAGATCAGTTCTGCGTGTCGCCAACGCCGGTCTCGCTGGGAGCGATCTCGCCGTTGTCGTCCATGGCGTTCGCCTTTTCTTCGCCCATTTCCTCGACCTTGTCGGCCTTGTTCTCGAGCGCTTCTTCCGTGACTTCGTTGGTCGCCATGTCGGCCTGCTCGTCGATCGCGTCAGCCTGCGCTTCGGCGTTATCTTCGACGGCGTCAGCTTCCTTGCTCTGGCAAGCAGTGATCAACGTGGCCGAGCTCAGCAGAGCGGTGGCCAGAACCAATTTACGCATTTTAATCTCCCTAGTTGATCGCGGCATGCGCCGCTCGATCGGCGCGCAACTTCGCTATGTGGTCGACCAGTTGCAAGCAAAAAGCGTCGGATTGTTTCAGGACTGTCACAGGCGACCGACCGTAAGAGGCAGGGCAATCGGATAAATTCAATCACTTGGCCGCGTCGCACCTCGCCAGCTAATGATCGCCGGTAGATTGACTTGCCCCGCTTTCGCACAACGCATCAGCTAGTTCGCAAGTCCTTGGCTTGCCGAAACACGGCCTCGAACATCTCGGGAGTAAGCCGTCCTGTATTCGTATTGTATCGCGAACAATGATAGCTATCGATCAAGATACGCCCGTCTGGAAGTGTGTGCCGGCGGTTGTGGCCAAACGGAAAATTGCCCAGCCGCCCGCCGCAATGCCGCACAAAACTGTCATGCGCGATCCGCCCGAGCGCGATGAAAGTCCGCGCCTTGGGCAGCTCAGCCTCCTGCTTCGAGAGAAACTGACGACACTGGTTGATCTCGGCTGAGCTGGGCTTGTTCTGCGGCGGCAAGCATTTCACGGCGTTGATAATGATCGCTCCATCCAGCGCAAAACCGTCATCCGCAGCCGATCCGTACGTCCCTCTTGCGAGCCCCATCTTCGACAATGTCTCGAACAGCAGATCACCCGCATAATCTCCGGTAAACGGTCTGCCGGTGCGATTCGCGCCGTGCTTGCCGGGCGCCAAGCCGATGATCGCGAGCCAGGCTTCTGGGTCGCCCCAAGCAGGAACGGGAGCGTTCCACCAGTCCGGATGTTCGGCGCGCAGTTCTTCGCGCAGCGCCACCAAACGCGGACACAGCGGACAATCATGGCCCGGCTCGGTCGAGGCCAGTGGAATATCGACGGGTGCATTTCGTGTCATGCCCGCTTGCCTACCGCCCGCGCTATCACCATGCCAGCCTCCAGGGAGCAAGAAGGAGAAAATGTGCGCCGACAGGACCGACCAGCAGGGTGGTATGTCATCGCTCTTGGATCCAACCGTTGGAGCGCCGGACATGGCAGCCCGCGCGCTACCGTAGGGGCGGCGATGAAAGCGCTGAATCAAGTCGGCTCTGTCCGGCGCACGTCATCAATTCTGGAAACCGCGCCTCTTGGCCCTTCCAGCCGCCGTTTTGCCAATGCGGTGGCGCTGATCAGCTGCCAACTTGATCCTGCGAAGCTGCTCTGTGAACTGAAAGCCATCGAACACACCTTTGGAAGGCGACGCGGCCGCCGCTGGGGCGAGCGCGTGCTCGATCTCGATATTATTTTTTGGTCAGTCGGCGCGTATGGTAGCCGACGCCTTACCATTCCCCATCCCGCCTACAGGGAGCGGCTCTTCGTGCTCCGTCCCGCCGCTCAGATCGTGCCGGATTGGCGCGATCCGATCACCGGTTTATCGGTCCGCCACCTTTGTGCCCGGCTGACACAGCCCAAGCCGCTTGACCGAACGCCGCGCGCTTTATAGGGGACGCGGCGGTGGGGCCCTTAGCTCAGTCGGTAGAGCAACTGACTTTTAATCAGTAGGTCGCTGGTTCGAACCCAGCAGGGCTCACCACCTTTTCGAATTTTTGAATTCAGCGCCCCCAATGGCTCGCCGGCCTATTTCAGCCGTTGTTCGATCCGCGCGAGTTGCTGCAAGATAAGCTCCTGGCGTTCGAAAATTCGTTCGTGCTGCTCGCCGCGCAGGCGATCGAGCTTTTCCTGCATGCCGAGAATTTCGAGCTCCGATCGAAGGTTGACCTCATAGTCGTGGGCAGCGGCGATGCGGTCCTTCTCCGCCTGCCGGTTCTGGCTCATCATGATGATCGGCGCTTGAATCGCGGCCAGCATCGACAGCATGAGATTGAGGAATATGTAAGGATAGGGATCGAAGGCGCTGCCTTTGGCGAGCAGGAAGCTGTTCGTTCCGGTCCAGACCAGAAGGAACAGTAAGAATATACCGATAAAGGGCCAGGACCCGCCAATTCGCGCGACAGAATCGGCCAGCCGGTCCCAGAACCGGTCCTGCGCGTCGGATAGGTCGCCGACGTCACGGCTGATCGGGGCGCGTCTTTCGATATGATCGACCACACGCTGCTCTTCGGGGTCTGTCGGGTTCGGGCCGAGTAGTTTCCTCGACAGTTCGGTCGTGATGCGTTTGGAATCGATCATATGCGCAAGTCCTTCTCCCGACGCAGTCGTCCGCGGCCAGCCCGGCGCTGCTTGCCATGTTAGTTGGCAAAGCGATGCCGGATAATCCAGCGCCTCGGAATGTCACCGAGACGATGCGCGAACGCCGATCTTATGAGCGCGTCGAAACCATCAACGCGTCTTCGATTTGCTCGCCAGCCAGATGGTGTGCCGGGGGCCTTTACCGTTGGATCTGGCACGCACCATCTGCTCTTCCACCGCCAGGCCACTTGCTTTCAGTCGCTTGGTGAAAGCTGGATCCGGTGCCGCCGACCAGTAGGCCACCACGCCTCCCGGCTTCAGCGCGCTTCGGGCAGCGGTGATCCCGGCGGTGCCGTAAAGCCCGTCATTGGCGGCGCGCACCAGCCCGTCTGGCCCGTTGTCGACATCGAGCAAGATGGCATCGTAGCGCCCCTGTGATCCTCGGATCGCCTCGCCGACATCGCCCAGCTTCAGCGTCAAACGCGGATCGTCCAGGCACGCGCCCGTCAAATCCGCCATCGGCCCGCGCGCCCATTCGACGATCTGCGGCACCAGCTCGACAAGGTCGACCTCGGCATCGCTGCCCAACAGTTCCAGCGCCTTGCGCAACGTGAAGCCCATACCATAGCCACCAATAAGCCAGCGCTGCGCCTTGCGCCCCGCAAGCCTCTCCGCAGCCAGGCTGGCCAGCGCTTCCTCGCTGCCGCTCATCCGGCTGTTCATCAACTCGTTGCGATCGAGCACGATGATGTGGTCGTCCCCGCGTCGATAGAGTTTCAGCTCGTCGCCGCCCGGAATGGGCGCGGTGTCGATCAGTTCGCGCGGTGTCATGGGCGACCTATCGCTGCTCCAACCGCCGAAGACCAGCTTGAAGCGCCGACGTGTTCGGCCTACCTCCCCGCGAACATGGCCGAACCCCCTATCCTCTCCTATGAAGGCCTTGGCCTGGTGCAAGGCGCCGGCTGGCTGTTTCAGGACCTCGACATCCACATCGGCCCGCGTGATCGCCTTGCGCTGATCGGACGCAATGGCGCTGGAAAAACGACGCTGCTGAAGCTGCTCGACGACCGCATGGAGGCGGATCGGGGCAAGCGGACGATCGTGCCGGGAACCAATGTCGTGTTTCTGGAGCAGAATCCGGACTTCGGCCCGTTCGAAACGCTGCTCGACTTTGCCGTACACGGATCAGACGGGCCGCCGGAGCACGCCGTCCTCGCCATTGCGGACCAGCTCGGTATCGATCTCTCCCGCGAAGCGTCCAGTGCCAGCGGAGGCGAACGACGCCGCGCCGCGCTCTGCCGGGCCTTGGGCGGCTCGTCGTCCGGCTCGATGCCCGCGGCGAG
>JBELIU010000106.1:0-9015 GCA_042090735.1 Novosphingopyxis sp. | reverse complement strand
TCTTCGCCTGGCCAGCCAGCGCCAGGCACCTTCCGGAACCAACCTGAACCGTAACGACAATGCGCGCCTTGCCTACATGCTGCTCGCATCGATGGGAGCCTGATCGCTCGTATGAACGCCCAATCCACCAAGCCCGGCAACGGATTTCTCGCCTTGCTCGACATCCGTTCAGCGCTGTTGCCGCTGGCGACCTTGCTGCTCGTCGTATTCCTGGTTCTGCCGGTGCCCGCCTTCGTGCTGGACATCGGCTTCATTACCAACATCATGATCTCGCTCGCGGTGCTGATGGTGGCGCTGAACGCGTCCAAGCCGCTCGATTTCTCCAGCTTCCCCACCGTGCTGCTGTTCGCCACGCTCTTGCGCCTCGGCCTCAACGTCGCCTCGACCCGCGTCGTGCTGGTGTCCGGCAATGAAGGCGGCGATGCAGCAGGCCATGTGATCGAGGCGTTCGGCTCCATGCTGATCGGCGGCGATTATGTCGTCGGCCTGTTCGTCTTCGCGATCCTGATGATCATCAACATGGTTGTCATCACCAAGGGCGCGGGGCGCGTGTCGGAAGTCAGCGCGCGCTTCACCCTGGACGCCCTGCCCGGCAAGCAGATGGCCATCGACGCCGATCTGGGCGCCGGCCTCATTACGCCGGAAGAAGCCAAGCAGCGCCGCGTCGACGTAGCCACCGAGGCCGATTTCTACGGTTCGATGGACGGTGCCAGCAAGTTCGTGAAGGGCGACGCGATTGCCGGCGTACTGATCCTCGTCATCAACATCGTCGGCGGTATCGTGCTTGGCGTCACCAGCCACGACATGGCGATCGGCGATGCCGCGTCCGCCTACACGATGCTCGCCATCGGTGATGCGCTGGTGGCGCAGGTGCCGGCGCTCCTGCTGTCGATCGCGGCGGCGTCTATCGTGACCCGCGTGTCTTCGCCATTCGATCTCGGTGGCCAGATTTCCTCGCAATTCGGGTCGCACAAGGCCTGGATTCCCGTCGCCGCGATCCTCACGATCCTGGGCGTTCTGCCCGGCATGCCGCACCTGATCATCCTGCCGGCTGCCGGCGTGGCCGCCTACTTCGCCTACCGCTTCTCTCGCCCCGCCCCCACAGTAGAAGAGGTGGAGGATGCACCCCCGCCCAACCCCAACCTCATCAACTGGAGCGATGTTTCGGACGAGGCGATGCTGGGCATCGAAGTCGGCTACGCCCTCACCCCGCTGGTGGACGAGCGCAAGGACGCGCCGCTGATGAAGCGGGTGACCGGGATCCGCAAACAGCTCTCCAAGGAGCTTGGCTTCGTCATCCCGCTGGTACGCATCAAGGACGATCTGACGCTCGATCCCAACGCCTATCGCATCACCATCGGCGGCACCGTGATCGGCGAGGACGTGATCTGGCCCGAAGACATGCTGGCGATCGACAGCGGCGATATCGACGAGGAGATCGAAGGCCGCGTCTGCAAGGACCCCACCTTCGGCATGGATGCCCGCTGGATTTCGCCCGATAAACGGCCCGAGGCGATCGTGTCCGGCTACACCGTGGTCGATGCCTCCACGGTGCTCGCCACGCACCTCAATCACATGATCCGTCTCAACGCCGCGCAGCTGTTCGGCATGGACGAGACCAAGATGCTGCTCGACAATCTGAAGGAGCGCGCACCGGAACTGGTCGAGGGACTTACGCCCAAGGCGCTGTCGCTGTTCGCGGTGTCCGCGGTCTGCCGCGCGCTGCTGATCGAAGGCGTGCCGCTGAAGGATTTCCGCCGCCTCTGCTCGGCCATGGTGGAAGCCACCGGAGACGGCTGCACCGACATTCCCGTCGTGGTCGAGCGCGTGCGCCAGCGCATCGGATCAATCATCATCCAGTCGCTGGTGCCCGTCAGCATGCCGCTGCCGGTGGTCACGCTGGACCCCGAACTGGAAGGCCTGATCGGGCAGTCGATCAAGGTGGCGGGCGATGCCAGCTTCCCGATCGAGCCGGGCCTCGGCCAGCGCATCCTCGGCGCGATCGAGGAATCCAGCGAGCGTTTGATGCTGCGTCAGCAGAGCTTCGCGCTGGTCACCTCCCCCGCCGCGCGCAAGGCGCTGTCGGATCTTCTGCGCCCGCGCTTCCCCGACACCCCTGTGCTCTCCTTCCGCGAGCTGCCGGACGACAAGCCGGTCGAGGTGATCGCCACGGTCGGCGGCCAGCAGGCACCCGCTCCGGCGCCTGCCCCGCAAGCCAAGCACAGCTTCACGCAGCTTTAACAGGAGGCCGTGACGATGACTTTTCAGCCCCAGCACAGCCTTACTTACGGCCGGACACCGTCCCGTCAGAAACCCCAGCAGCTGGTCGAGGATCACATTCCGCTGGTGCGCAAGATCGCCTGGCACGTCTCCGGCCGCGCTCCATCCAGCATCGAGGTGGAAGACCTCATTCAGATCGGCCTCATCGCGCTGATCGAGGCGGCGCGGCGCTATGAGGATCAGGGGCATCAGTTTTCGACCTATGCCGGCACCCGCATCCGCGGCGCAATGATGGATCATCTGCGCGCCCAGTCCAATCTCTGCCGCTCCGCCCTGCAATTCCGACGCGACCTTCGCCGCGCGCAGGAAAAGCTGATGCGCCAGCTCGGGCGAGAGCCCGGCGAAAGCGAACTGGCCGCCGAAATGGGCCTCGACGCATCGGAATTCCTGGCCCGTTTCGATCAGGCGGCAGATGTGCAGATGGAATCGATGGACGAGGTTTATTCCGAACACAGCGTCTGGTTCGCCTCCGAAGAGGATAGCGCCGACGTGGCGCTGGAACGCGATCAACTGCAGCAGCTTGTCCAGGCGGGTATCGGTACGCTCAGTGAGCGCGACCAGATGGTTCTCCAGCTCTTTTTCGTGGAGGAACTGAACCTGGAGGAAATCGGCGCCGTCCTTGGCGTCACCGCAGCGCGGGTCTGCCAGATCAAGAAAGCAGCGCTCGATACCCTGCGCAAACGGCTCGCAGCCCAAATGAGCTGAACGCCTTCTGCTTTTCAGTCCGAAGACAGCTACAGCCCTAAAAAAGCCGAAAGCCCCCGCCGGACGCTCCGGCGGGGGCTTTTTGGCCCGGGTTTAGCCCGGCGAAGTCGGTTCAGACTTAGCGCAGGAGGCTGAGCACGCCCTGCTGGCTCTGGTTTGCCTGAGCGAGCATCGCGGTGGATGCCTGGTTCAGGATCTGGAACTTCGCCATCGCGGTCGATTCCTGCGAGAAATCCGCGTCCTGAATACGGCTGCGGCTCTCCGACAGGTTGGTTACCCGATCGTCCAGGCTGCTGACGGTCGCCTGAAGACGGTTCTGCGATGCACCGAGATCGGCCTGCGCGGTCGTTACCGTCTTCAGCGCCGCGTCGAGCGAGCTCAGCGCGGCGGTTGCGCCAGTATCGGTGCTGATGTCGATCGCAGCGACCGTCGTGGTGCCGTCGGTAAGCTGAGACGTGCGAACGTCGGCAATGCTGACGGTGACCTGCTGATTGGCGTTCGCTCCGGTTTGGATTTTGATCGATTTCGCAACACCCGCCGTCGCGCCATCACCCTTGAGAAGATCGACTCCGTTGAACGTCGTGTTGTCGGTGATGCTGGTGATCTGATCCTTCAGCGCGGCAACCTCCTTCTGAAGATTGGCACGGTCGTCGCCGCTCAGCGTGCCGTTGGCCGACTGAACTGCCAGCTCACGCATACGCTGCAGCGAGTTGGTGATCTGGTTCATGCCGCCCTCGGCGGTCTGAACGAGCGAGATGCCGTCATTCGCATTGCGCTTGGCCATATTCAGGCCGCGCACTTCCGAAGTCATCTTGGTGGCGATGGCGAGTCCCGCAGCGTCGTCGCTGGCAGAGTTGATACGCTGGCCGGTCGACAGACGTTCCATCGTCTTGCTGAGGCCCATTTCGGCCCGCGTGGACGCCGTGGTGGCCCGCATGGCGGAAACATTGGTTCCGATAACAGTCATGTTTGTTCCTTTTCCTTTTGCGGCTGCCGAACTTCCAATGGCTGCCTCAGAACATATGACGGTCCAATCGATTTTGTTTTAAGCTTATTTAAGGTCTTCTCGATTTTTCTTATGGTTAAGAAATTCCTAACCATGAATTACCAAAAAAAAGGCGCCCGCCGGACAGACCGACGGACGCCAGTATCGTCTCCGGAGCGGATCGATCCCGAAGGACCGACCCGCCACCCCGAAGGATCAGCGCAGCAGGCTGAGAACCCCCTGCTGGCTTTGGTTGGCCTGGGCCAGCATCGCGGTGGATGCCTGGTTCAGGATCTGGAATTTGGCCATTGCGGTCGATTCCGTAGAGAAATCCGCGTCTTGGATACGGCTGCGGCTTTCCGACAGGTTGGTCACGCGGTCGTCGAGACTGCTGACAGTGGCCTGCAGACGGTTCTGCGAGGCACCGAGATCGGCCTGGCCGGTTGTCACCGTCTTCAGCGCGGCATCGAGAATTCCGAGGGCAGCGGTAGCACCTGCACTGTAGGAGATATCGATGTTCGAAACGATAGCGTCGACATCGGCGTCGTTCGCTTCGTTCCTGAAGGTTTCCTGAGTGGTCCCGTCAGCCTTGAACTGCTTGAGCGAGCCGGCCTGAACATCAGCAATGCTGATCGTGACCTGCTGGCCAGCACCGGCGCCGGTCTGGATAGCGACCGATTTCGCGCCTCCCGCACCATCGCCCTTCAAAAGGCTGACACCGTTGAAGGTCGTGTTGTCGGCAACGCTGGTGATCTGATCCTTCAGCGCAGCGACTTCCTTCTGAAGGTTGTCCCGATCGGCATCGCCAAGCGTGCCGTTCGCCGACTGGACCGCCAGCTCACGCATACGCTGCAGCGAGTTGGTGATCTGGTTCATGCCGCCTTCGGCCGTCTGCGCCAGAGAGATACCGTCGTTCGCGTTGCGCTTGGCCATATTGAGGCCGCGCACTTCCGAGGTCATCTTGGTGGCGATGGCAAGGCCGGCAGCGTCGTCGCTGGCGGAGTTGATGCGCTGGCCGGTCGACAGACGTTCCATCGTCTTGCTGAGGCCCATTTCGGCTCGCGAGGACGCCGTGGTGGCGCGCATCGCGGAAACATTGGTTCCGATAACAGTCATGTTTGTTCCTTTTTCCCTTGATGGGGCGACCGGTTAAGGACGCCTCGGAAACTGTAACGGTCGTGAAATCTGAAACTTAAGTCGAAATGTTGCATTTTTTCAGAAATATATCGGTTATAGTTAAGGCTTTTTGATAGGTGCTAACCGAACCAATTGACTATTCTCTACTGCCTCGAACGCCTGCCCGGCTTCCGGACAGACGTGTCGTGGCTGTGAAGGGCGGACGTTTGCCCGCCCCGGTTATCAGTGCTCTTACCCGCGCAGGAGGCTCAGGACGCCCTGCTGGCTCTGGTTGGCCTGCGCCAGCATCGCGGTCGATGCTTCGTTCAGGATCTTGAACTTGGCGAGCTGCGTCGATTCCTGCGAGAAGTCCGCGTCCTGAATTCGGCTGCGCGCTTCGGAAAGGTTGGTCACGCGGTCGGTCAGGCTGCTGACCGTCGCCTGCAGGCGGTTCTGCGAGGCACCGAGATCGGCCTGTGCGGTGGTCACCGACTTCAGGGCGTCGTCCAGAATGGACAGCGCGTTCTTGGCACCGAGTGTGGTATCGATGTTGATCTGATCAACCGTTGCATCAACCGCGGTGTCTGCTCCGGCATCATCCTTCTGCTTCGACTTAGTGGTGCCGTCCGCTTCATAGGAGCCCAGCGAGGCGGACTGCACATCGGAAAGCGTGATCACCACATTCTGGCCGACCTGTGCGCCGGTCTGGATGTTGATCGAGCCACCTTTGAGCAGATCGACGTCGTTGAATTTGGTGTTGGCCGTGATGTCGCCCACCTGGTTGATCAACGCGGCAACTTCCTTCTGCAGGTTCTTACGATCGTCGTCGCCGAGCGTGCCGTTGGCCGACTGGACTGCCAGTTCCCGCATACGCTGCAACATGTTGGTGATCTGGTTCATGCCGCCTTCGGCCGTCTGCGCCAGGGAGATGCCGTCGTTCGAGTTGCGGATCGCCATGGTGAGGCCGCGCACTTCGGAGGTCATCTTGGTGGAGATGGCGAGGCCGGCAGCATCGTCGCTAGCGGTGTTGATGCGCTGGCCGGTCGACAGGCGTTCCATCGCCTTGCTGAGACCCATTTCAGCGCGGTTCGAAGCGGTGGCGGCGCGCATTGCGGAGATGTTGGTTCCGATAACGGTCATGATAAATTCCTTGTCGTTGTTCCCAGACCGGTCTGTTTGTTCGCCGGTTCGAAATGGGTAACGGTCAGGTTCCGGGGCCATTAAACAAAAAAATCGACCCGCCCCGCGCCGCCAATTTTCCGGCTTTATATATAGAGAGCGCCAAATTTTTGACGTTTCCGCCGGGCGGCTGACGCCCCGCTGACGCAAATCCCCCTCCCCCTTTGTTCACCCCACGCAAATCCGCGCTTTTCGCGTTTGGCACGCCGCTTGCATCATCGTTTGCGTGGGAATGCGGTGGGTAGGCCGCGAAAGATTGGGGATTACAAGAATGTTCGTTTCGAAGACCGCCATCAGCGACGGTGCCGCCAGCAAGCTGCCGACGCTTTCGACATATCTGAATGCCGTCCTGATCGAGACCATCGCGATCGATGCGAAAGATGGCTCGCCCCGCACCCGACCCGTCCGTATCCTGACCGCCGACGACATGGCGCTTACCTGTCACCGCGACATCATCGTCGATTTCCGCGACGGAACGCCGGAGCTGGCACCCGCCGCCAACGGCCAGCCGATGCGCATCGCCTTCGGTCAGGCCGACATGAAGCTGGGCCACGCGCTTATCGCCGAAGCCGTCCGCAATGGCGGCCCTGCCATCGGTGAGCCCGCCAGCGCGAAGCTGATGCGCTATGCCGCGCGCGTTGCCGCCAGCGGCGCCGCCGTCCTGATCCAGGGCGATACCGGCGTCGGCAAGGAAGGCATGGCCCGTTTCGTCCACTCCCAGTCGCCGCGCGCCGACGGCCCGTTCATCGCGGTCAACTGTGCAGCGCTGCCCGCCACGATGGTCGAGGCGATGCTGTTCGGCCACAAGCGCGGTGCCTTCACCGGCGCCAGCGGCGAGAGCGAGGGCCTGTTCCGTGCAGCCGACGGCGGCACGCTGTTCCTCGATGAAATCACCGAGCTGCCCCTCGAGCTGCAGGCGAAGCTGCTGCGTGCGCTGCAGGAAGGCGAAGTGCTTCCCGTAGGTGAGACCACCCCGGTCAAGGTCGACATCCGCATCGTCGCCGCCGCCAACCGCAATTTTCTGGCCGAGGTGGCCGAAGGCCGCTTCCGCGAAGACCTCTACTGGCGCCTCAACGTCATGCCGATCGAGATCGCTCCCCTCGCCGAGCGCCGCCAGGATGTCTGCGCGATCGCCGCGACCATACTGCTCGCGATGCAGAAGGACGGCGCCGAATTCGCCTGGATCGAAGCCGACGCGCTGGAAGCTTTGATGAACCACGCGTTCCCCGGCAATGTCCGCGAACTGTGCAACATGCTCCAGCGTGCGCTGGTGCTGCGCGAAGGCGATGCCATCTGCGCCGCCGATCTCGATCTTACCCCCGCCCCCATCTTCCACCCCGCAGCCGCTACCACCAAGGCTGCCCCCACCACTCCCCGCGCCGATCCCACCCCGGCGATCAACCCTGTGCTGCGCGGCCGCGACCTTCAGAGCCGCGCCCGTCTGGCCGAATTCGAAGCCATCACCGCCACCCTGGAAGAAACCAGCGGCAACCGCCGCCGCGCCGCGGAGCTGCTCGGCATCTCCGAGCGCACGCTGCGCTATCGCCTCGCCGATATGCGCGAGCTGGCCGAAGCCGCCTGAGAGGGACTGACCGATGCAACCGATGACCAACAGTTTGCTGGCGGCGCGCAACGCGATCCTTCAGCAGAACAAGACCCTCCAGAACGTCACCGAGACGTCCAAGCCGCTCGGCGGATCGCTGGTCGGAGACAAAGGCGGCGTAGAAACCCCCTTCTCCGCCACGATGCGCGATGCCTTGTCGCAGGTGAACGAGGCACAGACCGCCGCCTCCAACGCGGCGTCCGCTTACGATGCCGGCGAGACGACCGACATCGCCGCCGTGATGCTGGCAAAGCAGAAGGCGTCGGTCGGTTTCGAAGCCACCCTACAGGTCCGCAACAAGCTGCTCTCGGCGTACGAGAACATCATGAACATGCCGGTGTGATATGAACGACATGACGATCTCTCAGCCGATCGACGGCAACGCCGGCGGCGCAGCAGCCCGCCCCACCCAACGCCTGAAGCCGATCGGTTTCAGCTCCAGCAGCAATGGCGGCATGGGCGGCGGGTTCATGGGCCGTGCGCGTGACTTCCTGTCGCAGCCGGCGGTGGCGAAATCGCTGCCGCTGCTGGGCTTCATCGCGGTGGCCGCCATGGCCGCTGCCGCCTGGCTCGCTCTGCAATCCCCGCCGCAGCGCGATCTGTTTCGCGGACTGCCGGAAAGCGACAAGGCCGCCGTGGCGCAGGCGCTCGACAGCAATTCGATCCCCTATGAACTCGACAACAGCACCGGCGCGCTGACCGTCAGCGAAGACGATTATTACGCTGCCAAGATGCTGCTTGCCGCGCAGGGCCTGCCCAAAAGCGCCCCCGACGGGGACAGCATGATCAGCTCCATGCCGATGGGCGCCAGCCGCGCGGTGGAGACCGAAAAGCTGCGTGCCGCGCGCGAAGCCGATCTGGCGCGCTCGATCGAGGCGATCGATACGGTCGTCACGGCGCGGGTCCACCTCGCGGTCGATCCGCCGAGCGTGTTCATCCGCGAACGGAACGAGCCTGCCGCCTCGGTAGTGCTCAACCTGCAACCCGGCACGACACTGAGCAACGAACAGGTGCAGGCGATCACGCATCTCGTCGCCAGCTCGGTCTCCGGACTTAACGCAGACCGTGTTTCGGTGGTCGACCAGAACGGACGCCTCCTGTCCGAAACCGCCGAAAACGGCCCGCTGGGCGAAACCGGCAAGCAGCT
>JBELIU010000105.1:0-9018 GCA_042090735.1 Novosphingopyxis sp. | reverse complement strand
CTTGATACGCTCGTGCAGCACGGCCATGTTCGGTATATCGGCGTCTCCAACTGGGCCGCCTGGCAGATCAGCAAGGCGCTCGGCATCAGTTACAATCGCGGCCTCGCCCGCTTCGAATCGCTGCAGGCCTATTACACGCTGGCAGGACGCGATCTGGAGCGCGAGCATGTGCCGATGATGGAAAACGAAGGCGTCGGCCTGCTTGTCTGGAGCCCGCTTGCCGGCGGTTATCTGACCGGCAAATATTCGGGCGACGACAGCAGCGAAGACAACCGTCGCTCGGGCTTCGATTTCCCGCCGGTGGACAAGAGCCGCGGCGAGAAGGTGATCGATGCCATGCGCCCCATTGCCGAGGCGCATGGCGCATCGATGGCGCAGATCGCGCTGTCCTGGCTGCTGCATCAGAAGGCGGTGACCAGCGTGATCCTGGGCGCCAAGAAGTTGTCGCAGCTGGAAGACAATCTCGGCGCACCGGACATCGCGCTGAGTGACGATCAACTCTCTCAATTGGACGAGGTGAGCAAGTTGCCGGCGGAATATCCTGGCTGGATGTTCGAGCGACAGGGCGAATATCGCCGCGACTTGATGAACCCCGCCCCGCGCGGCACGTCTGAAGACTGAGCGCTGGGTTAAGAGGACTATCTTATGGCCCGGCCGATGAAATTCGACTTCGTCTCCGACGTCTCGTGCCCATGGTGCATCATCGGGCTGCGCGGGCTGGAAATTGCGCTCGAACGGATCGGGGACGATATCGCGCCCGAATTCGTCTTTCATCCGTTCGAGCTCAACCCCGACATGCCGCCCGGCGGGCAGGACATCGGCGAGCATATTGCGGAAAAATACGGATCCAGCCCGGAGGAGAGAAAGTCGAACGGGGCGATGATCCGTCAGCGCGCCGCCGATGTCGGCTTCGCCATGGCGGATCGTTCCGACGGGCGGATTTACAACACGTTCGACGCCCACCGCCTGCTGCACTGGGCCAGGGAAGACGGAAAGCAGCTCGCGCTGAAGCACCGGCTGTTCACCGCCTATTTTACCGATGGGGAAGCACCGGAGGATCACGATGTGCTGGTCCGCTGCGCCGCGGATACCGGGCTCGATCCCGAAGAGGCCCGTTCGATTCTGCAAAGCGATCGCTACGCCGCCGAGGTTCGCGCGGAGGAAGAGCAATGGCGCCGCGGCGGTGTCGGCTCCGTCCCGACGATCATCATCGATGACCGTTATGTCATCAACGGAGGACAGCCCCCGGAAGCCTTTGAACGTGCCTTGCGCCGCATCGCGGAAGAACCGGCACCAGCCTGATCGTCACCGGATCGGACGAGCCTTTCTGCGCAATAGCGCCATTGCTCAGCTTCATATGATGAAAAGCATCCGGAACGGGTTCGAAGACGGAGCAGGTCGGCTTCGAATGTCAGCTTTGCGATCGCGCGGCGGATGGATACGGCACCGCGACCCCTTATTATGATCGCTACCGCGTGGGCTTTTGCCAATATGGTGACGGTGGCAGCGCATATTGATCGCCGCAGGGCAGGGGAACCACTCCCCGGCCCTGCATCATGAGCCTATCCTTACGAAACGCTAACCGAAGCCCAAGGATATATTCAGCCGCTCGCGCGATTATAACGCCATGAGTTTCGGGCAGACTTCCCCTCGCCAACGCGCGCGTTCGATTGCTGCGGCAGTCGCGATTCACGTCGCGCTGGGATATGCGCTAATCAGCGGGCTCGGTGCCAGCGTGGTCGAGCAGGCGAGCGAGAGCCTGAAGACGTTCACCATTCAGGACCCTCCCGCACCCCCTCCCCCACCACCCCCTCCCCCCCCGCCGGAAGTTGCGCCGAAACCCGATGCCAAGGAGGAGGGGGCCGCCGCTCCGCCCAGCCTGAAGGCCAAGGCATCGCCGATCAAGGCGCCCGAGCCGATCATCAAGGTCCCGATCCCGGAGCCTGTGATCGACACATCGAAGCTACCCGATCTCGGCGCGGCCAGCACCACCGGCAATGCGGACATCGAAGGGACGGGCACAGGTGCGGGCGGCATCGGCAATGGCAGCGGTAGCGGTGGGAGCGGCGATGGCGCGGGATCGGGCGGCTATCCGCCGACCCCCGCACGCCTCGTCCGCGGGCGGATCACCGCCAAGGACTATCCGCGCTCCGCCGCGGACCGGAATGTAGAGGGCATCGTCGGCGCCAATGTCTATATCGGCGCGAACGGCCGGGTGACGCGCTGCGTCGTCAAGATATCTAGCGGCAATCAGGCGCTGGACGATACGACCTGCCGCCTCATCATGCAGCGCTTCCGCTACGAGCCTGCTCGCGGGACCGACGGCCGCCCCGTGGCCGACATTGCCGGTTGGGAACAGCGCTGGTGGCTGGGACGAGACCGGGATCGGTGAGCGCGTTCCTCCGCTTGCCCCGCTGTGCCCCGCCCCATATAGCTGCACGCAACAATCTTACAGGCGAGGATATCCCGTGACCGTAGCGACCCCCGATTTCGATTTCGGCCTGACCGAGATGGCGAACCAGATCCGCGAAACCGTGCGCCGCTTCGCCGATGAGCAGATCGAACCGATCGCCGCCAGGGTGGACCGCGAGGACTGGTTTCCGAAGGAAGAACTCTGGCAGCAGATGGGCGAGCTTGGCCTTCACGGGATCACCGTAAGCGAGGCGGATGGCGGGCTTGGCCTCGGCTATCTGGAGCATGTCATCGCGGTGGAAGAGATCAGCCGCGCCAGTGCCTCGATCGGCCTTAGCTACGGCGCGCATTCCAACCTGTGCATCAATCAGATCGCGCGCTGGGCGAATGCGGAGCAGAAGGCGAAATATCTCCCCGGCCTGATCAGCGGCGAACATGTCGGCAGCCTTGCCATGAGTGAGAGCAACGCAGGTTCCGACGTCGTATCGATGAAACTACGCGCGGACGGCGTGCAGGGCGGCTATCTGCTGAACGGCACCAAGTTCTGGATCACCAACGCACCCTATGCGGATGTGCTGGTGGTCTATGCCAAGACCAATCCCGACGCAGGCTCCAAGGGCATTACCGCCTTTCTGATCGAGAAGGACATGCCCGGCTTCTCCATCGGCCAGAAGATCGAGAAGGTCGGCATGCGCGGCTCTCCCACCGCAGAGCTGGTGTTCGACGACTGCCATGTGCCGGAAGAGAATGTGATGGGGCCCGTCGGCGGCGGCGTGGGGGTGCTCATGAGCGGGCTGGATTACGAGCGCGTCGTGCTGTCCGGCCTGCAGCTGGGCGTGATGCAGGCATGCCTCGATACCGTGATCCCTTATGTTCGGGAGCGCGAACAGTTCGGCAAGCCGATCGGCAGCTTCCAGCTGATGCAGGCCAAGATCGCCGACATGTACGTCGCGCTGCAATCGGCCCGGGCGTACACCTATGCCGTTGCGCGGGCGTGCGATAATGACAAGACCACGCGCTTCGATGCAGCCGGCGCGATCCTGCTCGCCAGTGAAAACGCCTTCAAGGTGGCGGCCGAGAGCGTGCAGGCGCTGGGCGGTGCTGGCTACACCACCGATTGGCCCGTCGAGCGCTATATGCGCGATGCCAAGCTGCTCGATATCGGCGCGGGCACCAACGAAATCCGCCGCATGCTGATCGGGCGGGAGCTGGTGGGGGCTGCCTGAGCGCTCATTTCCCCCCGAACAGGAACAGCACCGCGCCGATCATGCAGACGAAGGCGCCGGCGTGGCGCCAGTGCAGCGGCTCGCCCAGATAGAGCACCATGAAGCCGCCGAAGACGGTGAGCGCGATCACTTCCTGCACGATCTTAAGCTGGGCGGGCGTCCAGCCGCTTGCAAAACCGATGCGGTTGGCTGGTACCGCAAAGCAATATTCCACGAGCGCTATGCCCCAGCTGATCAGGATCACCGCTAGAATGGGTTTGTTCATCCCGCCCTTCAGATGCCAGTACCAGGCGATGGTCATGAACAGATTTGAGACGATCAGAAGCGCGATGGTGGGCATGAGGTGAGCGACTCCGGCTGTATTGGCTGCACATTTTAGCCGATTGCCGCGCGATGCCTATCGCCCAGCCTGCCCTCCTCACCTTACGTAAACGTAAAATCCCCTCTGGACAGCGCGGTCCAGGATGCGCAGACCCGGCGCAAACGAACGAGGAGCCTGAACGTCATGACCATCGATTTTTCCGGAAAGACCGCCATCGTCACTGGGGCCGGCGGGGGCCTGGGCCGTGAATACGCGCTCGAACTCGGCCGGCGCGGCGCCAATGTGGTGGTGAACGATCTTGGCGGATCGCGCGACGGCACCGGCACCTCCGATGCGGCGGAAAAAGTGGTTGCGGAAATCGTCGAAGCCGGCGGTAGCGCCATGGCCAATGGCGGCTCGGTTACCGAATATGACCAGATGGTCCAGATGGTCGAGGCGGCCAAGGACAAATGGGGCCGCGTCGATATCCTCATCAACAATGCCGGCATCCTGCGCGACAAGAGCTTCGCCAAGATGGAACCGGAGGATTTTGACCTGGTGGTCAAAGTCCACCTCATCGGCTCCGCCAACGTCACGAAGGCGGTGTGGGAAACCATGCGCGAGCAGGGCTATGGCCGCATCCTCATGACGGCGAGCTCGACCGGCCTGTTCGGCAATTTCGGCCAGGCCAATTATGGTGCGGCTAAGCTCGGCCTCGCAGGCTTCACCAAGACGCTCTACCTCGAAGGCGCGAAATACGACATCAAGGTGAACACGCTGGCCCCCGTCGCGGGCACGCGGATGACCGAAGACATCTTCCCCGAGCAGGCGTTCGAGGCATTCGATCCCGTCAACGTGGTGCCAGCCGCGCTCTTCCTCGTCAGCGATGAAGCGCCCACCAACATGATCATCGGCGCGGGCGCGGGCGTCTATCAGGCAAGCTATGTCACGCTGACGCCCGGCGTCGCGCTGCCGCCCGAAAAGCGCACCGTGGAGGGCGTCGCCGAGGCGTTCGACAAGATCATTGATCGCAAAGGCGAAACGGTCCCGCAAAACGGTGCCGAACAGTCGATGGCGATCATGAAGGCACTACAGGCGCTCGGCTCCTGACGAGACATGGAAGGTCATACTGTATTGACACGGTAATACGCTAGGCATAGCCTCATCGCCGAACAGTGGGAGAATGAGGCTATGTATAGCGAGACCGATCTGCAGTCCGCCATTTCGGCGGGAGCGATCAGTCCGGAGGCTGCCGACGCGCTGCGCGCGCATGTCAGCACCGTCCGGCAATCGCCGATGGTGGACGAAGAACAGTTCCGGCTGATCACCGGCTTCAACGATATTTTTGTCGCGATCGCGGTGGTTATCATGCTCGTCGCCGTCGGCGGCATCGGGCAGGCCATCACCCCGCGGCTCGACGGGCCACCGCCCTTTGCCGGCCTGTTCGTCGCCGGCGCCGCCTGGGGCCTGGCGGAATTCTTCACCCGCCGCCGCCGCATGGCCCTGCCCAGCATCATCCTGCTCATCGCATTCCTGGGCGGCGTGTTCGAAGCGCTCCTCGGTTTCGGTTTTCTGACCAACGTGTTCGACCGGGGAGATGGCGGCATGAACGACACCGCGGCCGCGCTCTGGGTTGCGGGCAGCGCGGTGCTGACGGCCTTCGGTGCCTGGCTGCACTGGCGTCGCTTCAAGGTGCCGATCACGGTTGCTGGCGGGGCTGCCGCGATTGCTGCCACGGTTATCGCGCTGATCGCATCGGCGATCGGGCCAGAGAACGCGAATATTCCGGACATCATGCTGGCTTTGGTCTTTGTCCTGGGACTTGGCGTCTTCGCCTTTGCGATGTGGTGGGACATGTCGGACCGGGCACGCGAGACGCGCCGCAGCGATGTGGCTTTCTGGTTGCATCTGCTGGCTGCGCCGATGATCGCGCACCCCCTGTTCTCGCTTACCGGCGTCACCGACGGGCGGCTGGCGGGCGTAACGGGCGCGATGGGCGTGATAGGCGTCTATCTGCTGTTTGCGGTTGTCGCGCTGGCGGTGGACCGGCGGGCCTTGCTGGTTTCAGCGCTCGCTTATGTCCTGTTCGCCGTAACGCAGCTGTTCCGCGAATTCGGAGTGGTCGAGCTCAACATCGCGTTTACCGCACTGGTCATCGGCTCCGCACTGCTCACGCTCTCTGCCTTCTGGACGCCGATCCGCAAGGTGGTGGTGGAACGGCTACCCGGCGCGATGCAGGCGCGGCTGCCGCTTTCACAGCTTGCGATGGCCTGAAGCCACGCCAAAACCATAAAACTGGTCGGCGGTGCTCAGCCGCCGACCAGTTTCATCAATTTGCGTTCTACCGGGGCAAGCACGGGCTTCAGTTCGTGCCCGCGTTTCAGGATCGCACCGCCCTCACCTACCAGCGCCCACATGCCCTGCCGATTGCGCAGCGCCGGGCGCTTCTCGATCCGGTACTCGGGCCGTTCGGCGGACCGGCGGAAGCAGCTGAAGACCGCCGCTTCCTTGCCCAGATCGATCGCATAATCCTTCCAGTTTCCCGCCGCGACCATGCGGCCGTAGAGATCGAGAATGCGGGTCAGCTCCTCGCGATCGAAACCCACCTGCGCTGCACCGGCAGAGCCGGGAAAGGGGACGACATTGCTCATCAGGCGCGGTCGCGGCGCTCCGACTCACCGCCGCCATCGTCGCTTTTCTCCGCCAGGCGCGCTTCAAGCGCATCGATTCGCGCCTGCATCGCTTCCAGCTTCTGCGTCAGTGGATCGGTGATCTGCGAACAGGGCGTTCCATAAGGCACGAAATCGCGCGCATAATTTTCCGCCGCCACCAGCGTGGAGCGGGCCTTCTGGCCGACCATCGTTGCGCCCTCGGGCACATCGTCGGTGACAACTGCATTCGCGCCCACGCGGGCACGGCGGCCCACGGTGATCGGCCCCAGGATCTGCGCGCCGGAACCGATGATGCAATCATCCTCGATCGTCGGGTGCCGCTTGCCGGGCTCCCCGTTCGCCGGGTTTGTGCCGCCCAGCGTCACGCACTGATAGATGGTGACATTGTCCCCGATCTCCGCCGTTTCGCCGATCACCGTGAAACCGTGATCGAGGAAGAAATGCCGCCCGATCCTGGCGCCCGGATGGATGTCGATGCCTGTCAGCATGCGGGAGATGTGGTTCACCAACCGCGCCAGAAAATAGATCTCGCCGATGAACAGCCAGTGCGCGATCCGGTGGAATCCGAGCGCCCAGATACCGGGGTACAGGAGAATCTCCCAGCGCGAACGGGGCGCAGGGTCACGGTCCTTGACCGAATCCAGATAGGCGATGAGGTCCCGAACCATAGGGCGCTCCTTCACGGTTGAGCCGGCAAGATAGGAAAGCCGCCCTGCAATGAGAAGGGAAGAAGAAACACGACTTTGCACGCATCGAATAGCCGCTGGCCACTGGACTAATCGTGAAATTGCTTTATTTATCGCAATAAATATCGACGGAGCCATTTTGTGAACAGCTATCTGCCCACCCTCAAGCAGCTGCAATATCTCGTTGCGCTGAAGGAGCACGGCCATTTCGGGCGCGCTGCCGAAAGCTGTTTCGTTACCCAGTCCACCCTGTCGGCGGGCCTGCGCGAACTGGAATCGCTGCTCGGCGTGACACTGGTGGAACGGACGCGGCGCGTGGTGCGCTTCACGCCGCTGGGCGATTCGATGGTCGAGAAATCGCATCGCATCCTGCGCGGGGCGGAGGAGCTGACAGAACTTGCCCGCTCCGCCGGCAAACCGCTGACCGGCGATTTGCGGATGAGCGTGATCCCTACCATCGCGCCGTTCCTGCTGCCCCGGCTCCTACCCGATCTCCGCCGCAGCTATCCTGAGCTGAAACTCTATCTGCGCGAGGAAACCAGCGCCGATGCGTGCGAGGCATTGCATCACGGGCAGGTCGATTGCGTGCTGCTGGCCCTACCCTTCCCCTGCGGCGACAGCGATCAGGAATTGTTGTTCGAGGACAGGCTGTTCGTCGCCTTCCCCAAGGATGATCCACGCGAATTGCCGGCGAACATCCCACCCGAATTCATCGACGAAACGCGGTTGCTGCTGCTGGTCGACGGCCATTGCCTGAAGGATCACGCGCTCGCTGCCTGTAACCGGCCGGAACTGCGGGCATCGGCCACGATGCTCGGCACCTCGTTGCACACATTGGTGCAGATGGTGGACAATGGCCTTGGTCTCACCTTGCTGCCCGAAATGGCACTGAAAGCGGGCCTGCTAGAAGGCACCGACGTACAAGGCCGTCCGCTAAAGGCGGAGCATGCTTCGCGCAGCATCGCGCTTGTCTGGCGAAAGGCCAGCCCGCGCGAGGAGGAGTTTCGCATGCTCGCAAAGGAACTGCGCTCGCTCTACGCCGAGGAACTGGGCGCAGACATCGGCTGAAACGGCGCATGCGCGCGGCCAACCACTCCATATCGCTTGGGTTCATCCACGCTTTGCGATAGCGCTTGCCTGTCTTTCTAGCGCCCCGCAAAAGGGGCGCGAACCGAATGCGGGAGTATTGAGCACCATGAAGTCCGCCATCCTTTTCTCGGCCTTGGCCACCGTCCTCGCCGCGCCGCTGGCCGCGCAGAATGTCGCGCCGCTACCCCCGCAGGGTCAGCCGACGCCGACGCCGGTTCCCACGGCCCAGCCCGACCAGACCACGCAGCCGCCGCTCCCCGGACAGGCAGCGCCCAAGACTTATCCCGCGCAGCAGGGCGCCCAGCTTCCCTATGAGCAGACGGGAACGGCGAGCGAGCCGGCCTATCAGCAGCAGCCGGCAACCAGCTATGCCGCTCCGGCAGCGCCCAAGGCGCGCGCGGCAGACTTCACGACCGTCGTCGACGTCATCAGTCAGTCGCCGACCAACACGCGGCTTGCGCAGCTCCTGCGCCAGGGCGGTCTGGTGGATGCGCTGGAAGCCACCGGGCCCTTCACGATCTTCGCGCCCAATGACGCGGCGTTCATGGCGATGGACCAGAGCACGCTGAACGATCTGCTCAAGCCTGAAAACAAGGCAGTTCTTGCGTATTGGGTAGCTGTTGGTAGTATGC
>JBELIU010000104.1:0-9228 GCA_042090735.1 Novosphingopyxis sp. | reverse complement strand
CGGCGGAGCAAGCGCGCGATATCCTGCGCGAGGCGCCGGGCATCATGCTCGTCGATAAGCAGGAAGACGGCGGCTACGTCACTCCGGTGGAATGCGTGGGCGACGGTGCGACCTATATCAGCCGCGTGCGAGAGGACCCGACCGTCGACAACGGCCTATCGCTCTGGTGCGTGTCCGACAATCTGCGCAAGGGCGCGGCGCTGAACGCGGTCCAGATCGCCGAATTGCTGGGGCAGAAGCACCTGCAGAAAGCCTGAAGCGGGTGCGAAGCGCTCCGATCGTCGCCTGCCTCGCTCTCGCCGCCTGCAATCCGGCGTCGATGGTAGGGGAGGGGGCGACGATGGAACGTTCGCTCGTTTCCGGAGAGGCCGAGGCAGACAAGGGCGCGCGGCTGGTCCTGTCCGCGAATGGCGTTGCGATGATCGCTACCGATGGGGCGCGACGGGTATTTGCCTTCGGAGCACCGCGTGAGCTGGTGGATACGGCCGCGGCGCAGGCGCTCGGTCAGCGGACGAACCCCAGCGAAAATTCGGAATGCGGCGCGGGCGCGATGCAGTTCTCCAAAATCGGCGAGCTGACGCTCAATTATCAGTGCGGTGCCCTGGTCGGCTGGTTTGCCGACAACGGCCCTGGTTTCGCCACGATCGACGGCATTAAGCCCGGCATCTCCATCGCGGACCTGAAGCGCGAACGGCCCGTCCGGAGGCTCGACACCACGCTCGACGGTGAGTTCGAATATGGCAGCGCTGATGGCCAGACCATCGGAGGCTTTGCCGATGGGGCGGACGACGCTGCTGCCGTTTCCAGCCTGTACGCCGGCACCAACTGTTTCTTTCGCTGAGTGTCAGGCGCCCGCCGGAAAGCCGCGAAATAGCGAAGCGGTGGATTTCGTTCTCGCCGCTGGCTAGGCCGGTTGCATGACCATGACCGCGACAACCGAAACCGTGCCCTCCTTCGACGGCACCGCATTAGCTGTTCATTCGATGGGGGAGGGGCGGCCCGTCCTGTTGCTCCACGGGCTGTTCTCCGAAGCGCAAACCAACTGGATCCGCTTCGGCCATGCCGAAAAGCTGGCGGCTGACGGCTTTCGCGTCATCATGCCCGACTTCCGCGCGCATGGAGAAAGCGCTGCGCCGCCGGAAGAGGAGGCCTATCCTGAAGACGTGTTGGTGCGCGATACCGAGCATCTGATCGCCCATTACGGGCTGGACGATTTCGATATTGGGGGCTTCTCGCTCGGCGCGCGCACGACTGCGCGTCTGCTCGGCAAGGGACTGAAGCCGGGCAAGGCGATCCTATCCGGCATGGGCCTGGAAGGCCTGTCGGGATGGGGCAAGCGACGTACCTTTTTCGTGGACGCGCTGGCCGTTTACGAGACGGCGAAGCGAGGCGATCCGCACTGGATGGCGATCCAGTTCATGAAGACGCAGAAGCTCGATCGCGGCGCGATGAGGCATCTGCTGGCCTCTATCCCCGAGGCGGCGATCGACGACTTCAGCGACATCGATACCCCTGTTCAAGTGCTCTGCGGCCGCGATGACCGTGACAATGGATCGCCCGAGGCTTTGGCCGAGAGACTCCCCAATTCCACGCTGGAGTGGATTCCGGGCACGCACATGTCCTGCGTGACCAAGCCTGAACTGGGCGAAGCCATGGCGCGCTTTCTGGCCGCTTGACGGTCCATCCGACAGGCGGCACGGTCCGCGCCATTGAAGACAGCGCTCGGTACGAGCCATCGAGGAGAGTAATTGCGTGACAAGATTCCATCGCAGCATTTCTTTTGTAGCGCTTGCCGCCGCCAGCCTGGCAGCGGCGGCCCCGGCTTCTGCGCAGGCCGTCGGGCGCGGCGGCAATGGCGGCTCGACCACCAGCGAAGCCCCGGCGCCGGATGCCGATGCCACTGTGCCGAGCAAGGCGCAGGCCGAAGCCTTTGTACAGCAGGCCGAAACGAAGCTCGCCGAATTCTCGCTCCCCGCCGCACAGGCCGCCTGGACCAACGCGACGTACATTACCGATGATACCGACGCACTGGCCGCCTATTTCGGTACGATCGGCACCGAGATGTCGGTCGGCTTTGCAAATGATGCAGCGCGCTTTGCCGATGTGCCGGGGCTCGATTACGACACCAACCGCAAGCTCAATACTCTGCGCGGCGGCATCGTCTTGCCTGCGCCGACCACGGAGGGTGCGGCGGCGGAGCTGAACACCATCTCCACCTCGCTCCAGTCGCAATATGGCAAGGGCAAGGGCACCCTGAACGGGGAGCCGATCAACGGCAGCGACATCGAAGCCGCGATGGGCACCAACCGCAATCCTGCCGAGCTTCAGGAGATGTGGACCAGCTGGAACGACAATGTCGGCGCACCGATGCGCGACGATTATATCCGCATGGTGGCCATCGCCAATCAGGGCGCGACGGAACTGGGCTATAGCGACGTCGGATCGATGTGGCGCTCGGCCTATGATATGCCGCCGGAAGAGTTCACCGCGCTCACCGACAAGATGTGGAACGACGTGAAGCCGCTCTATGACGAGCTGCATTGCTATGTCCGCACCAAGCTGAACGAGAAATATGGCGACGCGGTGCAGCCCGCCGCCGGTCCGATCCGGTCCGATCTGCTGGGCAATATGTGGGCGCAGGAATGGGGCAATATCTATGATGTCGTGGCGCCCGAGGGCGCAGGCGATCTCGGCTATGACGTCACCGATCTGCTCGAAGCAAAGGACTATGATGCGCTGAAGATGGTGAAGACCGGCGAAGGGTTCTTTACCTCGCTCGGTTTCGAGCCTCTGCCGGAAACATTCTGGAATCGCTCGCTGTTCGTGAAGCCGCGCGACCGCGAGGTGGTGTGTCACGCATCGGCCTGGGATGTCGACAATGTCGACGATCTGCGCATCAAGATGTGCATCAAGGTGAATGCGGACGATTTCACAACCATCCATCATGAGCTGGGCCACAATTTCTACCAGCGCGCGTACAACAAGCAGCCGTTCCTGTATCTCAACGGCGCGAACGACGGCTTCCACGAGGCGATCGGCGATATGATCGCGCTGTCGATCACGCCGGAATATCTGACTCAGATCGGTCTGCTCGACAAAAGCCAGGTGCCGAGCGCGGACAAGGATATCGGCTTGCTGCTGCGTCAGGCGATGGACAAGGTCGCCTTCCTGCCCTTCGGCCTGCTGGTCGACAAATGGCGTTGGGGCGTGTTCGACGGTTCGATCCCGAGCGATGGTCTGCAGAAGGGCTGGGACGAGCTGCGGCTCGAATATCAGGGCATCGTCCCGCCGGTTGCGCGGACCGAAGAGAATTTCGATGCGGGCGCTAAGTACCATATTCCGGCAACCACCCCTTATATGCGTTATTTCCTGGCGCGGATCTTGCAGTTCCAGTTTTACAAGGCTGCCTGCGATGCGGCGGGATGGAAGGGGCCGCTCCACCGCTGCAGCTTCTACGGCAACAAAGAAGTCGGCGAGAAGCTGAACGCGATGCTGGAAATGGGTGCGTCGCGTCCTTGGCCGGATGCGCTGGAGAAGTTCACCGGCAGCCGCGAGATGTCCGGCAAAGCGATGCTGGAATATTTTGCGCCGCTGCAGGGCTGGCTGAAAAAGCAGAACAAGGGTCGCAGCTGCGGCTGGTAAACGAGGCGCGCTTCAGCGCCTCGTCGGCGCGAACGACGTAAAAAAGGGCGCCGAGACGGCGCCCTTTTTCACGAACAGATGAAAGCGATCAATTCTTGTCGTGATTGACCTTCGTCGTGCCGCTGCGCATTTCCGGCATGCCGACTTTGTCGACCTCGGCGCGCGCGGCGTCCTTCTTTTTCTTGTCCTTGTAGACCTTCGTCCCGACCACTGCTGCGGCTGCTGCCGCCGCGACGCCGCCGACTACGGCCGCGGTTTTGCCCGGATTGGCCTTAACCGCCTCTCCCGTCTTCTGCGCACCGGTCTTGACCGATTCCGAGGCCGACTTTGCCGACTCGCTCACCTTCTTGCCTGCAGCCTTGCTGCTCTCGGACACTTTCTTGCCAGCGGACTTGATGCTGTCGCTAGCCTTCTCGGTCGTCGACTTCTTGGCCGGGGGCGTGGTCGTGGTGCTCTTCGCGTCTACCATATTTGGGCTCCTGTGTTTTCAATCTCGCTCAATCAATGCACGAGCCCGGGACTTGTTTCCAAACGACAACAAGTTCGTGCCGCACCTGCGAAAAAGAAGCGGAATTGTAGTCCGACCTAGCGGAACGGTGGCTCGTTGAACGCCCGCAGCTTGCGGCTATGGAGCTGAGCCCCGGTCGCGCGCAATTTGTCGCAGGTGGCGATCCCGATTTGCAGATGCGCGGAGACCGACTCTTCGTAAAAGCGGTTGGCCTGACCGGGCAACTTGATCTCGCCGTGCAACGGTTTGTCCGAAACGCAAAGCAGCGTGCCATAGGGTACGCGGAAGCGATAGCCTTGCGCGGCAATGGTGGCCGACTCCATATCGATGGCGACTGCGCGGCTTTGCGAAAAACGCAGCGCGCTATTCGAAAAGCGTAGCTCCCAGTTGCGATCGTCAGTGGTGACGACGGTTCCGGTCCGCATGCGGCGCTTCAGCTGATCACGGTCGATCTGCAGCGTTTCCTCGGCTGCTTCGGCCAGCGCCTGCTGCACTTCGGCGATCGGCGGGATGGGAATCTCGGTCGGCAGCACGTCATCCAGAATATGGTCGTCCCGCAGATAGGCATGGGCCAGCACGAAATCGCCGATGCGCTGCGATGGGCGCAGGCCGCCGCAATGGCCGATCATCAGAAACGCCTCGGGCCGCAGTACGGCGAGGTGATCTGTTATCGTTTTCGCGTTGGATGGGCCGACGCCGATATTTACGAGGCTGATGCCGCTCCGGTCCTCACCGATCAGGTGGTAAGCGGGCATCTGGTGTTTGCGCCAGGTGCTGTCGGCAACGAGATCGGCCGGCGCGCTGTGCAACTGATCGATCATCAGCCCGCCCGCGCCGGCGAGCGCGCTGAAGCGGCCTTTGCCGACTTCGCCCGCCGCCCAGGTGACGAATTCATCGATGTAGCGGTGGTAATTCGTGAACAGCACGAAACGCTGAAAATGCTCGGGCGCGGTGCCGGTATAATGGCGCAGGCGCGCGAGCGAGAAATCGGTGCGCAGCGCATCGAACAAGGCGAGCGGCGAGGGCCGGCCGGGGGCTGCGACGAACAGGCCGTCCGCCGCCTCATCGCCGATATCGGCAAGGTCGGTGGTGGGGAAATGCCGCGCCAGTTCCAGCGAGGCGACGCCGCCCAGTTCCAGCCCGCTGCCTGCATCCAGCACATAAGGATAAGGAATTTCCTGAGAGCTGACGCCGATCTCGGCCTCGATCTCATATTGAGCATCGAGCAGTTTCAGCTGCTCGGTGAGATAATTTTCGAAAAGGTCGGGCCGGGTGATGCTGCTGGCATAGCTGCCCGCGCTGACCAACCGCCCGAAGGAGGTGGTGCGATGGCGATCGCGCTTCTCTCCCTCATAGCGAATGGTGAGTTCAGGGTAGGCATACCGCCCCTCGGCCCGCGCGGCGGGGGAAGGCGCGGTGCCATCCTGGATATAGGCAATCAGGTCGGCGCGGAGATTGGCGACGGCGCTGTCGTAGCGCCGTCGCAGTTCCTCGATAATCTTTTCCGGGGAAATGGCTCGAACCTCCTCGATCAAAGCTGCTCGAGCATGTGATCGGCGGAGCTGACGCGGAAGTCGCCCGGCTGCTCGACATTCAGCTTCGTCACAACGCCGTCGTCGACGATCATCGAGAAGCGCTGGCCGCGCGTGCCCATGCCATAGCCGGTGCCGTCCATGGTCAGGTCGATCGCCTTGACGAATTCGCCATTGCCATCGGCCAGCGGGGTGATGTCCTTGGCGTCCTCGGTCCATTTGCCGAGCACGAAGGCATCGTTCACCGCAGTCACGGCGATTTCGTCGATGCCCTTGGCCTTCAGTTCGTCCGCCTTGTCGACGAAGCCAGGCAGATGCCGTGCCGAGCAGGTGGGGGTGTAGGCGCCGGGCACGGAAAAGAGCGCGACCTTGCGGCCCTGGAAGAACTGATCGAAATCGACCGGCTGCGGGCCGTCCGCGGTCATCGTGATGAATTGGGCCTTGGGGAGCGTGTCGCCTTCTTTGATGGGCATGCCTGTTTCCTTTCTCGGGACTCTCGGGAGCGTTGAATATGGTTCTTGGCGGGAAACTTTCATCCCCGCAATGCCCGCCGCAAGCTGGACGCGTGCGGATTGGCTTCTATGTTGAAGGAAGATGACAGAGCCAGTCTACTTCACCGGCCGCTGCCTGCTCGCCATGCCGGGCATGGGCGATCCGCGCTTCGAACGCGCGGTGATCGCCATGTGCATGCACGATGAGGAAGGCGCGCTCGGCATCGATCTGGGCCGCACGGTGGACGGGGTCAGCGCCGCCGAAGTGTTTCGCCAGCTCGATCTGGAAGCGGACGGGCCAGCGGAAGGCCAGCCTCTGTTGCAGGGCGGACCGGTGCAGACGGAGCGCGGTTTCGTGATACACAGTCTGGATTATCAGCGCAGCGATACCGTCGATGTCGCGGGTCGCTGGGGTCTCACCTCCAGCCTCAACATCCTCAGCGATATCGCCGAGGGCAAGGGGCCGCGAAATTGGCGTCTTGCGCTGGGGTACAGCGGCTGGGACGCCGGCCAGCTGGAGGAGGAGATGACCCGGCCGGGCTGGCTGCTCGCGGATTGCGATGCGCAGGTCCTGTTCGAGGAGGGGCCGGAAGACATCTGGAGCGCCGCCTATCGCAGCGCCGGGATCGATCCGGCGATGCTGTCGAGCGGCTTTGGCGCGGCCTGAGCCGTACGCTGCTCAACCGCATATAAAGTTTTCTTTATATTTGCTGGCAGGGCCGTTATGGAGCGGGGCATATCGGCTGTGCGCACCCCGCACGGCCACGAATCACGCCTCTCCAGGAGACACACCATGGCAACTGCCACTCAGGATTATATCGTCGCAGACCTTTCGCAGGCCGATTATGGCCGCAAGGAAATCGCCATCGCCGAAACCGAAATGCCCGGCCTGATGGCGCTGCGCGAGCGTTACGGCTCGGACAAGCCGCTAAAGGGCGCGCGCGTTGCCGGTTCGCTGCACATGACGATCCAGACCGCCGTGCTGATCGAGACGCTCGTCGCGCTCGGCGCCGAAGTGCGCTGGACCACCTGCAACATCTATTCGACGCAGGATCACGCCGCCGCCGCGATTGCGGATCAGGGCATTCCCGTGTTCGCCGTGAAGGGTGAGAGGCTCGCTGAATATTGGGACTATGTCGCGCGCATCTTCGATTGGGGCGCTGAGCCTTGCAACATGATCCTCGATGATGGCGGCGATGCCACCATGTTTGCTCTTTGGGGCGCGCGCATGGAAGCGGGCGAGAGCATGGATGCGCCGGAGAACGAGGAAGAGCGCGAGATGCAGCGCTCCCTTAAGGAATTCATCGAGCGCAAGCCGGGCTATCTGACCAAGACGGTCGAGGCGATCCGCGGCGTGTCCGAAGAAACCACCACGGGCGTGCATCGTCTGTATGAGCTCTCGAAGGCGGGCAAGCTGCCCTTCCCGGCGATCAACGTGAACGATTCGGTCACCAAGTCGAAGTTCGACAACAAATATGGCTGCAAGGAATCGCTGGTCGACGGCATCCGCCGAGGCACTGATGTGATGATGGCTGGCAAGCTGGCTTGCGTCGCGGGATATGGTGATGTCGGCAAGGGCTCGGCCGCCTCGCTTCGCGGTGCCGGCGCCCGCGTGCTGGTGACCGAAATCGATCCGATCTGCGCCCTGCAGGCGGCGATGGACGGCTTCGAAGTCGTGACCATGGAAGAAGGCGTGAAGCGCGCTGACATCTTCGTGACGACGACGGGCAACAAGGACGTCATCACCATCGAGCATATGCGCGGCATGAAGGACATGGCGATCGTCGGCAATATCGGCCACTTCGATAATGAGATCCAGGTCGGTGCCCTGGAAAACATGAAGTGGACGGAGATCAAGCCGCAGGTCGACATGATCGAATTCCCGGACGGCAAGCGGATCATCCTGCTGTCGAAGGGCCGTCTCCTGAACCTCGGCAACGCCACGGGCCACCCCAGCTTCGTGATGTCGGCCAGCTTTACCAACCAGGTGCTGGCGCAGATCGAACTGTTCACCAAGCACAAGACCGGCGAATATGAGAACGACGTCTATGTGCTGCCCAAGCATCTCGACGAAGAAGTCGCCGCGCTGCACCTCGAAAAGCTCAACGTGAACCTCACGAAGCTGACCGACGCGCAGGCGAAGTATATCGGCGTCGAGCAGGATGGTCCGTTCAAGCCGGAACATTACCGCTACTGATGGGAGTGCTCCGCCGCGCATGTGCGTCGGAATTTTCGACCGAACATTGCGAGTCGTGGGCGTCGTCGCCTGCGGCTCGTTTGTGTTGGGCCCGCGCCTGAAGAAGCAAGGGCGCGCGTTTGCCCGCGCATCCCTCTTGACCTGCGCCGCACTTCGCCTAGCCCGGACAGGATGAGCGATGCATTCTCGATGGCGGCGATCGGCATCGTCCTGGGGGCGTGGTTGCTGGCCGGTGCCTGGGCCGTGTGGACCGGCATGGCGATGCGCCGCCGTGCCGAAGAAAGCCTGCGCCAGACCGCGCGGCTCGGCCGATTGATCGAGACCGCGCCGGCTATACCGCTGATCGTGCGTCTGGACGGCAAGGTAGACACCCCCGACCGCCTGCTTGGATGGCTCGGGATCGAGCGCACGATCGGCCATCTCTCCGATCTGTCGACCGAAGCCGGGCCCGGCGGTTTCGCCCCTGCGGATGTCGAGCAGCTCAGCAAGCAGGTCGGCCTTGCGCAGCGCACCGGCAAATCCTTCGAGGCGAGCTTCGCGGTCGATGGTAGCGATCGGGCGCTGGGCGTGAAAGGTGCGCTCGCCGATAGTCAGATATATCCCAACGGCGCAGCGCTTCTGTGGTTCTTCGACCGGTCCGAAGCGCACCGCGAACAGGCAAGGCTGGCCAGCGAGGCTGCCGCCGCGCGGCGCGCCTTCGCCGCTCTGTCCGGGTTGATCGAGGCGGCGCCTTTGCCGATGTGGCATCGCGCGCCCGACGGCTCGCTGATGCTCGTGAACGAGGCTTTCGTGCAGGCCGTTGGATAAGTGCCATCGTTTCGCTCACCTTGTTCTTGATCCAGATCGCCAAGTTCTTAT
>JBELIU010000103.1:7501-9236 GCA_042090735.1 Novosphingopyxis sp. | reverse complement strand
TGGCAGGAGGAGTGGCAGCCAACGGCGCGGTCCGCGCAATGCTGGAGGAAGTCGCGGCTTCGCGCGACATGCGCTTCGTCGCGCCGCCGCTTTGGCTGTGCACGGACAATGCCGCAATGATCGGCTGGGCAGGGGCGGAGCGGTTTGCTTTGGGCCTCACCGACCCGCTCGATATCGCCGCCCGCCCGCGCTGGCCGCTGGACGAGGCGGCTGCGCCCGCACGCGGTGCCGGGGTGAAGGCGTGAGCGCCGGGCCTGTTGCCGGTGTGATCGGTGCGGGGGCATGGGGCACCGCGCTCGCGCAGGTTCTTGCGGGTGACGGCGCGCCCGTACGCCTGTGGGCGCGCGAGGAAGAGGTTGTCCGCTCCATCAGCGAAAACCGCGTCAACGCAGCTTTCCTCCCCGACATCCCGCTGGCCGAAACGGTCCTGCCGACGAATGACCTGGTGGATTTGGCCGATTGTCCCGCCCTGCTGGTGGTTGCGCCCGCCCAGCATCTGCGCGGCGTGCTCGGCGCCCTGCCAAGCGGAAACGCACCGCTGGTTCTGTGCGCCAAGGGCATCGAGGCGGAGACCGGCCAGCTGATGTGCGAAGTCGCGCGGGAGGCTGCGCCCGGCCGCGCCATCGCGATCTTGTCCGGCCCGACCTTTGCGCATGAAGTTGCGCGCGGCCTGCCGGCGGCGGTGACGCTTGCTTGCGAGAGTGAGGCCCTGTGGGACAATCTTGCCCCTCGCATCGCCCGGCCCGCCTTCCGTCCTTATTATTCGGACGATCTAATCGGTGCGGAGATCGGCGGCGCGGTGAAGAATGTGCTGGCGATCGGCTGCGGCGTGGTCGCGGGGGCGGGCCTCGGCCTGAACGCGCGTGCGGCGCTGATCGGGCGCGGATTTGCCGAGATGACGCGCTTTGGCCTTGCGCGCGGCGCGCGGGCGGACACGCTTTCGGGACTATCGGGCCTTGGTGATCTGGTGCTTACCTGCAGCTCCGAAAATTCGCGCAATTTCTCGCTGGGCAAGGGCCTTGGCGAGGGCACGCCTGCCGCGGAGCTGTTGTCGAACCGGCGTACCGTCGCCGAAGGTGCCGCAACCGCGCCGGTGCTCGCGCGGGAGGCGGCGAAGCATGGCGTCGATATGCCGATCGTGGAGGCGGTGGGACATCTGCTGGACGGCAGTTTCGGTGTCGACGAGGTCATCGCCGGACTGCTGGCGCGCCCCCTTCGTGCGGAGCGTCCGCAGGAGCCCACCGTCAGCCCATCCGAAAGGCAGAGCTAGCGCGTCCCCCAATGGGCGGCTAGACGGCTAGATCAGGAGGGTATCGGTGGACGGCCATAGCGCGCGCGACGAGCGTGACATCGCAGCGCTTGCCAAAGGCGGGCGGACCAATATCACGGGGTTCGTGCTGCGTCTTGCCGCGCGCCTGCCGTTCCTTTTCATCGCCGGGCGCATGTACGGGCCGGAGCTGCTCGGGCGGTTCGCCTATGCCATCCTGATCGTCGAATTTGCCGCGCAACTCGCCACCATGGGGCTGCGACGCGGGCTTGCCGAACAGCTTTCGGAGATCGAAGATGGGCACAGCGCCCTCGTCTATGACGGTATTCTGCTTGCCGTCCTGGTTTCGCTGGTGGCCGCTGCGGCGCTGATCGCCGTTCCCCAGATCATGTATCCCAACACGGAGATACGGGGGCTGGACCGGATGCTGCCGCTTGTCATCCCGGCAATCGCGGTAACGGAAATCAC
>JBELIU010000103.1:0-7491 GCA_042090735.1 Novosphingopyxis sp. | reverse complement strand
GTACGATATCAAGGCCACGGTCCGCGCGCGTGCCATCGTGGAGCCGTGGACCGTCTCGATCGCGGCTTTCCCGCTTTATTATATCTTCCCGCGTGACGGCCTCGTCATCTCCTACGTCATTTCGATGGTCGCCGCGCTCATTACCGCGATCGTGCCGTTTCTGCGCAGCTACGGTCTGCCGAAGAACTGGAAGCCGCGCTTTGCCGGTCTTCTGGAGATGAGCCGTCGCAACCTGCCGCTCGCCGCGGCTGACGGGGTGGAATGGGGGAGCCGGCGGCTCGATCTGGCGATCCTCGGTCTTTTCGCCTCTCCGGCGGTCGTCGGCATTTATTATGTGGCGCAGCAGGTCGCCAGCCTGCCGCAGAAGCTGAAGACCAGTTTCGACCCGATTCTGGGGCCTGTCATCACCCGCAATCTCAAGGAAAACCGCACAGAAGCGATCGCCGCGCAGGTGAGCCAGGTGGGCTTCTGGATTATCGCGGCGCAGATGGCGGTCAGCCTCGCGCTCGGCCTGCCGGGCGAGGCGGTGATGGGGGTGATCGGACCCGAATTCGTGGGCGGCACCGGCGCGCTCGCCTTCCTGTTGATGGCGGAGGTCGCCGCCGCGCCTGCGGTGGTGAGCGAGGCGACACTCGTCTATGTCGCGCGCCACCGCAATCTCGTGATTTCGCTGAGCGTTCTGGCGTTTCAGGCAGGCCTTAGCGTGGGGCTCCTGCTGCTGGCCCGCTATCTGGAGTTCCCGCCGCTTTATGTCGGCGCGATGCCGGCCCTTGCGCTGATGGTGTCGTTGGGCCTGATGTCGGCGCTGAAAGCGCGGCTGCTGTCGCGGCTGCTCGCCGCACCCGTCGGTGTGTGGCGCTGGGCGCTGGTGTGGGCGGCGGTGGCCACCGTTCCGACCTTCTACGTCTTTTCGCTGTTGCCCGAATGGACCGAGCTGGTGCTGGGCATCCCCGCGATCATGGGCGTCTACGGGATCATCATCTGGAAGCTCGGCTTCGGCGACGATGACCGCGCGCTGTTCCGCAAAGCGGGCGGACGGGACGAGCGGGAGACGGAAGAGGAAAAGGCCCTGCGCAAGAGCCAGAACTGAAGCCACGTCGCTCCAGCTTTCGCTGGAGCAACGTCGCCTCATAGGTGCAGCCGGCGGCTTAGCCCAGCTTTTCGGCCATCAGCTTGGTGAGGTCCTTTTCCGGGCGCGCGCCGAAATGCGAGACCACTTCGGCCGCCGCGACCGCGCCCATCTCCAGGCAGCGGGTCACGCTTTCGCCCTTGAGATGCCCGGACAGGAAACCGGCGGCAAACAGATCGCCCGCGCCGGTGGTGTCGACCACGGTGGTCGGCAGCGCCTTGGTCTCGAACCGCTCGCCATCCTTCACCGCGATGGCGCCGTTCGGCCCGCGCGTCACGACCAGCAGCGGCACATCCTTGCCCAAGCTCTCGATTGCCGCTTCCGGATCGCTGTCTTCCAGGATCCCGGCTTCTTCTTCATTGGCGAACAGGATGTCGATCAGCCCGTCGTCGATCAGCTTGCGGAAGTCCTTGCGATGCGTGTGCACGCAGAAATCGGCGCAGGTGCTGAAGGCGATCTGCGTGTCCGATTCGCGCGCAATCTCCAGTGCGCGGCGCATCGCGGCGCGCGGCTCCGGCGGATCCCACATATAACCTTCCAGGAACACGATCTTCGCGCCCGCAATGGCTTTCTCGTCGATCGCGCTGCCCGGCAGATAATGCGATGCGCCGAGGAACGTGTTCATCGTCCGCTCGCCATCGGGCGAGACGAGGATCAGGCAGCGCCCGGTGGGCACATCGCCGTCACGCGGCGGGTGCGTGAAATCGACGCCGACGGCGCCAAGGTCATGGGCATAGACTTCGCCCAGCTGATCCTTGGCGACCTGGCCGATGAAGCGGCACTTCGCGCCGAGCATGGCGAGGCCGGTCAGCGTATTGGCAGCCGCACCGCCGCTGATTTCCTGACCCGGACCCATCTTTTCATAAAGGCTTACCGCGCGGTCCGCATCGATCAGCGCCATGCCGCCTTTGGTCAGCCCCTCATCGGCGATGAGCTGGTCGTCGGTCTGGGCGAGCACGTCGACGATGGCATTGCCGATCGCGAGCACGTCGTAAGTGGTGTCGGTCATGAAGGCTCCGGAGGAGAGAAAAGGTTGCCGCGCGGCCTAAGACGCCAGCGCGCCGCCCGCAAGGGCGATTGACCGGGGGCAGGGCATTGCGTCATGCACGGACGCGATGCTCCGCGCCCTTACCCTTGCCATCCGCCAGCTCGGCGACCGCGCCATCCTAGCGGTGCTCCTAAAAAGCGTGGCGTTGACGCTGTTGATCTTCGCGGCGCTGGGCACGGCGGTGTATTTCGGTTTCGCGGCGCTGCTGGAGCGGATTGGCTGGAACGAGGCATCGACCGGGCTGGTCGCCGCCTTCGGCGCCCTGCTGCTCGTCGTTTTCGGCGGTCTTGTCTTGTTCCGGGCGGTGGCGCTGGCGGTGATCGGTTTCTTTGCCGAGGACGTGGTGGCGGCGGTGGAGCGTCGATATTATCCCGCCCGGGCGGTGAGCGCGGTGCCGCCGTCGGCCTGGCGCGGATTGAAGATCGGGCTTCGCTCTGCCGTTCGCGCGATTGTGTGGAACCTGATCGCGCTGCCGCTATATTTCGCGCTGCTGATCACGGCCGTGGGCGCGCCGATGGTATTCCTGATCGTCAACGCCCTTCTGATCGGCAAGGATCTTCAGGAGATGGTGATCGCGCGCCACGATGCTTCGCCGGACAGCACGCCGGAACGCATAGCGCCGGTGCCGCGCTTCGTGCTCGGCCTGATTGCCGCGGTGGGCCTCGGCATCCCCTTCCTCAATCTCGTCATCCCGGTTATTGCGGCGGCGATGGCGGCGCACATGATCCATGGGCCGCGTTCGGGCAGGACGGTGACGGCATGAGAAATCTCGCAGCGACGGCGGCGCTAACACTTTTGTGCGCAGGGTGCGCGGCGGTGCCTTCGGCGCAGCCGTCCGCAGGCGTCGGCGTGCCCGGCGCGGGTAGTGACATGACCGATACGCGCGGGCTGGAGGGCGTCCTCGGGACCGATGAGGCTGGCCTGCGCCGCCTGTTCGGCCAGCCGCGGCTGGACGTGGTGGAGCCGGTGGGGCGCAAGCTGCAATTTGTCGGCGCACCGTGCATTCTGGATGCCTATCTCTATCCGGACCGGCGCGGGCGCGAGGTGGTGACCCATGTCGATGCGCGTCGGCGCGACGGCGCTGCCGTGGACCGCGCGGCCTGCGTGGCGGCGCTGCAGGCGAAATAAAGTAATTACGAAAGCTGCGTCGGGCGGCGGGATTACATCTTCTGATCGTGCACCGGTTCCCGCTCCACGGGGCACTGGCCTTGCCATTCGCAGCGCACATGTTCGTCGATTTCATCCGCCAGCCTCGCATCTCGCTCCGCTGCGAACCGCTCTTGGTCGAGCTGCTCCAGCGCCCAGATCGCCGCTCCGCGCACCGTGGGGGCCTCATCGTCGAGCAGTGGCAGCAGCGCCGCCACCAGATCGCGGTTTCCACTATTGCCCGCCGCCACCGCCGCATTGCGCACCATCCGGTCGCGGCCCGAACGCTTGATCGGTGACCCGGAAAAGACGCTTCGAAAATCCTCATCCGTTAGCGCAAGCAGGTCCGCAAGCGGCGGGGCCACCAGTTCGGCGCGCGGCAGGAACGCCTTGTTGGCCGCCCCCGCTTCGGCAAATTTGTTCCATGGGCAAACGGCCAGACAATCGTCGCAACCATAGATGTGGTTGCCGATAGCAGGCCGGAGCGCGCGGGGGATGGCCCCCTTGTTTTCGATGGTGAGGAAGGAAATGCAGCGCCGTGCGTCGAGCCGATAGGGCGCGGGAAAGGCATCCGTCGGGCAGGCGCGCTGGCACGCGTCGCAGCTGCCGCAGCGGCCCCGGCCCGGTTGGTCCGGTTCCAGCCTGGCAGTGGTGTAGATCGCGCCCAGGAAGAACCAGTTGCCCAATGTGCGGCTGAGCACGTTGGTGTGCTTGCCCTGCCAGCCGATCCCCGCCGCCTCGGCCAAGGGCTTTTCCATGACCGGAGCGGTATCGACGAACACCTTCACCTGGGCATCGGTCTCCTCCACGAACCAGCGCGCAAGGCGCTTCAGCGCCTTCTTGACGATATCGTGATAATCCTTCCCGCGGGCATAGACCGAAATGCGGCCATTGCCGGCAGCATCCGGATTGGCGGCGGGGTCATAAGCGGAAAGATCGTCGCCCGGCGTATAGCTCATCGCCAGCATGATCACGGATCGCACCTCGGGCCACAGCGCCTGCGGATGTGCCCGCTGATCCGCGCGCCCCTCCATCCAGATCATGTCGCCATGCGCGCCATCGTTGAGCCATGCGCGCAGTCTCTTGCCGGTCTCGGGCGCCAACCGGGCGGGCGCGATGCCGCCGGCTGCAAAGCCTTCTTCAAGCGCCCGTGCCTTGAGCCTGTCCTCCATCGAAGTCTTGCGCCCGTTCATCGGACCCAGCTACCACCATTGCAGGGAATGGCTAGGGGTGGGTGCATGGGGAACAACGCAATCGAGGCCCGCGGGCTGGTCAAACGGTTCGGCAACACCACCGCGGTCGGCGGGGTGGATCTGAACGTGCCGGAAGGCAGCATCACGGGCATGCTGGGGCCGAACGGCGCGGGCAAAACCACGCTGCTGCGGATGCTGCTGGGAATTATCGATCCCGATGAGGGCACACGCAGCCTGCTCGGCAGCGATCGACCGCTGAAGCGGGCGCATGAAGTCGGCTATCTCCCCGAAGAGCGCGGCCTCTATCAGTCGATGAAAGCCGTCGACACCATCGCGTTCATGGGCGCCCTGCGCCATCTTCCGCTCGAGGAAGGGCACAAGCGCGGGCGCGTGCTGCTGGAGGCGGCCGGCCTCGGCCATGCCGCCGACAAGAAAATCAAGGAACTCAGCAAGGGCATGGCGCAGACGGTGCAGCTGCTCGGCACCATCGTCCACCGGCCCCGACTGATCGTTCTGGACGAACCCTTTTCCGGGCTCGACGCCATCAATCAGGGAAAGCTCGAGCGCCTGATCCGCGAACAGGCGGAGGCGGGCGTCACGGTGATTTTCTCCACCCATGTCATCGCCCATGCGGAGCGCCTTTGCGAAAATGTCGCGATCGTCGCGGGCGGCAAGGTGCGCTTCGACGGCAGCGTGGAGGCGGCGCGCGACCGGCTTCGCCCGCAGGTGCATCTCGAGACGCGCGAGACCGACGGGGCGTGGCGCAGCGCCTTGCCCGCCGGAACGGAGCGGGAGGGGCATTGGTGGCACTTCACCTTGCCCGAAGGCGGGCCGGAGCCGCTGCTGGGCGCCTTGATCGAAGGCAATGCGGGCATCCGCTCGCTATCGATCGAACGACCGGGGCTGCACGATGCGTTCGTGGCCATTGCCGGAGAAGCGGCGGCCGCCGAACTGCAACAGAGCCAGGCTGAGGGAACTGCCCGATGAACGAGACACTGCGCGCAGCCTGGGTGATCGGCCGGCGGGATTTCACCGCGGTCGTCCTGTCCAAGGCGTTCCTCATGTTCCTGCTCGGGCCATTGTTTCCCGTGGCCGCGGGCGTGCTGTTCGGCTCGATCGGCGGTTCGGTGGCAGAAGATATAGGCAGCGACGTGGTCGGTATCAGCATGCCCGCGAACGAGGCGCAGGCGCTTCAGGAAACGCGGGCCAATCTGTCCGAAGCGCTGGGCGAAAGACGATATCCGGATCTTCGCATCTTGCCCGACGATGGCCGGCCCGCCGCCGACTGGTTGAACGAATCCGAGCAGGCGGAAGCCAGCGGAGAGGGCGAGGACAAGGGCAAGCTGGCCGCCGTGTTGAGCGGCAGCTTTGCCGCGCCGGTGCTCACCGCCACGCCCGATCAGGCGGAAAATCTGGGGCCGGAGCTGGCACTGCTGATCAGCCAGACCCAGAATGGCGGCGGGGAGTTGAAGCCGCTGCAGGTGGAAACCGTCCAGTCGAGTGCGGGCGGGATGCAGCGCGCGCAGCTGCTGACCGGGCAGGCCGGGCAGTTCCTGCTGTTCCTCCTCGTGATGCTGCTGGCGGGGATGGTGCTTTCCAACCTCGTCGAGGAAAAATCGAACAAGATCATCGAAATCCTGGCCGCTGCCGTGCCGATCGATGCGGTATTCATCGGAAAGCTGTTCGCCATGCTCGCCATGGCCGTCGTCGGTATTGCCGTATGGGGCGCGGCGGGGATCGCGGCATTGCAGATCTGGGGGCCGGGTCTGCCGAACCTGCCCGTGCCGGCGGTCGGCTGGCCGGCGTTCATCGCACTCGGCATGGTCTATTTCGCGATGGCCTATCTCATCCTCGGCTCGCTGTTCCTGGGGATCGGCGCGATGGCGAGCACGGTGCGCGAGGTGCAGACGCTGTCCATGCCGGTGACGATGCTTCAGCTGTTTGTCTTCGGCTTCGCATTCTACACCGTCAGCAAGCTTGGCCAGCCGATCGAGATTGCTGCCTGCATCATCCCCTTCACCTCCCCCTTCGCGATGATCGCGCGCGCCGCGCAGGTGCCCGAGCTGTGGCCGCATCTGGTGGCATTGGTAGGGCAGGCGGCATTCGCGCTGCTCGTCGTCCGATTGAGCGCGATGCTGTTCCGGCGCAATGTGATGAAATCGGGTTCGAGCGGCGGCCTGTGGGCGGCCATGTTCGGCAAGCGCAAAACTGCCTGAGCGAAGGCGGCCGATCGTCTTCCGGGAAATAGGTTGCCGATCGCAACGCTATTGACAATTCGGTCAGTAATGCGAGGTTCTTGGCCCTAATCAGAGTGGACGCGAGCGATCGTCCGCCGGATCAGGAGACGGGCCATGGCTACCGCATTCAACACCACCGCCGCCGAAGAGGCGCCCAAGGACAGCGTGGTGAACACCGCGCCGCATGATTGGGACGTCAGCCGGCCGGAAATCTACGCCGATGACAACTGGCAACCGATCTTCGCGGAGATGCGAAGGGAAGCCCCGATCAACAAGATCGTCGATTCAGGTTACGGCGATTACTGGAACATCACCACTGCCAAGCCGATCCAGCATATCGAGGCGCTGCCCGATCTCTTCTCGTCCGAGGCTACCGGCATCACGTTGGTCGGCAAGGAAGCACAGAACCTGCCGGACGATCAGGTGGTCGAGATGCCGATGTTCATCGCAATGGACCGGCCCAAGCATACCCAGCAGCGCCGTGTCGTCGCGCCTGCGTTCATGCCGAGCGAGATGACCCGGCTGACGGAGGACGTGCGCGGAAGGACCGCGGAAATCCTCGACAATCTGCCGATCGGCCAAAGCTTCGATTGGGTCGATCAGGTATCGATCGAGCTGACCACCCAGATGCTCGCCCTCCTGTTCGATTTTCCATGGGAGGACCGGCGCAAGCTGACCTTCTGGTCCGATTGGGCGGGCAATGTCGAGGCGATGCGCACCGAGGAACTGCGCCAGGAA
>JBELIU010000102.1:0-9220 GCA_042090735.1 Novosphingopyxis sp. | reverse complement strand
GAATACATCGACCGCATTCCAGATTACCGGAGTTCGAGATCCGTACATCAACATCTCGCAGCAGCGGAACAGGGGCCTGGACCTCTCGGGACGGGCGCGTCACGATGCCGGAAATCTCGGCACATTCTCGCTGAGCGCGGAAATGACATGGCAGTTTCAAGACGACATCCGTCTACTGCCGACGTCACCGGTCAATTCCACAAATGGCGAGGCAGGATCTCCGCGTTGGGTTGGCGATTTCCGGCTCAACTGGGACCTTCCGTCGTCGGGTACGAGCCTGTTTTATGGCATCAACGTAATCGGCGGGACTTCCGATCAAGGCGACTTCAACGATCGTTACGGAGGCCCCTGCATCACGTCGGTCAACCCGAACGATGGCAATCCGGTCCCAATTTACGGCACCTATTGCCCCGATCTGACGGTCCCGGCCACATTCTATCATAATATCTCGATCACGCAGGATATTGCCGACGGCGACTTTTCCATAACTGCCGGCGTCAGCAATCTGTTCGACACGCGCCCGCCGCGGGTTTCGGTGTTGAACGGTGGGCAGATCGGTCTGCTTGGCCCGGTGGTCAGCACATCGCAATATCCGTTTGTGGGACGGCGTGCGTTCGTGAATGTATCAGCCAATTTCTGATGCCGATCTGATCTCGGCCGCTGGCGCGTGCGGCGGTTGATAGACGATTTAGCAGGAGGCGGTGTGGCGACGCACCGCCTCCTTATGTTAAGGCGTCTACAAAGGAGCGAAAATGCCGGAAATATACGTTCAGCGGGACAATCTGAACGAAGCAAACGCAGCCTTCGCGCAGGCTCCGCTTCAACAACCGGTGTTTCTCAATTCAGTGCCCAAGAGCGGCAGCCACCTCTTGCGCAATATCCTGCGGATGTTCGTGCCGGTAGAGCAGCAATATGCCGCCGACTTCATACAGTGGCCGAACTTGAGGCAACATCTGGCAGCGTTCGATGAGGCCAACCCCATGCTCAGTTGGGGGCATTTGTTTTTCGCGGACGGCCCTGCCATTGCAACTGCGTCTACGCGCCGTATCCTGCTTTATCGGGATCCGTATGACTGGGTGATCGCTCGCGCGCGGTTTATTCTGTCCGACCAGTTTCAGGGCGATCTCGATCACTTGCGCGGCGGCGCTGTGACCACCGATGAACTCCTCACCATCATGATTTTCGGTCTTCCGCGCACTCTGCCCTCTCTCAATGATATCTATGAACTCAACGCAGCGGCGTGGCTGGGTACGAAATGCTTTGCCATAACCTACGAACAACTGGTGCACCATCTTGCCAATCTCGAGCAGAATGAGGCTGAGTTGTTCTTTTTTTCGTTGTTCGAGGCCTGCGGTATTTCTCCGCCCAACGATTGGCGCAAACGGGTGCAAATCGGTTCAGATCGCAACCAAAGTGGTACCGCGCGGGAGCGCCTAACCGGACAGATCGAGGATTTGCCGCAACGGCTCGGTGATCGTCATCGTGCGCTCGTGGACTATCAGGCTCCCGGCTTGCGGGCCATACTGGGCTATGAATGAGGGGGGCAAGTGATGACGTCCGGAAGAGCGGGAACGATAAGCGCATATCCAGAGCTTTCGCGTATCGACGCGCTAATAGAAAGAAGCGCCTACGATGCTGCGGCCAAGGCGCTGATTGGCTTCTTGCGCGATCATCCGGAGCATCCCCATGCCTATGCAAGGCTGGGCCACGTCGCCAACAGGCTGGGCGCGCTGGGTCAGGCGGGCCATTTTCTGCGGAAGGCCATAGCGGGCGGCGCGCGTGAGTTCGAAGTCAGGCGCGAGCTGGCATCCGTGCTCCACCAACAGGACAAGCCGGAAGCGGCGATCCCGATGTTCGAGGCACTATCAAAGGAGCGAGACGATCCCACGCTGCAAGGCATCCTCGCCGGACTGCTCGAGAAAATAGGGCGATACGAAGAGTCGCGGGAGATGTTCGGAAAGCTCGCGCATGACAATCCAACCAGCTTGGCGATCTGGATTAGCTACGGCCACAGTCTGCGCGCCAGTGGGCAGGTGGAACGGGCAATTGCAGCTTATCGCCATGTTATCGCAGCCGATGATGGCCTTGGCGATGCATGGTGGGGATTGGCCAGCATCAAGCGCGCCACGCTGAACGATGAAGACATCGAGCGAATTCGGCACGCGTTAGCCATCGCGGTCGATGTCCGAAATGAGGCTCCACTTCATTTCGCATTGGCTAAAGCACTGCACGATCGTGGCGAGTTTGATTCAGCGTTTGAGCATTATGAAGAAGGAAACAGGTTGCGCGCCGAGGAACTGCAATATCAAGCGGACGAATTGAGCGAGGAAATCGAGAGAACCGAGCAACTTTTCAGCGCTCAATTTCTAGCTCGCTTGCCAGCCGCGCCGATCTCGAACGACCGTCCGATCTTCATTATATCACTTCCACGATCAGGCTCCACTTTGCTCGAACAAATGCTGGGAAGCCATTCCCGGATAGAGCCACTCGGCGAGCTCCCCTATATACCTGCCATCCTGCGCACCTTCATGGAAATCGCCACGCGCCGCGGCACTATTAGCGTGCCCCGCGCAATCGCCGGCCTTTCTGACGACCAGGCAGAGGCAATGGGCCGCGACTATCTGAGACGGGCGGCGTTGCATCGCAAGACCAGCGAACCGTTCTTCATCGACAAGCTGCCGCACAATTGGAGCAATGTTCTCTTTATCCGGCGTATTTTGCCGCAAGCGCGCTTCATTGATATCCGCCGACCGGCGATGGACTGCTGTTTTTCAAATTACACCCAGTCCTTCACCAGCGCGCACGCCTCGTCCTTCGCGTTGAGAGACGTGGCCCGTAGCTACAAAGACAATCTGCGTCTGATGCAGCATCTGGATCAGGTGGCGCCCGGCATGATCGCACATGTCGATTATCGGGCGCTGGTCGCTGAACCGCGCGACCAGATCGAACGAACGCTAGCCTATCTGGGATTGGAATGGGAGGACGCCGTTCTTGATTTCCACAATCTGGACCGCGTCGTGCGCACCCCTAGCAGCGAACAGGTCCGCCGACCGCTTAACACGGATGGTGTCGCTGTTTGGAAACCCTACGCGAAATGGCTGGGGCCGCTACGGGAAGAGCTGGGATCGTTAGCAGAATCACATGAATAATAAGCAATAACCGAAATTATTGAATGATACAGGACGTGTAGGGCGTTTTAATTACAAGATACACTGCTTTGCCGGCTAATAGCTTGTTGCCGGTCACCTAGCGTGCAACCCACGTTTACAAAGCTAAGCCTTGGTCCAGCTGCAACGTTAGCGCCGATTTAGCAATCGCAGCGCGCAGCATCGCTTTTCAATTATTGAAAGCGTGCTTCATCATCGATTCAAAAACTTTATTCCTTGAGGTGACGGCAGGGTTGAGGAAGCGATCGCTTCAAACGATCCTAATCGTTTTCGGGGATTGAGAGCACATCAAGTGCAATTATCGGAACTGTAGGTGGCCTTACCAACAACATCAATCAATCAATCAGTAGTAGCACATTTCGATACCTCGATTTGGCGCTTTGCGAGGCTGTACACCGCCTCCGCACGAGATTTTAATACCCACAAGCCCCTTCCCTCGATGAAGCGAGCGCGCAGTCAAGGGGGGCATGCCGCGTGACGTATTGCTGGCGATCCAGCCTCCGGGTGCAATGTGACAAAATTGCAGCGTCGCGCGCTGAGATTATCGGTGTCGGACCGTAGTCTCTTGACCATCAAGAGGTTGGGTTCCACCACATCCCTGTCGAACTATCTTGCCAGTAAAGACTTCGGCAGTGTCGTTGCGTAACTAAGCAAGCCGTTCGCGCATAAAAATTGCAAACAACGATAGCGAGAGGGGATAAAATGAGATTTTCAACCATCACCGCGACCAGTGCGATTGCTCTGTGTGCCTTCGCTTCTCACGCGTACGCACAATCAACCTCTCCCGCTCAAACGGACCCCGCGCCCCAGTCTAGTGAAGCCGATGATGGGAACGTCATTGTCGTGGTGGGTACGGCCGGCGAAGGAACGACGCGCCAGGACGCGGCTTTCGCTGTCACCAGCGTCAGTGCCGAAGAGATCATCGACGCCGCGCCGTCCAGCACCGCCGACATATTGAAGCTGGTGCCTGGTGTGGCGGTTGAGAGCTCAGGTGGACAAAACGGCGCCAACATTTTCGTTCGGGGTTACCCGTCGGGAGGCGACGCTGTATTCGTCACCTTCCAATCTTCGGGCGTCCCTATCTTCCCGCCGCCCACGCTCTCTTTTCTAGAGAATTCCCAGCTGATCCGCATCGATAGCACGATCGCGAGCATCGAGGCCGTGCGCGGTGGCACGGGTTCGCTGTTCTCCAACGGCCAACCTGGCCTCACCGTCAATCTCGTGCAACGCGAAGGCGGCAGCGCGCTGTCTGGGAGGTTGGAAGGCAGCATTACGGATTATGGCGAATATCGCGCAGATGGTTATGTCTCCGGTCCGCTAGGTCCTGATACCGGCTTCATGGCCGGCGGGTTCTACCGGCAGGGCACGGGCGTCCGCGATCCGCAATTCGATGCGGAAAAGGGCGGACAATTTACTGCCAATGTCAGTCACTATTTCGGCAATACCGGGAAGATTCTGATCTACGCCCGTTATCAGAATGACCGCGGACAATGGCTGTTGCCGGTTCCCATCATTCAAAATGGCAGCGATATTTCCGGCTTCCCCGGTTTCGATCCCAATTATGGCACGCTCGCCAGCAACGATGTCCGCTTCACCAACTTGAATTCGGGCGCGCAGGTCGATCTGGCGCGGGGCCGCGGCGCGAAAGTCGTGAATGTCGGAGCAAATCTGGAGTTCGATCTTAGCGATTCCGTCAAGTTGCGAGAGCGGCTGGGTTTCCTTGGCGGCAAAGCATTTACGGTGGGTCTGGTGCCGGCCGGACCGCCTACTGCGCTGTCCAATTTCGTCACCAGTCGCGGGGGTGCCGGAGCGACAATCGGTTCGGCGACTTTCGTCAACGGGGGCGCAGCGGTGTTGCCTAGCCAGCAGGTGATCCAGGCCGGAATCTGGACCGTCGACAAGAAGATCGACAGCTTCGTCAACGATCTCGGCATCGACTTTCGTACGGAGCGGAACACCCTGACAGCCGGGTTTTACTTTGCCGACTATTTCGCGCGCGATACCTGGAACCTGGGCAACGGCCTCTTGCTGACGGCGGAAGACAATGCCCGGCGGATCAACCTGGTGTACGGGGACGGCCGCCGCGCGACCCGCGATGGCTTCGTGCAAGGTTCTTTTTTCAATCTGAACGCGGGCTACACCGGCACGGATTACGCATTTTATGCGGTCGACGAATTTCAGATCACCGATCAGCTACGCATCGATGGCGGCGTTCGCTGGCAGAAGCATAAAATCAATGGAAGCGTTCGCTTTCCCCGCAGCGTCGATCTCGATGGCAATCCGAACACGCTCTACAACAACAGCGAGTCCGTGCCCGGCACCACGCCGACCCCCATCGACTACAGCGACGACAAATGGTCGTATACCGCGGGCGCAAACTATGACGTGACCAATCAAGTCGGCGTCTTTGCCCGCTACAGCAAAGGTCACGCCTTTCCGCAGTTCGACAATCTGCGCTCCGGCGTCACCGACGTCTCGACGGTCGACACCTACGAAGGTGGTTTGAAGGTCTCGATGCCGATGGTGAACTTCTACTCCACCGTTTTTCACAACGAGTTTACCGGGCTCTCCAGCGTTCAATTCACGCCGGGCGGCAACATCATTCAAAATGGCGGTGCAAAGGCGACCGGCGTGGAGCTGGAAGCATCCTTGCGGCCGGTCGACTGGTTTACCTTGGACGGCAACCTGACCTATCTGGATGCGACCTACGACAATTTCTTCTCCGCCGGCGTGGACCAGTCGGGTAACCGGGTACAACGCCAACCGCGCTGGCAATGGCGCATCATGCCGAGCCTGAATCCCGACTTCGGCGGTTTCCAGCCCAAAATCTACGCGTCCCTGCAATATTATGGCGACCGGTTTTCCGATCCCGAGAACCAGCAGCTGCTTCCCGCTTATTATCAGCTGGATGCGGGCGTGGCCGTGACTGTGTTGGACAGCATCGAACTACGGGCGACGGGAAACAATCTGACCAACGAGATCGGTCTCACCGAAGGCAATCCGCGGGTGATCGGATCGCAGGGCACCGGCCCGATCCTGGCCCGCCCGATCCTTGGCCGATATGTGACCTTCTCCGCCGCCTATAAGTTCTAAGGGTCGAGATCATAGGGGCCGTCAGTCGTCTGACGGCCCTTTTTCCAACCGTTTCTTGAGCTGGTGGCGCACCATCTCCGTGGCCTCGGTGGAAGCGCGGCTGTACGATCCGAGAAAAGCGATCGCCTTTTCCAGATCCCCTTTCTCGAACCCGGCGACGACCATTTGGCCACCTGCGATGGTGGACTGGTACGGTTCCAGAAACCATTCGACCTTGTCCGGACGCAGCGAAAGCCAGACCTTTCGGCGATCGTCCCGATCGACTTCTCTCAGGACCAGCTCTTTCGTCTGCAACCGGCGGACGAGCGCCGTGACCGATCCGCTCGTCAATGCCAGGCTGCTGCCCAGATCGCCCAGCGTCATGGGGCCGGAAAGATAGAGCTGTTCCAGTGCGCGCACTTCCGTAACCCCCAGGCCGAGATAGCGCGCGGTAATGGTGGCCCTCTCCAGAAGATGGGATGCCAACGCGCGCGTCAACCGCGCGACCTGAAGGTGCTCTTCAAGCAAGGGGAGATGCTTCCTGTTTTGAAAGCGGAAGCCTTACACCACGGATTTGCGATGGCAAACGATCTACCGTGAGACTGCCTCGGTCGCCCTCGTCTCCAGATCCGGGTAGCGCTGCAGTAGCACGCTGGCGACGCCGTTCGTCCAGCCGAAGCCGTCCTGCGTCGGATATTCGCCGCCGCCGCCGGGTTTCTGCTCCTCGACATCATATTTCTCGAGCATCTTGCCGGTTTCCCGATAGGTCCGGTCCACGGTCTGCAACCAGCGGCCAGCGATCGCGCGCGCGATATCCGGATGGCCATATCGCTCCAGTCCGTCGACCGCGATCCATTGCAGAGGTGCCCAGCCGTTCGGCGCGTCCCATTGCTGGCCGGTGCGTATCAGTGTGGTGCGAAGCCCCCCCGGAGCCAGCAGACGGTCTTCCGTCAGTCTGGCAACGGCATCCGCCTGCGTTTGCGATGACATGCCGACGAACAGGGGATAGAGCGTCGCGGCCGACAGCGTGGCCGTTTGGCGCCGGGATATGCGGTCCCAATCTGCATAGCGTCCCTCCGCGGCCGACCACAGATATTTGTCGACGGCGTTTTTGCGCTGCTGTGCAAGGCGCGAAAACCGGCGAGTGCAAGCCTCGTCCATCTGCGCCCGGCAGCCGCTGGCGATGCGCTGTTCCATCGCGAACATCAGCGCATTGAGATCGATCGGCACGATGTCGGTGGTGCGGATCGTCGACAATTTCATGCCGTCCTCGAACCAGCGGGAACTGAAATCCCATCCGCTTTCGGCGCCCGCGCGAAGGTCGCGATAGGTTTCGGCAGCGGGTTGATTGCTCGCTTCGGCCGCGGTCGCGCGGTCTTCGGCAAAGGACTCGTCGCGCGGACTGTTGCGATCGTCCCAGTAGCGGTTGAGCAGCGAGCCGTCCGGCATCACGACGACATTATCGCATGGCCTGGATTTGGTGGCGCACTGAGCACCCTGCATCCAGAACGAATATTCCGCGCGCAGGGCCGCCAGTCGCCTGTCCCGTTCGGCCGGCGTTCCGCCCGGCGCGATATCGAGCATCAACGCAAAAAAGGGTGGCTGCGAACGGCTGACATAATAGGTCCGCGTGCCATTGGGTATGTGGCCGAAACGCTCGATCAGGCTGACGAAATCGACCACCATAGAGTCGATCAGACCGGTCTGCCCGTCGGCTTTCAGCCCGAGCATGGTGAAAAAACTGTCCCAGTAGTAGATTTCCCGGAAACGACCGCCGGGCACGACATAGGGTTCGGGCAGAGGAATATGGGACCCTCCCGGTGTGGCCGCCTCGGGTTGACGCACGAGTTGGGGCCACAGATTGCGGATATGATTGCGCAGCGGCGCGACGGCGTTGACGCCGGGCACCGAGAAATTGGCCAACACGAACGTGCGCAACTGCTGCTCGGTCTTGGGTGGATCGCTGCGATACTCCGCCATGATCGCATCGGCCGGACGGGTCGGCACCGCATCGACGAAGGTCTTGTTGTCGCCGAATATGCGTCCTTCCTGAACGCGTACGAACAGGTCTCCGTACAGCTCCGACGGCGTCTGCGGCGCCGTGTTCGCCAATAGCGCAAGGCTGGCGACAACGGGGAAAAGCAGGCGAACGAAGGAGCGGCGCAGAGAGTGAGACCGGTTCATGTAAGTTTGCTCCGAAAGGTGTGTCGACGGGGGCGTAGGCAAAATATTCAGGGCGCGGCCCTGCCGAGATGGCGATCGAAAAATTCGGCAATCAGGCGATAGGCTTCGCGCGATTCCGGCATGTCGGGCCACATGAAGAACGCGTGCGGAAGCCCGTCGAACAGATACAGCTCGCTCTCCACGCCGGCCGCCGCGAGCTTCCGGTGCGCCAGCGTAAGCGTGCTGGCCGCAAAATCGCGTCCGCCCGCAAGCAGCAAGGTCGGCGGCATGGCTTTGACAGAAGCCTCACATTCGAGGGGATAGGCCGCGCAATCCCCAAGCGGCACGTCGTTCATATAGGGGTTGGTGAATGTGGTCGGCAGGCCGGTCGAGGGCGGCATGGACTCGCCGCCCAAGGCCGCGGCGAGATAGGGGCTGTCCCCCGAATAGGGTGCGCCGGTGCCGCAGAAAGTGCCGACGGCGCCGGGCGATGGAAGTTCCTGCTGCCGGAACCACGCGACCGACTGCGCGGTGATGATGCCGCCCGCGGAACAGCCGTAAATGCCGATATTGGCCGCGGGATAGCGATCCAGAAGACCCCTGTAGACTGCCGCCACATCCTGCGATGCGGCTGGATAACGATGTTCGGGCGCCAGACGATAATCCACCGTCACCACCCTGATCCCCATGCTGGCAGCGATCGGTATCGCTTCCACCAGCGCACCGCTGCTGGCACCCCACATGAATGCGCCGCCGTGGATGTTGATCAGCACGCGCTGCGCATTGCGCGGCGGGATGCCGGCGCTCGGGCTGACATC
>JBELIU010000101.1:0-9296 GCA_042090735.1 Novosphingopyxis sp. | reverse complement strand
GTTTTTCCTCCGGCCATTCCTTGTCCATCAGCTGGTCGATCGCGCGGCTCGCCCCGCGAAACGCGTTCCAGCCGAGCCAGGCGGCAATGGCCACACCGAAAAGCGGATCGGTCCAGCCCAGCCCGAGATACTGGTCCAGCACCAGCGCCGCGATAACCGACAGGTTGAGCAGCAGATCGCTCTGATAATGCAGATTGTCCGCCTCGATCGCGACCGATCCCGTGCGGCGGATGACGCTTTTCTGGTAGGCCACCAGCGCGAAGGTGGCGACGATGGCGATAACCGAGACGATAATGCCCGATTCGGCCTGTTGAACGGGCGCGCCCTTCAACAATCGCTCGACCGCGCGCCAGGCTATCAGCGCTGCAGACACTGCGATCAATGCGACCTGGAACAGCGCGGCGAGCGATTCGGCCTTGCCGTGCCCGAAACGATGGTCCTCATCCGGCGGCATCGCGGCGTAGCGCACGCTGAACAGCAGCACGAGCGACGCGGCGAGATCGAGCCCCGTGTCTGCAAGCGATCCGAGCATCGCGACCGATCCGGTGGCGATCGACGCCCAGGTCTTGAGGATGAGCAGGAACAGCGCTGTCGCCACGCTCGCCAAGGCCGCGCGCACGTTGAGCGCCGGGCCACCGCCGGTTTCGCTCGCGGCGGCATTCACGGGTAGAGCAGCCCTTCTGACCAGCCTTCGCCGTCGCGGACGAACTGGCGCCGTTCGTGCAGCCGATATTCGCGGTCCTGCCAGAATTCGATCCGCTCCGGCGTCAGACGAAAGCCTGACCAGTGCGGCGGGCGCGGTACGTCCTGGCCGCCGAATTGGCGCTCATAGCTCTCGATCCGATCGAGAAAGGTTTCGCGCTCGTCCAGCGGCCGGGACTGGTCGGACGCCCAGGCGCCAATCTGCGAATCGCGCGGGCGGCTGGCGAAATAGGCGTCAGCTTCCGCATCGGACACGGGCGCGACGGGGCCGGCGATCCGGATCTGCCGGCGCAGCGATTTCCAGTGAAACAGCAGCGCGGCCTGCGGATTTTCGGCCAGCTCCGCGCCCTTGCGGCTTTCGAAATTGGTGTAGAAAACGAAACCGTCCTCGCCATGGCCCTTCAGGAGCACCATACGCACCGACGGATGTCCCTCGGCATCCGCAGTTGCCAGCGCCATCGCGTTGGCATCAGTGGGTTCGGACGCCTCGGCTTCGCTGAGCCAGCGGTCGAATAAGGAAAAGGGATTATCAGCCATGCGAGCCGCTTTAGCGCCGCTCCGCGCGCCGGTCGAGATGGCAGCGGGATGGGGCAAGCTCCAAGCACTTGTTGCCCTTAGGCCATGCGCATCCTAACTCTCACGCCATGGCAGACCCTTATGCAACATTGGGCGTTTCGCGCGACGCGGACGAGAAGACGATCAAAAGCGCCTATCGCACTCTTGCGAAGGAGCTCCACCCGGATCGCAACCAGGACAATCCCACCGCCGCGGATCGCTTCGGCAAGGTGACGCAGGCCTATGACCTGCTGATGGACAAGGACAAGCGCGCCGCCTTCGACCGGGGCGAGATCGACGAGGACGGCAATCCGCGCGGTCCCTTCGGCTATGGCGGTGCGGGCGGCGGCGGTTTCCGCGGCCAAGGCGGGCCGCAGGGCGGCTTCGGCGGATTTTCCGGAGGTCCCTATCAGGGCGGCGGCGAGGAAGTGGACCTGGGCGATCTGTTCAGTGACCTGTTCGGCGGTGGCGGCGGCCGCCAGCAGCGCTCCAATCCCTTCGGTCGCGGCGGGCGTGCGGCGCCGCCCAAGGGCGCGAACATCGCCTATCGCATGCAGGTGAGCTTTACCGACGCCGCCACGCGGGAGCCGCAGCGGATCACGCTGGCGGACGGCAAGACGATCGATCTGAAATTACCCGCGGGCCTTGTCGACGGACAGCAGATCCGTCTGGCAGGCAAGGGCCAGCAGGGCCCCGGCGGCGCAGGCGACGGCATCGTCACCGTGCAGATCGGCGGCCATCCCTTTTATGAGCGCGATGGCGATACCATCCGGCTCGATCTGCCGATCACGCTGAAGGAAGCGGTGCTGGGCGGCAAGGTACGCGTGCCCACCGTCGATGGCCCCGTAATGCTCACTGTTCCGGCAGGCTCCAGCTCCGGCAAGACGCTGCGTCTGAAAGGCCGTGGCTTCAGCACCAAGAGCGGCGGGCGCGGCGATCAGCTCGTCCGGCTGATGGTGGATCTGCCGGAAGACGATGCGGCGCTGAAACAATTCGCCGAAGGCTGGGAGGCGCCGGGCGGCGTCCGGGACGAGCTGGGTGTCTGAACACAGCCCGCTCTCGCCGGAAGCCCGGCGCAGAACGGTCCTGCGGCGCCGGAAGCGCGAGCGCAGCAAGGAAACGGAGGCGAGCTGGTTTCACCGGCTCAAACCCGGCCAAAAAACCATCGAGGTCGTGAAACGGACCGCCGTCGGCGTTTATTCCGACGGTTTTACGCAGGCGGGCAATTTCGCCTATCTCTCCCTCCTGGCGGTCTTCGCCTTCTTCATCGTGGCCGCAGCCGTTGCCGGCGTGTTCGGCCGCACGGAGATTGGTTTCGATCAGATCCAGAGCTTCCTCCAGACGGTGCCGCGCAGCGTCAGCGATGCGCTGCGCACGCCGGTGGAAAGCGCGATGACGGCCCGGTCCGGCCCGGTCCTCTGGCTCTCCGCCGTCGTCGGCTTGTGGACCACCGGCAGCCTGATCGAGACGATCCGTGCGGCCCTGCACGATGCCTATGGCACCACCGCACAGCGCCCTTTCTGGCAATATCGGCTGCGTTCCATCGCGATCATCATCGGCGCGGTGTTCCTGGCGATGATCGCCTTTTCCACCCAGGTGATCGTCACCGGGGCAGAGCAGTTCGTCTACACCTACCTCCCCTGGGCGCAGAACATCTCGCGCATCCTGTCGATCGGGCGGTTCATTCCCTTCTTCGTGCTGTTCGGCGCGCTCTACATCCTGTTCCGCGCCATCACGCCGCGCGACTATCGCGGCCCCAATTGCCCGAAATGGCCCGGCGCAGTGCTGGTGAGCGCCTGGTGGCTCGCCTCCACCATGTTGCTGCCGCTGTTTCTGGCAAACGCCACCAATTACGATCTGACTTATGGCAGCCTGGCGGGCGCGATCATCGCGCTCATCTTCTTCTATCTTATCGGCCTTGGCATGGTTACGGGCGCGCATCTTAACGCGGCTCTGGCCAATGAGGGCGGCTGCGATGTAGAGGGCGGGCAAGGAGAACAAGACGCATGACCGGATTGATGCAGGGCAAGCGCGGGCTCATCATGGGCCTCGCCAATGAAAAATCGCTTGCCTGGGGTATTTCGAAGCAATTGGCGGACCAGGGCGCGGAGCTGGCCTTCAGCTATCTTGGCGAGGCGCTGGAAAAGCGCGTGCGCCCGCTGGCCGCACAGCTTGGATCGGACATCTGCATCCCGTGCGATGCATCCGATCAGGATTCGATCGACCAGTGCTTCGCCAAGCTCGGCGAGAGCTGGGACTCCATCGACTTCCTGGTCCACGCCATCGGCTTTTCGGACAAGAACGAGCTGCGCGGCAAATATGTCGACACCAGCCTCGACAACTTCCTGATGACGATGAACGTCAGCGCCTACTCGCTGGTCGCCGTGACCCGCGCCGCGCGGCCGATGATGAAGGACGGCGGCTCCATCCTGACGCTGACCTATTACGGCGCGGAAAAGGTGATCCCGCATTACAATGTGATGGGCGTTGCCAAGGCCGCGCTGGAATCCAGCGTCAAATATCTCGCCGTCGATCTCGGCCCGGAAAACATCCGGGTGAACGCGATCAGCGCCGGCCCCATCAAGACGCTGGCCGCCAGCGGCATCGGCGACTTTCGCTATATCCTGAAGTGGAACGAACTGAACGCACCCATGCGCCGCAATGTCACGATCGAGGATGTCGGCGGCGCGGGGCTGTATATGCTCAGCGATCTTTCCAGCGGCGTGACCGGTGAGGTTCACCATGTCGATGCAGGCTATCACGCCATCGGCATGAAGGCCGAAGACGCCCCCGACATCGCGCTCGACCAGGGATGAGCACCATCCGCACCGAAGCGCGCGGAGACATCCCCGCCATCCGCGAGGCCGTGCGCGCCGCTTTTCCGGGCGATGCGGAGATGCGACTGGTCGATGCCTTGCGCGAGAAAGGCGACATCGCCGTTTCGCTGGTGTGCGAGGCGGACGGTTTCATCGTGGGCCATGCGGTGCTCAGCCGGATGAACGTATCCGCCGACGGCCGCCCGGTGGCCGCCGCCGCCCTCGGCCCCGTATCGGTATTGCCGGAATGCCAGAGCGAGGGGATCGGCACCCGCCTGATCCGCGACTTGGTTGAGCAGGCGCGCGGCATCGGTTTTCAGATGATCTACGTGCTCGGCGACCCGGCTTATTACGAACGCTTCGGCTTCACCCGCGATGCGGCCGGGCCCTATCGCAGCGCCTATTCCGGCGACAATTTCATGGCGCTGGAACTGGACGATGCCCCGCCCCGCCCCTTCGAAGGCAGCGCAGACTATGCCGCGCCGTTCGGGAACATGGAGGGCTGAAATACCCCCTTCTTCCCTCCGGGGGAGAAGGCGGCGAGAGGACTTTATGAGCTACAACAGTTTCGGCCATCTGCTGCGCGTTACCACCTGGGGGGAAAGCCACGGCCCTGCCATCGGCTGCGTGGTCGACGGGTGTCCGCCCGGCATCGAGTTGTCCGAGAGCGATATTCAACCTTTTCTCGACACGCGGCGGCCGGGCACATCGCGCTTCACCACGCAGCGGCGCGAGCCGGATGAGGTGCGCATTCTTTCCGGCGTATTCGAGGGCAGGACCACCGGCACGCCGATCAGCCTGATGATCGAGAATGTGGACCAGCGATCGAAGGACTATTCGGACGTCGCCAAGGCCTATCGCCCCGGCCACGCGGACTATGCGTACGACGCCAAATACGGCTTTCGCGATTATCGCGGCGGCGGGCGCTCCTCCGCGCGCGAGACCGCGATGCGCGTGGCGGCGGGCGCGGTGGCCCGCAAGATCATCCCGCAGGTCACCCTCACCGCCTGGACCGCGGAACTGGGCGGCGATGCGGCAGACAGTTTCGATGTCGCACAGATTGCCGCCAATCCCTTTTTCGCTGCGGACGCAAAGGCCGCCGTGCGCTGGGAACAGCTGGTGGATGGCGCGCGCAAGTCCGGCAGTTCGCTCGGCTCCATCGTCGCCTGCCATGCCGCCGGCGTGCCCGCCGGCTGGGGCGCGCCGCTCTACGCCAAACTGGACGCTACGCTGGCCTTGGCGATGATGAGCATCAACGCGGTGAAGGGCGTCGAGATCGGCGACGGCTTCGAAGCCGCGCGGCTATCGGGCGAGCAGAATGCCGATCCGATGCGCCCCGGAGCGGATGGCCCGGAATTCACCGCCAATCATGCGGGCGGTATCGCAGGGGGCATCGCCACCGGCCAACCGGTCACCGTGCGCGTGGCGTTCAAACCCACCAGCTCGATCCTGACGCCGGTCGACACCGTCACGCCGCAAGGCAAGGCCGCGACGATCTCCACCAAGGGGCGCCATGATCCCTGCGTCGGCATCCGCGGCGTACCGGTGGTCGAAGCGATGATGGCGCTCGTTCTGGCGGACCAGTTCCTGCTCCACCGCGCCCAATGCGGGGCCTGACCATAGCCGGAGGCGCGAAATCGCTGTCCTACATCGGCCGAGCAAGATAACCATTTGGGTTATGGAAAGTCTTCGCAAGGCAGAGAAACGGTTCGTCCTGGTTCTCGCCCCCGCCGCTGAACTTGCGAACGGCTTCGCGCACAAGCGCCCCTTCCCGACAGGTTTGACAAGCCAGGAAGGCGGTCGGCTTCACGGAATCGCGCTAGTACCCGCCCGCATTTCGCATTACCGGTGAAGCGATGTTCCTGATCGAAGCCTTCCGCGCCTTCATCGCCGAATATCAGTCCATCATCGGCCTGATCATTCTCGCTGCAATGTTCGTAGGCTTCGTAATGGAGCGCTTCCCGGCCACCGTGGTCGCCATTCTGGGCGCCTGCCTGTTCCTGTTTCTAGGCATTCTGGACGACAAGGGGCTGTTCTCGGTCTTCTCCAACCAGGCGCCGATCACCATCGCGGCGATGTTCATACTGTCCGGCGCGCTACTGCGCACCGGCACGATGGACGCCATTGCCAGTGCGATCATCGCCCGCGCCAAGAAGCGCCCGCAGCTCGCCATCTTCGAGATGATGATCGGGGTGTTCTTCGCCTCCGCCTTCATGAACAACACGCCCGTCGTCGTGGTGATGATCCCGATCATCATGCGCCTCGCCCACGCGCTCGGCACCAGCGCCAAACGGCTGCTGATCCCGCTCAGCTACATCTGCATTCTCGGCGGCACCACGACGCTGATCGGCACCTCGACCAACCTTCTGGTCGATTCCGTGGCGCAAGATGCAGGCCTGCCCGGCTTCGGCATCTTCTCCATCACGCCTTACGGCCTGATCGCAGGTGTGGTCGGCGCACTGATGCTCGTCTTCATCAGCCGCTGGTTCCTGCCGGATCAAGACGAGCAAGGGCCGACCATCGGCCAGGAGGCGAGCGGCTTCCTGACCGAAGTGCGCGTCCGCCATGACAGCGAATATGTCGGCAAGAAGCTGTCGGATCTGCCGATGGCGCGGCGCGACAAGGTGAAGGTGATCGCCTTGAAACGAGCCGGGCGTTTCCAGCGCACCGGAATCGAGGATGAAGTCCTGCGGGCCAACGACCATCTCGTCCTGCGCTGCGCCATCGCGGAACTGCTCTCGTTGCGTTCGTCGAGCGAGTTCGAGGTAGGCCTGACCGCTGGCGATTCGAGCGTTTCGGCAAGCTCGCGCGGGCTCGTGGAAGCGACGATCGCGCCAACCCATCCGTCGATCGGCCAGCGCCTGATCGACATCCCCTTCCTGTCCGACCTGCGCGTGCGGATCCTCGGCATCTCGCGCTTCCGCAAGGTGCCGGGTCCCGATCTTCCCGGCGCGCGTGTCCACGCGGTCGACCGCATCCTCGTGACCGGCGAGGACGATGCGATCCGCGCGATGTACGATAATCCCAATCTATACGGCGTCGGTGAAACCAAGGAACGCGAATTCCGGCGTGACCGCGCCCCAATCGCCATCGGCGCGCTTGCTGCGGTGGTGCTGCTGTCCGCTTTCGGCATCCTGTCGATCGGCATCGCGGCGATCATCGCGGTGGGCGTCATCCTGCTCACCCGTTGCATCGACGCGGAGGAAGCCTGGAGTTCGCTGGACGGCAATGTGCTCGTCCTCATCTTCGCCATGCTCGCGGTGGGTCTGGCGCTGGAAAATGCCGGCAGCGTGTCCCTGATCGTCAACGCGCTGACGCCGGTGCTGCGCGACGTGCCGTCGTGGGCGCTCATCTTCGCCGTTTACGGTATCTCAGTGGTGTTGACGGAGGTGGTGACCAACAATGCCGTGGCCATCATCGTGACGCCGATCGTCATCAAGCTGGCGAGCGATCTGGGCGTGGAGCCGCGCCCCCTCGTCATCGCAGTGATGTTCGCCGCCTCGGCAAGCTTCGCGACGCCGATCGGCTATCAGACCAACACGCTGGTCTATGCCGCGGGCGGGTACAAGTTCACCGATTTCTTCAAGGCCGGCATACCGCTCACCATCGGCGTCGGCATTGCCACCTGCTTGGCGATCGACTGGCTGGCCTGATCGGGCGCGGCGACCGGGTCAGATAACGGTTTTGCGAAGCGCCTTTTCGGTCAGCGCATCGCCGCCATCGACATTGCCGATGATCGCCATGCTGCCGTCGTCCTGACGCCGTGCAACGAGGAGCACGAACTCCTCCTCGGTGCCGGTGAACTGATCGAGCGACTTGGGCGCGGCGCAGCGCAGCTTCTCGCGCGGATCGCGCTTCACAGTGCGCGTGAGCCCGGCCTTCGCCTCGCGGCGTGCCTTGCGCTCATCGCGAACGAGCGCCTTCAGCCCGCCGTCATAGGCTTCAATAGCGGCTCCAAGCTCTCCGCGCGCCATCCCGAAGCGCTCCGCATAGCCCAAAGCGGCGGCATATTCGGCGAGCCGCGTCTTGTCGTAATCCGCCCCGAAAACCAGCTTCACGATCGGCGTCATCGGCGCCCGCGCCTGGCGCTTCAGTCCCATGTCCGCGAGAAGTTCGGCATAGTCGTCCGGCTTCGCTTCGGTCGCCAGCGCCAGATCCCAGGCGAGTCCGATCGCGGCGTAGAGCGCGCTACGGCTGCGCATATCGATGCCGTGCGCGATCTCCGCCTGCTCGCGCGCGGCGTTCAGCCAATCGGCCAGCGGCGCATCGGCATCGGGTATCGCAATAGCCCCGAATTCCTGCGTGAACGTCTCTTCCTCGGCATCCACGTCCATGAGGCTGGGCGAATCGGCCCAGACCGGCACGGGCTTGGGCCGTGGCCGCACCGCACGCAGAGCATCCTCCACTTCGAGCTGCAGTTCGCCGGAGATGTCGTCGCCCGCCGCTTCCTTCCAGTTGATGACGCCGTAGATGAAATCGATGCTGTCATCGTCTGACGAGAATGGCAGCAGGATACCGCGATACATGATGGTAAGGCCGCGCTGGTTCACGAATTCGGCTTCGAAGCCGATTGGCGCGCGGTTGGCGATGATCTGAAGATAGTGGTCGGTGATGCGCGTCAGCAGCGAACGCGCCGGCACCTGGTCCAGATAGAAGATGTTGCCCTCGATCTGGCATTCATCGCGAATCGCGGAGCCCAGGAACTGGATCGAGGGATTTTCGATGCCCGAGGTGAAATCCAGAAGTACGCCGTTGTCGGCGAATTCCGGCACACTGGCGGGCTCGAGATCCTCGATATCGGGGAAGTTGCGCTCACCCAGCAGCGAGGTCCAGAAGTTGTAGGCGCGCACCTGCATGCGCCGCTCATCGCCGGAAACCAGCGGGGGCGCGTCCAAGCCGACATCCTCGTCATCGAGCCCGACGTCTTCGTAACTTACATAATCCGCATCATCGCTCTGAAAGCTGTCATGCGAACCGAAACCGCGCAGATCGTCCATCTTACCCCGCCTTGCACTCCTCCCGCCCCGGACAGGACAGGTGGCAGGATTGTGCACCACTGTTGGTAAAGAAGGTGTAAACCCTCAGGCCATCACCCCGCGCGGCGATGCCTGGCCGTTCGCGCCGCAACACGCCGCGCAGGCCAAAATAAGCACAACATCTTGCCAGCCGCCCCCACCCCCGCTATGCGCGCCCCTCGGTTAGCCGCTTTAGCTCAGCTGGTAG
>JBELIU010000100.1:0-9355 GCA_042090735.1 Novosphingopyxis sp. | reverse complement strand
CAGGCCGAGCATCAGGCCGTGCCCGCGCACCAGTTCGAACAGGTCCGAATGGTTGCCGATGAACTGCTCCAATGAGGCGCGCAGGCGCTCGCCCTTGGCGTTCACATCGGCGAGGAACGCCTCATCGGCGATCACCTTCCACACCGCCTCGCCCGCGGCCATGGCGAGCGGATTGCCGCCATAAGTGGAGCCGTGGCTGCCGAAGCCCATGCCGCGCGCCGCCTTTTCGGTGGCAAGGCACGCACCCAGCGGGAAGCCGCCGGCAATGCCCTTGGCCGTGGCGAGCACGTCGGGCTCGATCCCGTAATGTTCGTAAGCATAAAGTTTGCCGGTACGCCCGACGCCGCACTGCACCTCGTCCAGTACCAGCATCAGATCCTGCTCGTCGCAGATGTCGCGCAGGCCCTGGAGGAATTCCTGGCTCGCCGGACGAATGCCGCCCTCGCCCTGGATCGGCTCGACCAGGAAGCCTGCGGTCTGCGGACCCACGGCAGCGCGCGCCGCTTCCAGATCGTTGAATTCGACATATTTGAAGCCTGGCAGCAGCGGCATGAAGCCCTTGTGCATTTTCTCCTGATTGGAGGCGCTGATCGTCGCCATCGTGCGGCCATGGAAGGCCATGGAGAAGGTGATGATCTCCGTACGCTCCGAATTGCCGCCTTCATGCTGGTGATAGGCGCGCGCCGTCTTGATCGCGCATTCCACCGCTTCCGCGCCCGAATTGGTGAAGAACACGGTATCGGCAAAGGTGCTGTCCACGATCATCTGGGCCAGCCGCTCGCCCTGCGGGCTGCCGTAGAGGTTGGACACGTGCATCAGCTTGGCGGCCTGGCTCTGGATCGCTTCGATCAGCGCGGGATGGCTGTGGCCGAGCGAGTTCACCGCGATGCCGCTGGCGAAATCCAGCAGTCGCCGCCCGTCCTCGGTAATCAGGTGGCAGCCATCGCCCTCCACCGGACGCACGTCACAACGCGGATAGACTGGCATGAGCGGGGTGATCGACATAGCGGGCGGCCTTTCGCTTCTTCGCAAAACAAGAGCGGCGGCCGTTACGGGCCGCCAGTTGCACGGCAGGATAGGCCCGGGCGCAGCGGGAATCAATCGGCGCGGATCAGGGGGCTGCGCGTACCTAGAACAGCCGCCCGCCATCGGGCACCGGCTGGTCCGGACGCAGCAGGACGACATGGCCCTGCTCGTCCGGCACGCCCAAGGTCAGCACCTCGCTCATCACCGGGCCGATCTGGCGCGGCGGGAAGTTGACGACGGCGAGCACCTGCGTACCGACGAGATCTTCCAGCTTGTGCCGTTCGGTGATTTGCGCGCTGGAGCGTTTCACGCCGATGGCCCCGCCGAAATCGATGCGCAGCTTGTAGGCGGGCTTGCGCGCTTCGGGAAAGGCCTCCGCCTCCACGATGGTGCCCACGCGGATATCGACCTTGAGGAAATCGTCGAACGCGATGTCCGGGGCGGCAGGCGCGTCGCTGTCATGGTTCATGTGCATTTGGGGGCGGGCCTTCAGTCGCTATAGGCGTCGTGCAGCGCCAGCGTCTGGCGCGCGGCCTTCAGGTGCGGGATGTCGAGCATCTTGCCGTCGATTCCGACGGTGCCGACGCCGGGATCGGCCTCGAACGCGGCGACGACGCGGCGCGCGAAATCCACCTCGTCCGCGCCCGGCAGGAAGCTCTCGTTGATCGGCTCCACCTGCGCCGGATGGATGGCGAGGCGGCCGGAGAAACCCTCGGCGCGCGCAGCGCGGGAGGTGGCGCGCAGGCCCTCCTCGTCGCGGAAATCGGCGTGGAGCGTCTCGATCGCAGCGACGCCCGCGGCATGCGCGGCCATGAGGGTGAGCGAGCGCGCCATCCTGTAGGTGAACGCCCATTCGCCGTCCGCGCCGCGATTGCCGCTCGCGCCCAGCGCCGCGGACAGATCCTCCGCGCCCCAGGTGAGCCCATAAAGCCGCTCCAGCCCGGCATCGGCATAATCGCCCAGTGCGAAAGGTGCGCGCGCCGTCTCCGTGGCGACGGGCAGGATCTTGGTGGAGCCCGCCTGCAATCCGGCCTGCGCCTCCAGCGCGTCCAGATAATAAGAGAGCCGCCGCACGTCCGCCGGGCCATCGGCCTTGGGATGCACGATGCCGTCGGGCGCGCCGCCGATCACCGAAACCAGATCGCCCAGCGTCAGATCGCCGTCGAGCGGATTGACCCGCACCCAGATCTGCGGCCTGCGCCGCCCGGCCGGGCGCTCCTTCAGGAAATCCGAAACCAGTCTCCGCGCGCCCCGCTTGTTGGCGGGCGCGACCGCGTCTTCCAGATCGAGGATCACCGCATCGGCGCCGCAATCATCGACCTTGCCCAGCTTCTTCTCGCTGTCGCCCGGTATGAACAGGAAGCTGCGCAGCGACCTCATTCGGCGGGGCCCTTGTGCTGCAGCCCGGTGCGCTTGCAGCTCGCGACCAGCACATCGTCCTGATTATAGGCGCGGTGGACGAAGGTAACGATGCCCGCGGTGGGACGTGACTTGCTTTCGCGCAGCTCCACCACCTCGGTCTCGATCCGCAGCGTATCGCCGACATAGACCGGAGCGGGGAAGCGCACCTCGTCCCAGCCCAGATTTGCCACGGCGGTGCCGAGCGTGGTGTCGCCCACCGAAATGCCCACCATCAGACCCAGCGTGAAGGTGGAATTGACGATGATTTTACCGAAATCGCTCTTCGCCATATATTCGGCGTCCAGATGCAACGCCGCCGGATTGTGGGTGAGCGTGGTGAAGAGAAGATTGTCCGTCTCGGTCACCGTACGGCGCATGGCGTGGCGAAACAGCTGCCCCACCTCAAGCTGTTCGAACCAAAGGCCGGCCATGTCACGTCTCCATCCGCTGTTGCCGGGCGGGCGTGCGACAGGATGCCGCGCGCTGTCAACCGAGGCGAAATCGGGCGGCTTGCGTGTTGCAGCGCAATAGACACGGTGGCTCCTGTTGCTGCGATGCAACATATGTTGGCAAAATCCTGAACGGATTAGATTTATCGTTGCTTCCGCTGGAACAGTTCCGCAATAAACTTTCGCCACGGACACTGTGCGGGCCTTTTTAGGTGATAGACGCAGATTCCGCACCGCAGCAGGACTTGGTTTTTAACGCACGAAAAGGATTATCATGCGCAACACTCACCTTCTGCTGGCAGGCCCTCTCCTTGCCGTCGCCGCACCGGCCATGGCGCAAAGTTATGACACAGCCCCGCCGGAAGACATCGCCGTATCCGCCAATGTGGCGCTGGTCAGCGACTATCGCTTTCGCGGCGTTTCGCAAACCGACAAGGAAATCGCGATCCAGGGCGGCGCCACGCTGTCGAACCCGCAGAGCGGCCTCTATGCCGGTTTCTGGGGCTCGAACCTGGCGGGCTGGGGCACCTTCGGCGGTTCGAACACCGAGCTCGATCTGTTCGGCGGCGTGATCCTGCCCGTCGGCGGCGGAGAGCTGGATGCGGGCGTCGTGTGGTACATGTATCCCGGCGGCGCTGACACCACCGACTTCGCCGAGCTTTACGCCAAGCTGAGCGGCACCGTCGGCCCGCTTTCGCTCACTGCGGGCGTTGCCTACGCCCCGCCGCAGGAAGCGCTCGGCAATGTCTTCTTCACCGGCGCCGCGGCGGCCGCTGGCATTCCGAACGATCCGGGCGACAAGGAGGACAACCTCTATCTCTCCGGCGACGCTTCGGCCGGCATCCCGACCACGCCGGTGACGCTGAAGGCGCATATCGGCTATTCCAACGGCAACCCCGGCCTGGGCCCCAACGGCACCAGCATCGCGCCGACCGGCGAATATTGGGACTGGTCGCTGGGCGCGGACGTTTCGTACAAGGCGCTCACCTTCGGCATCGCCTATGTCGATACCGACATTTCGCGCGCCGAATCGGCCTACCTCCTGCCCAATTTCTCGGAACTCGACGGCGGCCGGATCGATAACGGTACCGTGGTGTTCTCGGTCAGCGCAGGCTTCTGACCGATCGATAGAATGCAAAGGGCGCGTCGCACGGCGCGCCCTTTTTCATGCCCGCGGCCTATTCCACCGTCACCGATTTCGCCAGATTGCGCGGCTGATCCACGTCGGTGCCCTTGGCCACGGCGACATGATAGGCAAGCAGCTGCACCGGCACCGCATAGACCAGCGGCGCGATCAGCGGGTGGACCGTCGGCATCTCGATCGTCGCCAGCGTGCCATCGCCCGCTTCCTCGATACCGGCTGCGTCGGAGATCAGTACGATCTTGCCCCCGCGCGCGGCGACTTCCTGCATGTTGGACACGGTCTTGTCGAACAGCGGGCCGGACGGGGCGATGACGATCACCGGCACCGCCTCGTCGATCAGCGCGATCGGCCCGTGCTTCATCTCGCCCGCGGCATAGCCCTCCGCATGAATATAGCTGATTTCCTTCAGTTTCAGCGCGCCTTCCATCGCCATCGGATAGTCCGGACCACGGCCAAGATAGAGCACGTCCCGCGCCGGGGCGATCAGTGGGGCGATCGCCTCGATCGCGTCGTCGCGGCTCAGCGCGTCGTTCATCGCGGCGGGCGCTTCGGTGAGGTGCTTGACGATGGCCTGCTCTTCCTCGGCGGTCATGCGCCCCTTCACCCGCGCCAGATGCGCAGCGAGCGCGGCGAGCACGGCAAGCTGGCAGGTGAACGCCTTGGTGGAAGCGACGCCGATTTCCGGCCCGGCATGGGTGGGCAGAAGCAGGTCCGCCTCGCGCGCCATGGTGCTGGTCGGCACATTGACGACGACGGCGATCTTCTGCCCTTCCTCGCGCGCATGGCGCAGCGCGGCGAGCGTGTCCGCCGTCTCGCCCGACTGGCTGATGAAGAGCGCCAGGCCCCCTTCTTCCATGATCGGTTCGCGGTACCGGAATTCGGAGGCGACATCGATGTCGACGGGCACGCGGGCAAATTGCTCGAACCAATATTTGGCGACCATGCCGGCATAATAGCTCGTCCCGCAGGCGACGATGGTGACGCGGCGGATCTCCGAGACGTCGAACTGGATGTCGGGCAGCGCGACGACGTTTTCCAGCGGGCGCAGATAGGAGCCGAGCGTCTGCGCGACCACGGTCGGCTGCTCGAAGATCTCTTTCTGCATGAAGTGGCGGTAATTGCCCTTCTCGATCGCACCCGCGGTGACGCCGCTGTCTACGAATTCGCGCTCCACCGGCTGGTCGTTCTCGTCCAGGATGCGGATGTCGCCGCGCTTCACGATCACCCGGTCGCCCTCTTTCAGATAGGCGATGCGGCGGGTGAGCGGGGCCAGCGCCAGGGCGTCCGACCCCAGATAGGCCTCGCCTTCATCCTCACCCTCGCCGCGGCCAACAACCAGCGGGGAGCCGAGGCGCGCGCCGATCATGAGATCTTCATGGTCGCGGAACAGGATGGCGAGCGCGAACGCCCCTTCCAGACGGGGCAGCACGGCCTTCACCGCTTCTTCGGGCGATTTGCCCTGCTCCACCTGCTCGGCGACCAGATGCACCACCACTTCGGTATCGGTCTGGCTTGCGAAGCTGCGCCCGCGCTCCTGCAATTCGCGGCGCAGCGGCTTGAAGTTCTCGATGATGCCGTTGTGGACGACGGCGACCGCGCCGCTGGCATGCGGATGGGCATTATCGACGGTCGGCGCGCCATGCGTGGCCCAGCGCGTATGCGCGATGCCGGCGGAGCCGGTCGCGGGCTCGTCGGCCAGCTTGGCGACCAGGTTGCGCAGCTTCCCCTCGGCCCGGCGACGCTCGAACCGGCCGTCGTGCACGGTGCAGATGCCCGCCGAATCATAGCCGCGATATTCGAGCCGTTTCAGCCCGTCGACGAGCCGATCGGCGACATCGCCATGTCCTAGAATTCCGATAATGCCGCACATGGGAAAAAGCTTTCGTTACAATGTGTAGGGAACACGGATTCCCGGCATGTTCGCCGGAAAGTCCTTGGTGTTTCGGGTGATGAGAACGCGGCCGCGGATCTGCGAAGTCGCGAGGATGATGGCGTCGGTAGATTTGAGCCTCGGGCGCTCTCGGCGCAGTGCCGCTGCACGCCGCGCGATCTCGTCGTCCAGCTCGTCCAATGCAAATCCGCTTAGAAACTGCTCCGCTTCGCGAACAGCGGTCTCGCTGCCCTTGGAGAGCGTTTCGATCCACGCCATGCGACTGATCCATAGCCTCGCGCCGATGGAAGCCAGGCGCGACAGCTCGCGATGAGCTGGTCGGTAGCCGAGCAGTGCATCGATCATGATGTTGGCGTCGAGACTGTAACCGCTCATTCGGGATCGGACTGCGTATTGGTTGCGGTCATGCGGGTCAGCGCGACATAGTGGGCGCGCTCCCGGTCATCCTCTTCCGTGAAATATTCAGGCGATTCGGACCGGACCTCGTCGTAATCGTCATCCCAGGGCCGCGTCCATTCGGCGCGCCGCTGCCGGTCATACTCGTGCGCATCGATCGTCACGCCGTCGCGCGCCCATGCCCCGAAACCGATGTCGAGCCAGTCCTTCGGCGCTTCGGCACGATAGGCGCTTACCGCCTCGCGCAGAATGGAGGCGCGCGACTTGCCCTGCTCGGCCGCCAGGGCGTCGAGCCATTTGATGTCCCCATCGGGCAGATCGGCAAGGATACGCGTCATGATATCGCGATATCATAGCACGATATCATGTCAAGAGTGACCCTAGTGATCGACCAGCGCATCCTGATCCGCCTTTTCGGCATATTTCTCCGAAAAATCATAATCGACCGGATGCAGCGCCTCGGGCGAGCAGCCATAATCCGCGATCCGCTTGCCGTTCTTTAGCACCAATACGCCATCGTCGAGCTGTGGGTCATTGGGTTCGCCGGCAGTGAAATTCGTGCGTACGACGCGGCTGTAGACGACATAGCGATAGGGCCCGCGCGTGAAACTCAGCTGCGCTTCTCCGCCACCCGAATAGGGGACGGAGGCGAAGCGGATCGCGCCGCCACCGCGCTGTTTCGGGAAAACGAGTTCGCTCTCCTCCCCCAGCATCCCGTAGCGATATTGCGGAAAGCGCGGCCCCCCGGCGGCACCGGCGGCGCAGACGGACGCGGTCTTGCCGTTCTGCAGACGGCAGGAGAACAGGCGCTTTTCACCGGGCGCACACAGATCCTCCTTGCCGGGCAAGGGCGGGACCATCGATGTCGGCCGCGTATCCGGCGTGGCGGCGGCCATCGTGGGAGCGGCCTTTTTGCCGGCAGCCGAAGCGGCGGCCTGCGGTGTCGGTGTGGCCGTGCCTTCAGCGGGCTGCGCTTTGCGATCCGAACAACCGACCAGCATCAGCGCCGCGGCACCTGCCAGCGCTGTCATTGGCATGGCGCGCATTCGCCTTACCTTCCCTTTTTCTTGCGCATGGTGCTGTTGAAGCGGTCTGCCCAGCCGGGCTTCACCAGTTGCTCGCCGCGCACCAGGCGGAGGTCTCCGTCGCCGACATCGCGGCTGACCGCGCTACCCGCCGCGACGATCGCGCCGCGCCCGATGGTAACGGGCGCAATAAGCGCGCTGTTCGATCCGATGAACGCGCCTTCGCCGATCACGGTCCTGTGCTTGAACCAGCCGTCATAATTGCAGGTGATGGTGCCCGCGCCGATATTCGCGCCCGCGCCCACATCGGCATCGCCCAGATAGGTGAGGTGGTTGGCCTTTGCGCCCTTGCCGAGCACCGTCTTCTTCATCTCGACGAAATTGCCCACCTTGGCGCCCTCTTCCATCACCGATCCGGGCCGCAGCCGCGCATAGGGACCGACCGAACAGCCCGATTTCACATGCGCGCCTTCCAGATGGCTGAAGGCGTGGATCACGGCACCGTCCTCCACGGTGACGCCGGGGCCAAACACGACATTGGGTTCGATCGTCACGTCGCGGCCGATCACCGTATCATGCGCGAAGAACACCGTCTCCGGCGCGATCAACGTCGCCCCGTCGGCCATGGCGCGGTCCCGGCGGCGGCGCTGCCAGTCGCCCTCCACGCGGGCAAGCTCGATCCGGCTGTTGACGCCCGCCACCTCGTCCGCGCCCGTTTCGATCACCGCGCTGGGCTGGCCGGGCAGCATCACGATATCGGGCAGATAATATTCGCCCGCGGCATTATCGTTGCCGATCTGATCGAGCAGCACGAACAGATCGGTCGCGCGCGCGGCCATCAGCCCGCTGTTGCAGAGCGTCACGGCGCGCTGCGCCTCGCTCGCGTCCTTATATTCCACCATCGTCTCGATGATGCCGGTGCCGTCCGCGATGATGCGGCCATAAGCGGCGGGATCGTCCGGGCGGAAGCCGAGCACCACGCAGCGCGGATCGTCGCCGCGCCGCAGCCGCTCGACCATGCGGCGCATCGTCTCCGCGCTCACCAGCGGCACATCGCCATAGAGGATCAGGATATCGCCGGAAAAACCTTTGAGCGCATCATGCGCCTGGGCCACCGCGTGGCCGGTGCCGAGCTGTTCGGTCTGCTCGGCGATCGCCACGCCGCGGCCTTCGAGGGCCGCCTCCACCTGCTCCTTGCGCGCGCCGACCACGACGACGCTGCGCTCGACACCCAGTTCGTCCAGCGTATCGACCAGGTGCAGCAGCATCGGCTTGCCCGCGATGGCATGCAGCACCTTGTGCGTGTCCGATTTCATCCGCGTGCCCGATCCGGCGGCAAGCACGATCGCGGCGAGCGGGCGGTCGGAAGAGGTGGTATCGGTCATCGGGTTGCGGTCTCCTTTGATCGCCAGCCTTTCGCATGGCATCCTTGCATAATCCAGCCGCTTGCGGCCATGCCGGATGCCATGACCGATTTTCCTTATGACATCGTGGGGTTCGACCTCGACGGCACGCTTCTCGACACCAGCGACGAGCTGACCGCCTCCGTCAACCACACGCTCGGCCTGATGGACCAGCCACCACTCACGCGCGAGCAGGTGAAGCCGATGATCGGGCTGGGCGCGAAGCATATGCTGAAGGTCGGCATCGAGCAGACCGGTGCCGAGGGCGAGCAAGCGGCCATGCTGCTGAAACAATATCTGCCGCGCCTGCTCGATCATTATGGCGCGCATCTGGGCAGTGGATCATATCCCTATCCGGGGCTGCTGGATGCGATGGACGCCCTGTCGGCGCGCGGCGTGACGCTGGCGGTCGTCACCAACAAATTCGAAAGCTTCGCCGAGACGCTGCTCACCGCCGTGGGCCTGCGCGATCGCTTCGCCTGCCTGATCGGCGGCGACACCATGGGCAAGGGCAAGTCCAAGCCCCACCGCGCGCCGATCGACGAGATGATCCGCCGCTGCGGACGGGAACCCGGCAAAACGCCCGCCGTCTTCATCGGCGATTCGATCTACGACATCAT
>JBELIU010000099.1:0-9641 GCA_042090735.1 Novosphingopyxis sp. | reverse complement strand
CAAGCTCCACCAGGTTTCCGAAATCGGTTTCGTGTCCTTCACGGTGGACCGGTCCGGCAATCAGCCACAACGTGTCGGGCTCCGCGCGAGCTGCCACCGTCAAGGGCGCGTAAGGTGTTCCGGAACCGCCGCCGCCCGCAATCACCAACGTCATCCGCCGATCGGGGTTCAAGCCCAGTTTCGCGCGCGCGTCGGCTTTTGGAAGGACAGGATCGCGAGTGGTGCAAAGGCCGCCGGTGTAGAACGTCCTGCGGCGAAGCGTTGCGGGATAATCGGACTGCTCCAGTCGCTCGTCGAAAGGCGCCAACATGGAAACCGATGCTTCATAGCCTGCCAGATGGCCGGCGTCGCCGCGGTCACCATGCATTCGGATCGACACGGCAGGCACACTCATAATCCTCGAAAGCATCGCGATTTCGGCAGAAACGTCGATGAGGAACAGTGCGGGATCGTATCGATCCAGGGTCTGCGCGATCCGGCCCATATGCGCGCGCATTTCTTCGACGCCAAGCGGCACGCAATGCATCATCGAGGGGGTAGGATGGTCGTGCAGCGCGGCAGTGCGCGACGGTGCGCCGATCATGTTCGGCAGGCCGACGACGGTCGCTTCTCTTTCCATCGCATCGAATTGCGTCGGGTCTGCCGTCATGATCACCAGAGGACGTTCCGCTGGAAGATGCTTGGCAATCGCCATGATCCGGTTGGCATGTCCCCTCCCCTGATGATGAGCGAAGATCGCGATGGCTCGGCGATCGCCGTCATGCTCGGGGCGAAGCTTTTGGGGTTCCTGCATGCGCTTCCAGACGTTTGGAACCCAATCGCCGTTGCATTGGATAACAATGATCAGTCACTTTGTACTCGGCGGCGGGGCGACAGGCAGTTTGCAATTTGGCATGGGCTGCGCCCGAGAACGAAAGGGGAATGAATTGATCCGCCGATTTCAGATTTACGGAGAACGATGCAGTGGTACCAACGCGTTGATCCGGTTGGTCGAGGCGAATTTTCCGGAGCTGACTTTTACCGAGGACTACGGCTTCAAGCACTGGCTCGTGCCGGAAGACATGGTCATCGCCAAGGATGTGGCAGTAATCGTGATCGCGCGAGAGGTGGGCGAATGGTTGCGCAGCCTCTATCGCCAACCATGGCATACCAGCCCGGCCATGCGTGCCCTCAGTTTTTCGGACTTTATCCGTGCGCCATGGGACACGATCTGGGACACCGAGTTCTGGAACATCGACGAAGACCATCCGCTGCTCGGAACACCGATCATGGAAGAGCGCTGTCCTGTAACTGGCGATCCGTTCGCCAATGCGATCACCATGCGCAATGCGAAGCTGGCCAATTGGACCGCGACGGCCCGACGCGCAGGCGCCGCACTGTTCTTCAGCCACGAACAGCTTGTGCAGGATCCCGTGAGTTTGGTCCGGCAGATCGAAACGACCACCGGATGTTCGTCTCATGATAGTTTCGTGCCCGTTCGAAGCTACAAAGGTCAGGGCAACCGGGCGTTTCGCGCACGGGGATATGAACCCCTGAATGAAAGCGATCGACACTTCGTAGCAGATAATCTCGATGAACCGCTCGAAGCGCTATTTACGGCTGGTGAAACGATCCGATAATATCCTCCCGGCGGTTAGGGCAACCAAGCGATGTCTCGCTCAACCATGGTTCTCATCCGCATCGGCGCCGAGCCCATCTGACATCATCGACAGCCCCTGATCGACGAGGAATTGCGCTATCCAATTTGCGCCCTGAATTCGGTCAGACGAACCCTCGTTATCGATAACCGTGCGCGGGCATCTCTCGGCCCGACCAGGGCGTGATTGAAATGCCAATATATAGTGTGGCCCGCCGTTGGCGTTTCATGGATCGGATGAGGATCCAGCCGGTCTGGCATTTCATTTTACGCGAATAGCAGATTGAGGAGGTCAGACGCAGTTCTCACAAGACGGGTATGGCGGAGCGCTATGGACGTGTCTGCATTGGGATACGCCCGGTCGACCTGTCGATGAGATGAGGGAAGATCCACAGTACTATTGAGATTAATAGGGCGAGGATTGTTGCGAACCAACCAGCCCGTTCGCTGGGCAATATTTTGCGTTCGATAGAATAGACGCCCGGTTCGGGCGCGTAAAAGCTGATGAGCGGGCCTGAATGCGCAATCTCGGATCCGTTGTGCATCACGCGCCAGATCGGGAAGTCGGCGCGCCCCATGACCACCCGGCCCGGTCGAGTGACGCTGACGATGTTACTGCGCGAAAGTTTTTCAAAAGCGCTGAGATCGGGAATGCGCTGCGTTCCGGTGATGCCGCGCTTGTCTAGTTCAGACGGCAGATATTCAGGCGCATCGGGGCGCTTGCTCTCTACCAACGCGATATCCATTGGCGTACGCAAGGTGGCAATGGCAGCCACGGCAAAAGTCGTGGTCGGCAGGATTGCCATTGCGAGAGCTAGCTTCAGCAAAAGCGAACAGCGTGGCTTGAGAACCAGAGCGGTGATTGCCGTAAACTCGACGAGACCAAGCAAGCGCCAAGGGAATTGAACCTGCGCCAGCAGACTGATTTTCCATATGAACGGTATGAGGCCAAGAGCGGCCGCCGCGGTCAATGTCGTTGAGATACCCCAGTAGTTGCGAATGGCCGCGCCAAAAATCATCAGCGAAAGCGCAAGCGTGGGTATGCCTAGCAAATAGCCGGGATCGAGCCTGTTCCACGGGAACCACGTTTCCGGTCGGTAATATTCTGACCACAGCAGATCTGTGGAAATGGCGTCTTGGAGTTGCAGGGCCGGGCCGAGATAGAAACCGGATAGCGCGATGCCGAGCAGGCCTGCGGCATTGCCCGGCAACAGGACTTTCCGGTCATTGAGAAATGTTTTGATGCCAAAAGGAATGATCAGAAACACTGTTGCCAGGAGCGCCACCGGCAAATGCGTTATCAGAAGGCCGGCATAAGCAGCGGCTAAAATGCAGATAGACCGCGCGCCCCCCAAATTGCCGATCGCTGTGAGGATCATCGGGAGCCACATGAACGAGGCGTATTCCGCCAACGCGCCGCGCACGTAGAAATCGTAAAGATGGTATGGTGCTGCCATATACGCCAGCGCGCCTATTGCCGCATGGGGCGTTTGCGGTGCGAGCCAGCGATACATGGCGAGTGCGGATACTGCGCTGAATATCATGGCCGCAATGACATTGGCCATGATGGCACTGATGCCCAACGCGGCAAAACTGCCCGGTACCCAATAGGCAAGCGGCGGGTAAAAATAGAAAGTCGGGCTGCCAAGGCCCTCAAAGCTATCTGGAAACCACCGCGGGTAAAAGTCGCCAACGGAAAACGCATCGGCGAACTGGGTAGTCCAGATGTAATTGTAAACGCTGCTATGCGACGCGCCATCAGCGGCGAATAGGGCGGGTAGATGAAGACAAAAGGCTAATAAAGCAACGGATAGAAAGAACCCTTTTGGGTTCAGATCTGTTTTCGCTGTGCCCTGGATCATGCCATCCGAACATAACGCGGTAATCCCAACCGGAAAGAGCCAATCTGCCGATCGCTAAAGCCCATAGCGGCGGAGTCCGCTCTGGAACGTGCGGGACCGTGTTAGGTAGTTTTTAACCAACAAAATCTAAAAATGCCAAAGAAAGGCGACAGGACCTCCGCGCGTCGCGCTGAGGTTCGAGCGCCTGGTATCCCGAGGCCGCAGGACGGTCTATCGATACGAACAGGCAGAGAAGTCAGTGCTCGCACCCGCTACGACCATAAAGCAATCGCCGATCGTGTCGATGCGATTGCGCGAAGCTGCTGTGGCTTTGATAGTTGTTTACATCGTCTGCTTGCGACTGCAGGTGGCAGCCGACGCTCCGCTATGGCTTGATGAAACTTGGAGCGCAATGATAGCCACGCAGCCCGGTTGGGCGGCTTTCTGGCACGAAGCATGGCTCGATTGTAATCCCCCGCTTTACTATATTTTGCTGCGCGGGTGGGTAAATATAGCTGGCGACAGCAATCTCATGTTGCGTCTACCGAGTATTGCATTCGTTCTGGCCGCAGCAGCGCTACCTCTGATCTGGCGTCCGCAGGCTCTGTCATCTCGGGCAGCACTTGTGTGGGCAGGGCTGATCATGCTTTGGCCACCCGGTCTGGAGCTCATGCTGGATGCGCGCGGCTATAGCCTGATGCTCTTGCTCTCTACCGCCTCAACACTGGTCCTGTGCAAGATGATGCAGGGTGTCGGGATTAAACTGTCAGCAGCATGGGTTGCGTTGGGCACAGCGATGTTCCTGACGCACTATTTTGCCGCAGCGCTTGTGCTGGCGCAAACCCTCGTCCTTGTGCGCCGTTACGGCCTCGGATTGCTAAAACTTTGGCCAGCTGCCCTGTTGGCGCTGCCGGGGCTGGCATGGTTTGCATACCACCTGCCGCGCCTTGAGGTTTACGCTCGGCCGGATGTGGCGTGGCAGCAGACCACCTCCTTCGAAAAGGCGTTGGATCATGCGCAGTATGTAATGGGATCGGTCAGTCCGCTTCTGACTGGCCTTATTCTGGCAACCGTAGTGGCTGCTTTCGTGTATCGTGATCGCAGTGATATCCATCATGCTATTGTGACACGCGATTTGGTGGCAGTTGCAAGCACTGCCGCCATAGCATTTGGGTTTGCGGTCTTGGTCGGCACGATGCAAGCATCGCTTGTAAACCGCTATTTGGTGCCAGTGGTACCCCCAGCGTTACTTGGTTTGGCTCTGATCTTTGTTTCAAGCACTCGCCCGAGACTTTACGCTTTAATTGCTTTGGCATTGTTTCTGCCCGTAGCGTTAAGCGCCCGTCAGGCCAATGCCGTGGCAGAAATGCGGGCGATTTATGGTATTGAAAGAGCAAGCGATTTTGTGGCGGAACGGGGGGCCGATCAAGTCCTGTTCTTGTGGGACCACCCCGCAGGCAAAATACTTGATCGCGCTTCGCTGGAGCAGATCGGTAGCTATTTTCTAAGACGCCAGAGCATCGATATCCCTGTGCGTGCGGTGGTCGTACCTGCGACTGCCGATGCCAATGTGGTGCTGCGCAATGCTGCGCACAGTGCCCGACCAGCCGTGATTTGGCTATATAACCGTTCAGAGCAGACGTCGGCACGCGCACATCCGCCCGCGTTTGCAACTGACCGCGAATGGACGTGTCGTACCGGAGAAATGGGGCGCGCGCAGAACGCACAGCTCGGTGCGATTGCCTGTGTCAAACTGGAGAAAGATGGTGATTGAGAACCTGAAGTTTCATGTCGCCGGAACGAAGGCCGCCTCTCCTCTAGTGTCGCTGGTTGTACCAGTCTTCAACGAGCGCGGCAGCGTCGGTCCATTTGTGGATGCTGTGAACGCAGCCATTGCGGCGAGTTGGTCGGATGACGAAGTCGTTCCCGATTTCGAAATCGTGTTTGTTGATGATGGCAGCACCGATGCCACCCGCGAGACCGTGCGAGAAATGTGCCGCACCGATTTGCGTGTAAGGCTTGTGTCACTCTCGCGAAATTTCGGAAAAGAAGCAGCATTGAGTGCGGGCTTGAAGGCAGCATCTGGAGATGCGGCGATCCCTATGGACGTGGATTTGCAGGATCCGCCACAGCTTCTGCGACCGATGATCGATCGCTGGCTCGCAGGGGCACAAGTGGTTAACGCCAAGCGGAGCGACCGCAGCGCCGATACGCTGTTTAAACGTTCCAGTTCGCGGCTATTTTACAAGGCAATTAATTCTCTAGCTGAGTGTCCTATTGCCGATGACGTCGGTGATTTTCGTTTGTTTGATAGGGTCGCGGTGGATGCGTTGAACCGTATGACGGAGCATTCCCGATTCAACAAAGGGTTGTTTTCGTGGATTGGGTTTCGCACCGAGAGCATTGAGTACGTCCGCCCTTCGCGTTCGGTCGGTGATACCAAATGGAGCGTTTCCAAACTCCTGGCGCTGGCCCTCGATGGTATAATAGCTTCGACCACTTTCCCGTTGAGGATATGGACGGTGCTGGGTGCAATCATCTCACTGGTTGCGTTTTTCTATGCGGGTTTCCTGATCGTTCACACGCTAGCTTACGGCGTTGATACGCCGGGCTATGCCTCGCTTATGGCTGCGGTATTGTTCCTTGGCGGACTTAATCTTCTCAGCCTTGGTCTGATGGGCGAATATATCGGCCGCATTTCGAAGCAGGTGCGCGGTCGACCACTTTACATCGTGGCGGATACGGAAGGCTTCTGAGATGGATGCCATCGCCTATCAATCGTTGCGCGATTTGCAGGACGAGCATTGGTGGTTCGTGGGCCGGCGCAAGATCATTTCAGAACTGATCCGCCATCTCATCACCCTGCCAAAGTCTGCCAGGATTCTTGAGGCTGGTTGCGGGTATGGCGGCAATCTTAACATGCTTGGCCAATTCGGCGATCTTCATGCCTTTGAATATGAAGATGGCGCACGCGCCTATGCATCGACACTGCTGAACAAGCCGGTCGCCCCAGCATTTCTGCCAGACAACATCGGCTTTACAGGCGACACGTTCGATCTTGTCGCGATGTTGGACGTACTGGAACATATCGAGGATGATGTGGGATCGCTGCGGGCACTGCGTGAGCGTTTGCGTGAAGACGGATCAATTTTGATAACCGTGCCAGCGGTGCCGTGGCTATGGTCCGATCATGATGAAATCCATCATCACAAGCGCCGCTACACGAAGGCAGGGCTTAGACAGGTCTTACAGCAAGCGGGCTTAAAAGTGGATCATGTTAGCTATTTCAATACTCTGTTGTTTCCTCTGGCACTGGCGCAGCGGCTCGCTTCACGCTTTTCGAGCAAGAAATTTGCAGGTGATTCCATGCCCAGCCGCTTTGTGAACGGCATGCTTAAAAGTGTGTTTGCTTTTGAAAACCGCTTGGCCTGGCGGATCAATTTGCCCGTAGGCCTGTCGCTCTATGCCGTTGCGCGCCGCGTTTAGCCTCCGCCTTATCCGACAGGTCATTTCTTTTGGCGCCATAGGTGTGTGCGCAACGCTGGCGCATGTTGCGCTGGCGTGGCTTCTGATCGAGCAGGGGCTGGTCAATCCCTACTTTGCTAACTTATTAGCCACCTGCGCGGCTTTTGCTTTCTCCTTTCTGGGCAATGCCGGACTTACCTTCCGCACCGACCGCCAACTGAGCGAATGTGCGCGCCGGTACATAGTTGTTTCGGCCGTAAGCTTTTTCATGACCAGTGCTATATTAGCATTGGTCCGGCACAATGGCTGGCCTACCTATGTTTATGCCGCGATCGTACTATCTACGGTGCCTCCAGCCACTTTTCTGATGGCGAAGCTGTGGGCGTTCCGTATGCTACCCAATGGTTTTAGCGGGCGATAATTACATAAAGCTATTGCTCGAGAGCACTTCGGCCGGAGTTCCTGATCTTGGTCATCGAACGCGTCGCTTCAACCTGTTCAGGCGGTGTGTCGCTGATCCGCACGCGCCGATCCAGCCCCTGCCCTCCTGCTCCTGTGCTGGCACTACTGAACAAGCATTGAAGCCTGGATTTTGTCCATGACCAGATGACGTCGGGCCGCCGGTTCCGCGTGCTCAACATTGTCGATGACCTCATACCGGAGTGCTTGGCAGCGGTGCCGACACCTCAATCTCGGGTCGCGGGCGAGCTGACGCAGCTGATTGCTTAGCGTGGCAAGCCGGGCATTATCGTCAGCGACAGTGGCACCGAGCTCACCAGCAATGCCGTTCTCGCACGGTGCGGGAGCGCGGCAGGGAGCGGCATTACATCGCTCCGAACAGGCAGATGTAGAATGGCTACGTCAGAAACTTTAACAGTCGGATGCGCGACGAACTGCTCAACAAGACGCTGTTCATGAGCATCGCCCATGCCCGGGTCGAGATCGCTGCATGGGTGGAAGAATACAAACGGGAGCGACCGCACTCGTCGCTTGACTACAAAACCCCGGCCCCGCTCTAACTCCCAGCTGGGGGAAAGCCGGGAATCACGTCACCTGCTTTAGACGCGAACCCGGCGCACTGCGGCTCGAAAGGTTGCAAGCGGACTGCTCCGCTGAAAAGCCTTCAACGCGAAGCCTGAACATGCCGGCCCGCACGGCCGTCACGGCTCGTTTGCATTATCGCCTATGCAAGACGCTCGGTTTGGTCTGCTTAATCGTAAGAAGAGCTAATGAAATTTTGTCCGGAGAAGCAAAAAGGGGCGACCAATCGCTTTCGAGCGGTTGTTTTCCGGTCTAGTGAGTTGCAATGACAGGTGATCCTCCCGAAGACCGGAGAGGGCTCGCAGCGAGCGCTGTTGTCAGCTAGCGTCGAATTTTCGAAGAACGTAATCGCACCGGAGTCTGTATTGGTTGAAGCTGCGAAACTTTCGCATTTCGGATTCGGCACCGCCCGGCTCCATCGTCTGCCTTCCAGAAGCGATCGCGTTCTGCAGATAGAAAAAGCTGTCGACGCCGGATTCCGGCATTTCGATACGGCGCCGCTGTATGGCTTCGGCGAAGCGGAGCGATGCTTGGCGAGCATCGCGAAAGAAGCCGGTGTGACGGTAGCCACGAAGGTCGGACTGTATCCCCCGGGCGGGACCGAGCAGTCGTGGTTCTCCATTGCATGCCGCAAGGCTGGCGGACGAGTGCTGCCAGCGCTGAGCAAACCCCGAGTTGACGGATCGATAGAGCGAGCCGATCGGTCGCTTACTGCCAGTTTGAAGCGGCTCGGGCGCCAGCATGTGGATTTGCTTTTGATCCACGAACCGGACATTCGCGTGCTGAATACCGACGAATGGATCCGATGGCGCGAATACCGCAGCGCCGAAGTAGGTCAATTCGGTCTGGCGGGCGAACCCGAGCGTATTTCCCAAGTTCTGGGAGCAAACGGTCCGTGGACCGACATACTCCAGACCAGTGGCCGCTGGTTTACCGCTACGGCAGACGTTCCCGACCGGCGACGCCCCGACTTCGTTTATGGCGGACCGATACACGATCTCGTCGCAAACTATCCGGGAAGCAGGGTCCTCGTCAGCAGCCGTGATCCCGCCGGTCTGGCGGAGCGCCTGCTTAGAAATGTCAGCCAGGGGAGGCGGTCATGAGGATGACGCTGGAGGATTGCGAACCGTCGATGGCTGCCGACATAGTGATCGTGGGCGGGGGCCTTGCCGGCCTGTTTTTGGCAGAACAACTGCGATCTTCGGGCAAGCGGATCGTGGTACTTGAAAGCGGATCGGCCGCCGGTGATGCGGATTTCGAAAACTCGTTGAACGAAGTGGAATACCGCGGTTCGCGCTATGGCGGAGCTGAAGACGGCCGTCGTCGGGGTTTTGGCGGAACCTCCCAAATTTGGGGAGGAGCGATGCTTCCTTTTCAGACTGCCGACCTCCGCGGACGAGGTGAGTTGACTGAATGGCCGATCGATCACGCCGAACTCGAGCGCCACATCCCGGACGTCGAGCGCTTTTTTAGTTTGCCGGACGGTCCCTATCGGTTGCACGAAGCAAAACCGAACCGTGTGATACCAGGCTACCATATTCGCATGGCGAAATGGCCCGCGTTCAAAAACCGCAACGTTTTCAACATTTGTGGTGCGCGGCTGAAGGCGTCCGTATCAGTTCGGCTCGTTTCCGATGCCACGACAGTCGGGTTCGAGG
>JBELIU010000098.1:0-9667 GCA_042090735.1 Novosphingopyxis sp. | reverse complement strand
TCGTCGGCCTCCTCCGCGCTCTCGCCCTTGATCGGCGGCGGCGCGACCGGCGTGGAACTGGCCGCGGAGCTGCATAACTCGGCCGAGGCGCTTGGTTTTTACGGGCTGGAAGTGTTCGACCGCAGCCGCCTTAAGGTCACGCTGATTGAGGCGGGGGCGCGCATCCTTCCGGCGCTTCCGGAAAAGCTCGCCGTCGCCGCGCGGGACGAGCTGATGGCGCTGGGCGTGGATGTGCGCGAGGGGCTGCAGGTGAGCGAGGCCGGCCCGCATGTCCTGTGCACCAAGGATGGCGAACGGATCGAGGCGGATCTCATGGTCTGGGCCGCCGGGGTGCGCGCACCGGACATGCTGGCGGACTTCGACCTCAAGACCAATGAACGCAATCAGATCGAGGTGCGCCGCACGCTGCAGACGCTGGACGATGACCGCATCTTTGCGCTCGGCGATTGTTGCGCCTGCCCGCTGGGGGAGGGCGACAAGATCGTGCCGCCGCGCGCGCAATCAGCGCATCAGATGGCCGCAACGGTCTATGATAATCTGCTGGCGCTGATGGCGGGACGGGAGCTGAAGAGCTTCGAATACCAGGACCACGGATCGCTGGTGTCGCTGAGCCGGTTTTCGACTGTCGGCAGCCTGATGGGCAATCTGGTCGGCGGCAAGATGGCGGTGGAGGGCCGCCTGGCGCGGTTCGTCTACCTATCGCTTTATCGCATGCACCTGCTCGCCATCCACGGCTGGTGGCGCGGCATCGCGATGCTGCTCCTTGGCCGCGTAAGCCGGATCGCGAGGCCACGGCTGAAACTGCACTGAAGGCCTGCTTTTTCAGCCCTGCATTCTGACGGCAATTTCGCTCATGAAGCGGGCATCTTCGCCGCGCGCAAGCCATTCGGCCTCCGCACCGATGGCACCGAGCATATCGGCAAGATCGTCCATCTCGGTCTTCGCGAAATTGCCGAGCACATGCCCGTTCACGCGCTCTTTGGAGCCGGGATGGCCGATGCCGATGCGTACGCGGCGAAAGTCTGCGCCGATATGCGCATCGATCGAGCGCAGGCCGTTATGGCCGGCATGCCCGCCGCCGGTCTTCACCTTAAGTTTGAATTCCTGAAGGTCCAGCTCGTCGTGGAAGACGGTGACGTCGGCGGGCTCCAGATTGTAGAAGCGCATCGCCTGGCGGACGCTCTGGCCGCTCTCGTTCATGAAGGTGGCGGGCTTCAGGCACAGGATTTTCTCGCTACCGAAGCGCCCTTCGACCAGCCAGCCGGCGAACTTCTTCGACGGCGACGGGAAGTCGTGCATCTCGGCGATGGCGTCCAGCGCCATGAAGCCGACATTGTGCCGGTGCAGCGCATAACGCGGGCCCGGATTGCCGAGGCCTACCCATAGCTGCATGACGGATGCCTCCTGATTGAGAGCGTCTGATGAAAATGCGCGTCAGGGCGCGGTGGGATCGAGGCCCTGATCGAGCTGCCCGGTGAAGCCATCGACCGAACTGTAGACGGCGGTGCAATTCGCCAGCTGCGCCTCACGCTCTGCCGGCGGCATGACTACCACCACCTGCTTGCCGCGGTTCAGCATAGCCAGAGCGCCTTGCGCCGGAAGCTGGCTGATGCGGCCCTGAAAGAAGGCGATCAGGATATCGAGCTGGCGCAGCCTCTCGGCCTTCTGAGCCGGTGCGATGCGCTGATTGAGGGCGATGGCCTGGGCCTGCGAGGTTAGCAGGGCATAGCAGGAGAAATCGCTCTGCGCGGTGGGCTGCTGCTGCGCGGCAGCCGGTGCAAGCATGAAGGGGGCGACGATGAGCGCCGCCCCGATCACGATCTTGCGACAGCGTCCGATCATTCGGACGGCTTGTCTTCTTCTTCGCCTTGCTCACCCATCACGGTGTCGGCGTTCTGCTCGGTCACTTCGGTCTCGGTGACCTCATCCTCGCCGGATTCGCCTTCCTCGCGCTTCAGCGCGGACGGTGCGACGATCGTGGCGATGGTGAAATCGCGGTCCGTGATCGCGCTTTCCGAACCCTCGGGAAGCGTAAGCGCCGAGATGTGAATCGAATCGCCGACTTCGAGGCCGGTGACGTCGATCTCGATCTCGCCGGGGATCTTGTCGGAGGCGCAGAGCAGTTCCAGCTCGTGACGCACGACGTTCAGCACGCCGCCGCGCTTCAGGCCGGGCGATGCTTCCTCATTCACGAACACGACGGGGACGTTCACGTCGATCTTCGAGTTCTTGTCGAGACGCAGGAAGTCGACATGCATCGGGCGATCGGTGACCGGATCGAAATGGACATCCTTGGGCAGCGTGCGCTCGGTGGAGCCGTCCAGCGTCACTTCGATAACGCTGTTCATGAAGTGGCCGGTCATAAGGAGCTTGAACAGCTCCTTTTCGGACACGTGAATGGACACGGCGTCCTTCTTGTTGCCATAGATCACGGCAGGAACGCGGCCTTCACGACGCAGTGCACGGGAGGCTCCCTTGCCCGCCCGCTCGCGCGCTTCGGCCGACAGGGTCAGCTGATCGCTCATTGTAATTCTCCAGTTGGTTGGCTCGTCCGGCACCCTCCAGGGATGAATATGCCGCACGAAGGCGCGCGCTATAGTGGGCAAGGCGGCGAAAGGCAAGGGTGCGGGGGCACCCCGCTGCACTGCTGGAAGCCGAGCGCTCTACAGAGCCGTAAAGGCTGAGCCAGTCTAAGCCGCAGCCTTTTTCCCGGCCTGCTAACAATCCGGCATTTCGACACGCTCCGCGCGATCGGCTTCGGGCAGGTGAGGAATCGCTCACTGCACCCGGACCACCTTGTACCCCTTGGCCGCCAGAAACTCGCGTACATTGTCCGGCCCCACCAGATGTCCCGCTCCGACCGCGACGAACGGTCGCTCGCCTTTCTTGAGAATGCTGTCCAGCCGGTCCGCCCAGACGCGGTTGCGCGCCACCAGCACGGCCTCACGGATGCGCGGCGTATCCATCATGCCGCCCTGCGAAGCTTGCACGAGCCCCGCCTCGTCGCCGCTGGCCCAGGCTTGCAGCAGTTTCTCGAACTCGGCGCGCGCATCCGATGTGTCGGACACCACATCCTTCAGCATCTGCCGCTGTTCAGCCTCGGGCAGCGTGTCGAAGGCGCCTAGCTGCTCTTCCATTGTTTCCAGGCCGCGAATCGGCTTGTCGGCTTTCTTGAATCGCGCCTCGACCACCGTCTCCACGCCGTCCGCGCGGTCCAGCCCCAGCTTCTCATGCTGTGCGGACGCCAGCGTCAACGCCGCCGCCCAGCTTTCCATGCCGTCGAGCATCATGCGGGCAAGGCCGATGCCGTCCTTGGCCTGCTCCAGTTCCGGCTTCAGATCGGCGGGCAGCCGCGCCTCGACCGGGGGTAGGTCCGGCGAAAAGGCGAGGGCCTTGAACGCACCGGCCAGTTTCTGTGGATCGTCCGCGCCCAGCACCTCGATCACGAGCGCATCGGATCGGTCCATCGCTCCGTCCAGCGCCTTGCTCTGCCATTTGACGCCATCGGGGAGAAGATGGACGGTGCCGAACAGATAAGCCTGCGGCGCACCGTCCGCGCCCTCCACCGCCCAAAGCGCGGGCCTGGCATTGGCATCGACATCATAGCTCGGCGCAGGCTCGGAACAGCCATAGAGCGCAAACAGCGAAAGGAGGGTCAGGAGGAAGCGCATGGCCTGCATTTATGCTGGGCGAGGCTTAAGCAAAAGCAAAGGGCGCGGTTTGCCTGTAAAAGTGAGAAAAACTCACTCCACCCGCACGGCATTCAGCCCATAGCGCTTCAGCTGGTCCTGCACGCTGCCGTCGCCTGCAAGATGTCCGGAGCCGACCGCGAGGAACACGGTGCCGGGCTGTTCCAGCCGCCGGTCGATCCACTTTGCCCAATTCTCGTTGCGCTGCGTCAGCATCGCCTTGCGCAGCAGCGGATCGTTCATGCCCTCATTGAGCAGCTCGGCCAGCTTCTCCGGCTCGCCCGCCGCCCAGTCGGACACCATCTCGTCCATCGCCTCGTCCGCTTCGGGCAGCGTGTCGACTGTTTCGTTCAGCCATTTCACCTGGCTCGTCATCGGCAGGCTGTCGAGGAAGCCGAGCTGTTCCTCGATGGTTTCCAGCCCGATCATCGGCTTGGCCGCGGCCTTCGCCTTGGCCTGCAGGATGCTTTCGACACCACTATTGGGATCGAACCCTGCCTTGGCAAAGCCCAGCAGCGACAGGTTCATCGTCGCCAGCCACGGCTCGAAGCTGTCGAAAGTGGGGTAGGGGACGCCAAAGCTGGTGAGCGCGGCCTCGTACTGGCTGCGGTCCTCACCCTCCAGCCGGTCGCGCAGCTTTACGCCCGTCTGATCGGTGCCGAGCCGCTGGAACGTGGCCACGGTCGCTGCCTGATCGTCGCCAGGTATCACTTCGAAAACAGCGCTGTCGCTTGCATCCCAAGCAGCCTTCACCGGCCCGGCAAACCAATCGATCCCCGGCTTCAACATGTGAACCGTGCCGAAGAGATAGATCTTCGTGTCCTCATCCTCCACCAGCCACAAGGCCGGATCGGCCTGCACCGTTACGGGCGCGCTGGCCGGGGCGGCCTCTCCCTGAGCCGCTGCCGCGCCAGGCTGCACAGCCTCCTGCGCATTGGCCGAGCCAAAGCCGATCAGGCCAAGGCCCAGAGCGCCGGCCAGAGCGGATTTGCGGAAGTTGGCGAAGGTCATGGAACGGGCTCCTCAAAATAGCTTCTGAAAGATAGGGATGGGGTTTACCGGTTGCGATATCTCTTCGTTTCTTCCCGAAGAGGAAAATTCCTCAGCAAGAGCCAGATACTAAACGAGCGAGACTGCGCGGAGCCTTTACCCCGGCTTGACCGTCACCGGGCCATCCGCCAAGGCGGGCGCCGTCATCCATCTCGCGCGTGCGAAAGGAAAGCCGTGGCCGCTACGCCGCCCGAAAAGCCGCTATGCTTCCAGGAGATGATCCTGACGCTCCACAATTACTGGAGCGCGCAGGGCTGTCTGATCCTGCAACCTTATGATCTGGAAATGGGCGCGGGCACTTTCCATACCGCGACCACATTGCGCGCGCTGGGGCCGGACCCGTGGCGCGCCGCCTTCGTGCAGCCCTGCCGCCGCCCGACTGACGGGCGCTATGGCGAAAACCCCAACCGGCTGCAGCATTATTACCAGTATCAGGTGATCCTGAAGCCTTCGCCGGAAAATCTGCAGCAGCTTTATCTCGACAGTCTGATCGCGATCGGCATCGACCCGCTCGTTCACGATATCCGCTTCGTGGAGGATGACTGGGAAAGCCCGACGCTGGGCGCATGGGGCCTGGGCTGGGAAGTCTGGTGCGATGGGATGGAAGTGACGCAGTTCACCTATTTCCAGCAAATGGGCGGCTATGATTGCAAGCCGGTTTCCGGCGAACTGACCTACGGGTTGGAGCGGCTGGCCATGTATATCCAGGGCGTCGACAGCGTCTACGATCTGGATTTCAACGGCCACGGGGTGACTTACGGCGATGTCTTCCTGGAAAATGAGAAGCAGATGAGCGCCTGGAATTTCGAACATGCCGATACCGAGGCGCTGTTCGATCTGTTCCGCAAGGCGACGGCGGAGAGCGAGAACTGCCTCAACGCCAAACTGCCCATCCCGGCCTATGAGCAGGCGGTGAAAGCCAGCCATGTGTTCAACCTGTTGCAGGCCCGCGGCGTCATCTCGGTCGCCGAACGGGCCGCCTATATGGGCCGCGTCCGCGATCTGGCGAAAGGCGCGTGCGAGGCGCATATCGAGCGGCACACGCCCGATTGGACGGCGCGCTATCCCGACTGGAGCGTGGCATGACCGATTTCCTGCTCGAACTGAGATCGGAGGAAATTCCGGCGCGCATGCAGAAGGGTGCGCGCGCGGAGTTGGAGAAGCTGTTCCGCGCGAAAATGGGTGAGGCGGGACTGAATGCATCCGGCATCACCGTCTATTCGACGCCGCGGCGATTGGCTTTGATTGCCAAGGACTTGGCGGACGAAACGCAGGCGGTTTCCGAAGAGCGCAAAGGTCCGCGGGCTGATGCGCCGGACAAGGCGATCGAGGGCTTTTTGCGCTCCACCGGCCTCACGCGCGATCAACTGATCGAGCGGGAGGACAAGAAGGGCAACGCCGTCCTGTTCGCGGTGATCGAAACGCCTGGCCGCGCCACGCGCGACGTTCTGGCCGAGGCGATTCCGGCGATCATCCGCGACTTCTCCTGGCCCAAATCGATGCGATGGGGCGCTGCCTCTCAGAGCACCGAGTCCCTACGCTGGGTGCGTCCGCTCTCAGGTATTGTCGCCTTGTTCGGCGATCGAATTGTAGCATGCGATGTGCACGGCGTGACGTCCGGCGCGGTGACGCTCGGCCATCGCTTCCATCATCGCGGCGATATCACCATCGGCGATGCTGACGATTATGCGGTTAAGCTGCGCGCGGGCCATGTCATCGTCGATCACGAAGAGCGCGAGTCCATCGTGCGGGACGGCGCGGCGAAGGCGGCGGCGGACGCGGGGCTTTCGTTGGTTGCGGACGAAGGGCTGGTGGTGGAAAATGCCGGTCTTACCGAATGGCCGGTGCCGCTGCTCGGCCGGTTCGACGCAGCGTTTCTGGATGTGCCGCAGGAGGTGATCCAGCTGACCGCGCGCGTAAACCAGAAATATTTCGTCTGCGAGGATGGGGAGGGGCGACTCGCCAGCGCCTTCGTCTGCACCGCGAATATCGAGGCGACGGACGGCGGCGCGGCGCTGGTGGCGGGCAATGAAAAGGTGCTTGCCGCGCGGCTTTCGGACGCCAAGTTCTTCTGGGATCTGGACCGCAAGACGCCGCTCGCGGTGCATGCGGAGAAGCTGAAAGACATCGTCTTCCACGAGAAGCTGGGCACCGTCGCCGACAAGGTGGACCGCGTGGCCAAACTCGCCCGTTGGCTGGTGGAAGAGGGCATTGTTCCTCCCCGGAACGGGGAGGATTTGGCCGATCTTGCCGAGCAAGCGTCACGGCTGTGCAAGGCCGATCTGGTGACGGAGATGGTCGGCGAATTCCCCGAACTCCAAGGCCTGATGGGAGGTTACTATGCCGCGGCCGAAGGTCTGGACCAGCGAATTGCCGATGCGATTCGAGATCACTACAAGCCGGTTGGGCAGAGCGACGACGTGCCCTCCGCGCCGGTGACGGTGGCGGTGAGCTTGGCGGACAAGCTGGATACGCTGGCGGCGTTTTTCCTGATCGGGGATAAGCCGACCGGATCAAAGGATCCTTTCGCGCTTCGGCGCGCCGCCTTGGCCTTTATCCGTTTGGTTTTGGACAACGGTCTACGCTTCCCACTCCACACCGTTCGCCCTGAGCTTGTCGAAGGGCTGTCTTCCATCGGTGAGAAAGGCGGAGCTTCGACAAGCTCAGCCCGAACGGAATGGTGGGATGATCTTCAGGATTTCTTCGCGGACCGCCTGAAAGTTCAGCAGCGCGAGGCAGGCGTCCGTCATGACCTCATCGACGCGGTGTTCGCGCTCGGCGGGGAGGACGATCTTGTCCGTCTGCTCGCCCGCGTGAAAGCGTTGCAGGCGTTCGTCGAGACGACGGAGGGCACGGACCTGATCGCCGGTTACAAGCGCGCGGCCAATATCCTGAAGAAGGAAGGCGCTGCTGAGGCTGCAGCGGATCAGAAAAACCTGTCCTACACGCCTGAAAATGCGGAAAAGGCCCTGATCGATTCGCTGGCAGAGGCCGAGCCGCGGGCTCGCGCCGCTGTCGAGGCGGAGGATTTCGAGGGCGCGATGGCCGCGCTCGCATCCTTGCGCGATCCGATCGACCGGTTTTTCGAGGAGGTGACGGTGAACGACGAGGACGAGACCAAGCGCGCCGCGCGCCTCGCCTTGCTCGCGCGCTTCCGCACTGCGGTGAACCAGGTCGCCGATTTCGGGCGGATCGAAGCATGACGACCGCCAGCCAGTTTCTCCCCCAGGACAGTGTGAAGCGTGTGAAGCAGCGCCGTCCCGACCAACCTAGCAGAGACTCCAAAGGAGCAGCCCAATGACCGACCAGACCAGCACCGAGCGCTATGTGTATCGCTTCGGAGGCGGCGTGGCCGAGGGTGGCACCGGCGACAAGGCACTGCTCGGCGGCAAGGGCGCAAACCTCGCGGAGATGGCCTCCATCGGCCTGCCGGTGCCCCCGGGCTTCACCATCAGCACCGACATGTGCGCCCGCTTCTACGATGAGGGCGAGACGCTGCCCGAAAGCCTGCTGGCCGAAGTGGCCAACGGCATCGCCCATATCGAGGGCGTGACGGGAAAGGGCTTCGGCGACGCATCGAACCCGCTGCTCGTCTCGGTGCGCTCCGGCGCGCGCATCTCCATGCCGGGCATGATGGACACGGTGCTGAACCTGGGCCTCAACGACGACACCGTCGAAGGGCTGGCAGCGATCTCCGAAGACGAGCGCTTCGCCTGGGACAGCTACCGCCGGTTCATTCAGATGTACTCCGACGTGGTACTCGGCCTCGACCATGGCCTGTTCGAGGAAGCGCTGGAGATCGCCAAGGAAGACAAGGGCTACTTCAACGACACCGACATGACCGCCGCCGACTGGCGCGCGCTGGTGGCGCAGTTCAAGGCGATCGTGGCCGAGGAGCATGACCAGCCCTTCCCGACGGACGTGAACGAACAGCTGAACGGTGCGATCGCCGCGGTGTTCGGCAGCTGGAACGTGGAGCGCGCGCGCGTCTACCGCCGCATCAACGACATCCCGCACGACATCGGCACCGCTGTTAACGTGCAGGCGATGGTGTTCGGCAATATGGGCGAAACGAGCGCTACCGGCGTCGCTTTCACGCGCGATCCGTCGACCGGCGAACATACCTATTACGGCGAGTACCTCATCAACGCGCAGGGCGAGGATGTGGTCGCGGGCATCCGCACCCCGCAATATCTCACCAAGGCTGCGCGCGAGGAAGCGGGCGCCAAGCCCCTCAGCCTCGAGAAGTCGATGCCTGACACGTTCGAGGAGCTGACTGCCGTCTTCGAGACGCTGGAACAGCACTATAAGGACATGCAGGACATCGAATTCACGGTCGAGCGTGGGCAGCTGTGGATGCTGCAGACGCGCACCGGCAAGCGCACCGCGAAGGCGGCGCTCAAGATCGCGGTCGACATGGCCGCCGAGGGACTGGTGGACCGCAAGGCGGCGATCGCGCGGATCGATCCGATGCAGCTCGACCAGCTCTTGCACCCCACGCTCGATCCCGATGCGCCGCGCGATGTGGTGGCGCGCGGCCTTCCGGCTTCGCCCGGCGCGGCGTCGGGCACGATCTGCTTCGATGCCGATACGGCGGAGCGGCGTGCGGCGAACGGCGAAAGCGTGATCCTGGTGCGCGTCGAGACGAGCCCGGAGGATATTCACGGCATGCACGCGGCCGCCGGCATCCTGACGGCACGCGGCGGCATGACCAGCCACGCCGCCGTGGTCGCACGCGGCATGGGACGCCCCTGCGTGTCCGGCGCGGGCGAGGTCCGGATCGACGCGAAGGCCAAGACGCTGACCGCCAGTGGACGGACCTTCGACGAAGACGACGTGATCACCATCGATGGCGGCAACGGCCAGGTGATGGCGGGTCAGGTGCCCACGCTGCAACCCGAGCTTGCCGGGGACTTCGCGACTCTGAT
>JBELIU010000097.1:0-9701 GCA_042090735.1 Novosphingopyxis sp. | reverse complement strand
GAACCTGCCCCCACATTGACCAAAGAAACTCTGTCCTACACGGGTGGTTCTCGCTAATTTCGATGAAGAAAGTGAGGATTTGGGAGCGTAAGCAGAGCATGGTTACAGGAAACGGTCGCACAAAACAAAGCCAGTGGGTCAACTTGCCGGTTTCCCCCTCTGGACAGTGTGAAGCAGTGTGAAGCTGGGCCGGGCGGCTCATGGGGCTTAGGGTTTGCGGGGCATCCGTCCCGCCGTGGCACGATCCACGCGGATCGCGTCTCGCGGGGCCGCTTCGGGGCGGCGTTAACCGCCTTTCGGGCTTCCCGCGCGGCGTGTCCTCCGCAAGGATCGCGCCCGAACCGATGGAGCCCGATGCCCAATGACCGATTACCTGCAGACCGCCGCTACCCACCACGCGATGGCCGCCGCCACCCGATCCGGCCTGCGCGCCGCCCTGCTCGCCGCCGCCGCGCTCGGCCTGCCGCTCACGCTCGCCGCCTGCGGCGATCAGGAGGCGAACGAGCAGCAGGTGGCCCAGCTCGACGACAAGCTGTCGGGCGCCGATGCCGATCCGGCGGTGAACGAGGCGATGAACTCCCCCATCCTGGTCGATCCGAACCTCACCGATCAGTCGAACCGCAACGCGCTGCGCGATGCGAACGCGGGCGGCACCGGCGCGGTGCCCCCGGACAACGGCTATCAGGGGGACAAGGCCACCGCCGCGGACCTCGATGGCCTGAAGCTGATGCGCGCGCCCGAGCCGCGCGTGATGAAGGAGGAGGAGTGCAAGGACTGCGCGAAGCCCCGCACGCTCGGCACGCTGGCTGCGCGGCAGGCGGCGCGCACCGGGGCCTGCGACGGCAAGCTCAGCTATGGCGCGGGCTGGGCGAACCGCATGCCCGCCGCCTTTCCCGTCTACCCCAAGGGCCGCGTGCAGGAAGCCGCCGGCGCATCGGGCACCGCCTGCGAGATCCGCGTGGTCAGCTTCGTCAGCGCCAACCCGATGCGCGAGGTGGTGGACTACTACTACACCCGGGCCAGGGGCGCGGGCTATGATGCGGAATACGTCATCCGGCAGGGCGACCATGCGCTCGGCGGCACGCGCGGGGAAAATGCCTACTACATCACCTTTGCAGAGCGCCCCGGTGGCGGCACGGCGGTGGATATCGTCGCCAATGGCGGCAGCTGATCGGGGCGTGCCGCGTGGCGGCTCGGCGCCCGCTGCGCGGCCTCTCGGCAACGCGGATGGGCGGCGCGGCTTGCTAAGGGGGGCACGGGGGGCGTAAGGCGCGGCCCCATGAACACGCTCCTCGTCATGGCCGGCGGCGCCGTCGGTGCGGCCCTGCGCTATCAGCTCGGCCGCTTCCTCTTCCACATCACCGGCCCCGGCTGGCCGTGGGGCACCTTTGCCGCCAACGTGCTGGGCGGGCTCGCCATGGGCCTGCTGGTCGGCGCGATGGCCCGCACGAGCGCGGGAGAGGGCGTGCGGCTGCTGATCGCCGTGGGGCTGCTGGGCGGGTTCACCACCTTCTCCAGCTTCAGCCTGGAAGTGGTGCAGATGGCCGAGCGCGGCGCGCTGATCGGCGCGGCAGGCTATGCGCTCGCATCGGTGCTGGTCTCGGTCGGCGCGCTGTTCGCGGGGCTCCTGCTGATGCGGGAGATCGCGGCATGAACCAGGGATCGGAAGAGGTACGGGTCTTCACCGTGCAGGCGGACGATGACGGCATCCGGCTGGACCGCTGGTTCAAACGGCACATGCCGGACATCCCCTTCGGCCTGGTCTCGCGCTGGGTGCGCACCGGCCAGGTCCGCGTCGACGGCGGGCGCGCGAAGGTAGGCGATCACATCGCCGAGGGGCAGGAGCTGCGCGTTCCCCCCGCCGAAGCGCCGAGCGACACGCCCACGCGCCGCGGCCGCGAACCGCTGAGCCCGGAGGAAGAGGCGTATGCGCAGAGCCTCGTGATCCACAAGGATGCGCACGCCATCCTGGTGAACAAGCCGCCGGGCCTCGCCACGCAGGGCGGCACGAAGACAACGCGCCATCTCGACGGCATGCTCGATGCGCTGATGGAGGAGGGGAGCGAGCAGCGGCCCAAGCTCGTCCACCGGCTGGATAAGGACACGTCCGGCGTCGTCCTGCTCGCCCGCACGCCCGGCAGCGCGGCCTATTTCAGCAAGCACTTCGCCACGCGCAAGGCGCGCAAGATCTACTGGGCGCTGGTGATCGGCGTGCCCGACATCGCCGATGGCATCATCGAGCTGCCGCTCGCCAAGCAGCCCGGTACGGGCGGCGAGAAAATGCATGTGGATGAGGAGAACGGCCAGCCCTCCAAGACGCGCTACCGCGTGATCGAGCGCGCCGGCAACCGCGCCGCCTGGGTGGAGCTGCAACCCTATACGGGCCGCACCCACCAGCTGCGCGTGCATATGGCGGCGATCGGCCATCCCATCGTTGGTGACGGGAAATATGGCAGCAAGGAAGCGTTCCTGACCGGCTCGATCAGCCGCAAGATGCACCTGCATGCGCGCCGCCTGAAGATCGGCGGTCCGCAGGGCTCCAAGATCGACGTCATGGCGGACCTTCCGGAACACTTCGCCGAGTCCATGGAGCAGCTGGGCTTCGACCAGGCACTAGGCGATCTACCGTTCGACGACGGCCCACCCGAAACGCCGCCGGAGCTGAAGAAGCAAAAGGCGCGCCAGCACGCCAAGCAGATCCGCAAGGAACGCCGCGGCGAGAGGCGTCAGCGCGGCACCTCGCGCAACGCACGCAAGTAGCGGGGACATCGCTATCGCCAATCGTCTCGCCCTGTTCGATTGCGACGGCACGCTGGCCGACAGCCAGGCGGCGATCTGCGCTTCCATGGAAGCCGCGTTCGAGGATGTGGGGCGCGCGGCGCCGACTCGCGGCGAAATCCGCCGCATCGTCGGCCTCAGCCTGTTCGAGGCGATGCGCGTGCTGGTGCCGGATGGCGACGAGGCGCTGCATCTCGGTCTGGTCGAGCGATACAAGGACCGCTTTCGTGCGCTGCGCGCCAACGGTCTGCTCGAAGAGCCGCTGTTCGATGGCATCGCCGCTGTTTTGACGCAGCTGGACGAAGCGGGCTGGCTGCTGGGCGTTGCCACCGGCAAGTCCAAGCGCGGGCTGGACGGATTGCTGCAGAGCCACGCGCTCACGGCGTTGTTCGTCACCTTGCAGACGGCGGATGGCCATCCGTCCAAACCGCATCCTGCAATGGTCGAGGCTGCGATGGCAGAGGCCGGGGCCGAGCCGGAGACCACTATTGTGATAGGCGATACCAGTTTCGATATGGTGATGGCCCGATCGGCCGCCGCGCGCGCGCTCGGTGTCGCGTGGGGCTATCACGATCCGGCAGAATTGATCCGGGCCGGCGCACAGGCCCTGGCGGACCGCCCGCAGGACATCCCTTCGATCTTGGAGAGCATGATATGAGCGACGATCCCGCCAAGGCCCGGTTCTTCATCATATCGATCGCCCGCCTCCTGGGGGCGGTCACGGTGATCGTGGGGCTTTTCATCGTTCTGGAGCTGATCGCGGTGCCCCGGTCGATCGGGATCGCGCTGATCGTGCTGGGTTTTGCCGATTTCGTGTTCGTGCCACGCTTTCTGTCCGCGCAGTGGCGCACACCGGGCGAGTAAAGACGCGGAGCGATGACGAAGCGGTTCTACAAGGATGTCGCGGCAGAAGTTCGCGATGGCGGCCGGGCCATCCTGCTCGACGGGCGGCCCGTCAACACGCCTGCCCGCAAGCCTCTGCTCCTGCCCACGGACGCACTGGCCGAGGCGGTAGCAGAGGAATGGCGCGCGCAGGGCGATGCGATCGATCCGGCTGCCATGCCGCTCACCGGCCTCGCCAATGCCGCGCTCGATCGGATTGCGAGCGGACGCGCGGACTTCGAGCGCGAGCTGTCCGGCTATGGCGACACCGATCTGCTTTATTACCGCGCGGCCGATCCGGAAGAGCTGGTGCAGCACCAGGCCGCGCGCTGGGACCCGGTGCTGGCCTGGGCGCGCCAGCGGTTCGATATCGATTTCCATCTGGCCAGCGGGGTGATGCATCAGCCGCAGCCGCCGCAAACGCTGGAGCGACTGTCAGCGGCATTGGCCGCGCGCGACGATTGGGCGCTTGCCAGTTTTGCGCGTACCGTTCCCCTCAGCGGCTCTCTGGTGATGATGCTGGCGGTGGACGAGGGCGCGCTGAACGCGGACAATGCATGGGAAGCATCGGTGCTGGATGAGCTTTGGCAGGAGCAGCTGTGGGGTGCCGATACGCTGGCGGTTGAGGCGCGTGAAGCGCGGCGGGAGGACTTCGCTGCAGCATGGCGGTTCCGCGAACTTGCCCGGGCGCAAGGTTGACAAGCCCGTAAAACCCCGGTTCATCTGCCCTCTGCTATACCAAAACATGCAAACGGCCTTCTTGGCCGAGCCGACAAATCACCCCATCCGCGTGCCTTCGAGAGCGAAGTCGCGCGGCCGATATAACCACCCGAGGAGAAGACCCATTACCAAGACCCGTTTCCTTGCCGCAGCCCTGCTCGCATCGTCCGCGATTGCTGCGCCCGCGCTGGCGCAGGACCAGGCCGAACAGATGGATCACAGCCAGATGGATCATAGCCAGATGGATCACGGCGATAGCGAAGCCCGTGCCGAGGTGCAGGCTGGCGCCGATGCCGAGATGTTGTCCGGCGACGGCGCAGCCCAGGCCGGCGTAACCGCCGAGGCCGATGCCGCCGTTGCGACCGACGAGACCGGTGTTCCGGTTGAAATGCGCAACGCCGCGATCGAAGGCTTTACCAAGGCACAGGCCGCACAGGCCAGCGGCGATTTCGCCGGGGCCGTCGCCGCATTGCAGCCGCATCTCGACACCATCCGCCAGATGGCAGCATCGGGCGACGCGCAGAGCCAAGGCTTCCTTGCCGATGCGCTGACGGTGGTTGCCGTGAGCAAGGCGCAGTCCGGCGACATGTCCAATGTGGGCGCGCTGCTTGAGGAAGCCGTGCCGGCACGCCGCACGATATTCGAGATGAACCCGAACGATGTGAACACGCGCCTGGCGCTGATCGGCGCGCTCAACAACACCGGCAACATCATCCTCCAGTCCGGCGACAAGCCAGCCGCGGGCCCCTATTTCAAGGAGGCCGCTGAAGTTGCCAAGGAAGGCTATGATGCCAACCCGGCGAACGGCCAGCTGGGCAACGCCTATCTGACCGCGGCAATCGGCATGAACAACGTCACGGCCGATCCGGAATGGTATGCGAAGGTGAAGTCGATCGCGACGGCTCTGAACACGGCCGGCACGCTCGATCCGTCGCTCGCCCCGGTGGTACAGCCGCTGATCGGCGGCTGATCGTAACGACTGGTTTGATTAGAAAGAAGGGCCTCGCAGCGATGCGGGGCCTTTTTTCGTTCAATCGGTCATCAACTCGCGAGCGAATTCGATGAGGCCCGTCTGACGGCGGCGGCGCATGCGCTCTGCGCGCAGGATCGTCTGGACATCGCTGAAACAGCGCTCGACATCATCGTTCACCACGACATAGTCATAGCCGTCCCAGTGGCTGATCTCGGCGCGGGCGCGTGCCATGCGTCCTGCGATTACCTCGTCACTGTCGCTGGCGCGTTTTTTCAGGCGGCTGCGCAACTCTTCGATCGAGGGCGGCAGAATGAACACCTGCGCTACCTGACTGCCCGCGCGCTGGTGCAGCTGCTGCGCGCCCTGCCAGTCGATATCGAACAGCACGTCCTTGCCGTCCTCCAGCAGCGCGTCGACCGACGCCTTGAGCGTGCCGTAACGATGATCGAACACATGCGCCCATTCCAGAAACGCATCGCTGGCGACCAGCCGATCGAACTCGTCATCGCTGACGAAGTGATAATCGACGCCGTCCTTCTCGTTCGGACGCGGTTTGCGGGTGGTGGCAGAGACGGACAGCGCGATGTGCGGATCGGACTTCATCAGCATCCGCGCGATCGTCGATTTGCCCGCGCCGGAGGGGGAGGACAGGACAAAAAGCACGCCGTAGCGCTGGAGGGGAATTCGGTCGGGCATGCGGGTTCATGGCCGCGCGGCCCGCATGCCGTCAAGGGCATGCGGGCACAGCGATGTCAGGTCGTGACGGGGCGTGGAGGAATGGGATCGAGCTGCTGCGCATCGCGCGGGTCGTCCACGGCGCTATCGCTATACTCGCCATCGACGATCTCCGTTTCGCCTTCCGCCCGCGCCATGGCCATGTCGGTGTCCTCGTCGCTCAGCCCCGTGGAAGTGGCCGCCTCGGTCCGCCGATCCGCCTTGCGCTTGTCGTAGAGCTTCTTGGCGAGATAGCCGCCGCCCACCAAGGCCGCTCCGGGCAACGAGCGGGTGGCCACTCTGGTGACGAGGAAGCCAAGCCCAGCGCCAAGCAGGCCGCGACCTGCGGTTTTCTCGCCGACTTTTTTTCCGATCAGGGTGCCAGCGAGCGATTTCAGAAATGCCATCTTCAGTCTCCGGTTGAAGGAGCTTGGGTTTCACTATCCGCGCTACGGGCGAGCGGAACCGGCTCTTTGAAAGTGTGGGTGATGTAGGGGAAAGGAATCTCGATACCCGCATTGTCGAGCGCACGCTTGACCGAGCGGACCACCGTGTCGCGCGTCTGATGCATGGCCAGCGGCTTGGAGCCGGCCCACCAGCGTACACGGAAGTTGATGCTGCTGTCGCCGAATTCGAAGGCAAAGATGTCGATGCGCTTCTCAGTATTGACCCCTTCGGCGTCTTCCACGGCCGTCAGGATCACCTCGCGCGCTTCCTCCAGGTCCGTATCGTAACTGACCCCAACGACGACCTCGTGGCGGCGTTCGGCATCGTCGGTCAGGATCTGGACCGGGTTTTTGAACAGCATCGAATTGGGCACGATCGTGACTTCGTTCGACAGCCGCCGGACGTGGGTTTCGCGCAGCGTGATATGCTCCACGCGGCCCTCAATCCCCTCGCAGCTGATGACGTCGCCGATCCGCATCTTCTTGCGGATCATGATGAGGACGCCCGCCAGGAAGTTCTCGAAAATGTCCTGGAAAGCGAAGCCGATCGCCACCGCGCCGATGCCGAGACCCGCTAGCAGGCTGGCAGGGGTAAGGCCCGGCAGCACGATCGTCGCGGCGATCATCAAACCGACGACCCATACGAAGATCGTCACCAGTGTATCGACCAGCGCCTTCAGCGAGGGGCGGATCTCCGTCTTTTCGGTAACCCGGTCCGCGATCTTGCGCGCGCCTTTCGCCACCATCCAGGTGATGAAGATGACGATAAGCGCAATGGCAAGAAGGGGGAGAAGCTTGAAAAAGCCATCGGCCATGGCTGACAGTTGCTCCAAGAGCGACTGCACCGGGCCCTGAAATTGATCGGTGGCTTTACCCATGTTGTGCGCGTCTCCCTGTTCTGACGAACCTCGTTTCGGTTGGAATATGAACGGGATGCGCGCCGGGGAGTTCCGGGCGCTCCATCGTCCGACGAACCGCACAGGCCTGCAAGACAGCAAAATCCCGGACATGCGCCTTGTTTCGCATGCCCGGGATCGATCGATCTGGCTCGGTGTGAAACCGCGCCTGCGGCCTGGGACGATGAAGGGATGGGCGCCGCGCTCAGCGCCCGACCATATTCTCCGGCTTCACATGTTCGTCGAAAGTCTTCTCATCGACAAGGCCCAGTTCCAGGCCGGCTTCCTTCAGCGTCTGCCCCTTGGCATGCGCATGCTTGGCGATCTTGGCCGCATTGTCATAGCCGATGACGGGCGCGAGCGCGGTGACGAGCATCAGCGAGCGATCGACCAGATCCTTGATCCGCTCTTCGTTCGCCTCGATGCCGTCAACTAGGCGCGTGGCGAAGCTGTCCATGCCGACCGAGAGGAGATCGATCGAGCGCAACACGTTGGAGCCGATCAGCGGCATGAACACGTTGAGCTCGAACTGCCCCTGCATGCCGCCGACGGTGACGGCCTGCTGGTTGCCGATCACTTGGGCCGCGACCATCGTCAGCATCTCGCACTGGGTGGGGTTCACCTTGCCTGGCATGATCGAGCTGCCGGGCTCATTGGCGGGCAGGTTGAGTTCGCCAAGGCCCGAACGCGGGCCGGAGCCCAGATAACGGATGTCGTTGGCAATCTTATTGAGGCCCGCGGCGAGCGCGTTCAGCGCGCCGTGGAAGAACACCAGCGCGTCCTTTGCGGCCAGTTCGGTGAACTTGTTAGGCGCGGGCGTGAAGGTTTCGCCCGTGATGTCCGAAATCGCGGCGCACATGTCCTCGGCCCACCCTTCCGGCGCGTTGAGGCCGGTGCCGACCGCGGTGCCGCCGATCGCCAGTTGCGTGAGGTTCGATTCCGCCACGCGCTCGATCCGCGTGCGCGCCGCGATCAGCTGACCGACATAGCCGGAAAATTCCTGGCCCAGCGTCAACGGGGTGGCGTCCTGCGTGTGCGTGCGGCCGATCTTGACGATATCGTCCCACGCTTCGACCTTCTTCGACAGCGAGGCGATCAGTACGTCCATCGCGGGCAACAGCTGCTCGCGTGTCGCCAAGACGGCGGCGATGTGCAGCGCGGTAGGGAAGCTGTCGTTGGAGCTTTGCGACTTATTGACGTGATCGTTCGGATGCACCGGCTCCTTGCCGCCGCGCGTGCCTGCCAGTTTCTCGTTGGCGATGCCGGCGATCACCTCGTTCACGTTCATATTGGTCTGCGTGCCCGAGCCCGTCTGCCAGATGGTGAGCGGGAACTGATCGTCATGCTTGCCGGAGGTGATGGCGGACGCCGCCTCGTCGATCGCGTCGGCAGTGCCGTCGTCCAGCCCGTGCTTGCGATTCACCCGCGCCGCGGCCTGCTTCACGATCGCCTGCGCATGGACAAGCCGGATCGGCATCTGCTCGCGCTCCGCGAACGGAAAATTCTGCAAGCTGCGCTGCGTTTGCGCGCCCCAATAGGCGTCTGCGGGGACTTCGATCGGGCCGATCGAATCGGTTTCGGTGCGGGTGTTGGTCATGATTGCCTCTTTCGTTCCCCGGGCGACAAGCCGGGGCTTCATCGGGTTACGTCAGAGACCGCGCACCGGCCTGCGCCGGAGAGCAGCCGTGTGATAAAATCGGGATTATTTCTTCCTGCCGAAGTCCACATTGACGACATTGCTGCCGTCCTCGCGCTCCACGGTCGGGCCGTCATTTTCGGCCGCGTCGTCATGGTCCATCGCAACCAGTTCGCCATCGACCTGGAACTGCAGTGCGAAGTCGACCGCGGGGTCCACGAAGGCGGTGATTGCGGAGAAGGGAACAACGAGGTGGCTCGGGATCTGGTTGAAGCTGAGGCCAACTTCGAAATGGCTCTCCTCTACCTTCAGGTCCCAATATTTGTGCTGGAGCACGATCGTCATTTCGTCGGGAAACCGCTCGACCAAATGCGACGGGATCGACACGCCCTTGGCGTGCGTCTTGAAGGTGATATAGAAATGATGCTCGCCGGGCAGGCCGCCGGCTTCCACTTCGCTCAGCACCCTGCCGACCACCGCGCGCAGGGCCTCCTGCACGATTTCGTCATAGGGAATCAGGCTGTCGGGCATATCCTCGCTCATGGCGCGGACTCGTGGACCGGATGCGGCCTCGAATCAAGACGGTTAAGACGTGCGCGGGCTTCCATTGGCGCAAAGGACACCTATACAGCCTTCCATGCGCACCGGAACCATCG
>JBELIU010000096.1:0-9760 GCA_042090735.1 Novosphingopyxis sp. | reverse complement strand
AACTGCGTTTGTTCATCGAACGTATCGAACGCATGGAAGAAGAGAAAAAAGGCGTGAGCGAAGACATTCGCGACGTGTATTCAGAGGCGAAGAGCCAAGGTTATGATACCAAAACCATGCGTGAGCTGATTAAGTTACGTAAGTTGGCGGCCAACGACCGCCAAGAGCGTGAGATGCTGCTGGAAACCTACAAAGCGGCTATTGGTTTATCGTAATCACTCGTTTGCGCTAAGGAGGGCCGCTAAAGTCGGCCCTCCTCTAGTGTCTCTTTATAAAGCTTGAGGGCTGCCGAATCATGATTTTTCAGGTCCTGTAAGAATGCATCATATATCTCCAGCTGATCTCGTAGTGCAGCATTAGCTTTCTCTGGGAAACGAATGCTTAGTTCGAGGATCCAAAAGAGTGCAGCTTGCGCAACTTCGACATCTGTCTGGCTTAGGCGAATGTCCTGAGCGTCTTTCGGATGAGTTACTCTATTGCGTAGCGCGACATAATCTTGAAAATTCTTCCAATCAGAACCTGAAAAATCGATAGGTTCTATGTCCAGCATTCGCTCATAGAGAGCTATTATCAAGCGAACCATCGATGTTGTCGGGACATGACGGGGCTGTTCTACAATAATTCCGTTTTCGCGCACCACGTATGAGGTTTCTCTCAGTGCCATGCGTTCAATATCCGTTGGCTCCGATAAATCCTCGAGATAGCTTAATACCACCAGTCTTGCGTGCCAAAGAACGCCTTCAATGGCAGAGACTGTAGATCTCACCAAATTCCGCTTCGCGGCCTGACTGTCGTCCGCGGCGTTGCGATCACGGGCTAGAATAACGTCTTCGACTAAGCCCTTGAAAAAATCATGCTTTAATTCGTCCAAAACCTTTCTCAAAATATTATCCTTTTCCCGTTAAATTTCACCGCCATAGTTTGACATCTAACTCCCCTCAATGCCGAAGGCTTACCCTCTCGATATGACAACAAGGCCTAAATCTGCGATTGTAATCTATCACAATTGAATGGTTGAGCAGGAGGTTCGCCATGATCGTCACCACCACACCCACCGTCGAAGGCAGGCCGATCGCCGATTATTACGGCGTGGTCACTGGCGAGGTGATTATCGGCGCCAATATCTTCCGCGATCTGTTTGCCAATATCAGCGATATCGTCGGCGGCCGCTCGGGCAGCTACGAACGGGCGCTGGGCAAGGCGCGTCAGGAAGCGTTCGAAGAGATGGAGGAAAAGGCGGCCAAGCGCGGCGGCAATGCGGTGATCGGCGTGGACATCGATTATGAAGTGATCGGCCAGAACGGATCGATGTTGATGGTGAGCGTCAGCGGCACCGCGGTTCGAATCTGACGGCTTCATCCGCGGTGCGAGGGCGGGCGCTGCTCCCGCTTGCACGCCGCGCGCGCCCTGTCCTAAAGGGACAACACAACCTTAGATCGAAGGAATGAGGCCATGGCAGGCCATAGCAAATTCAAGAACATCATGCATCGCAAGGGCGCGCAGGACAAGAAGCGCTCCGCCCAGTTTTCGAAGCTCAGCCGAGAGATTACCGTGGCGGCCAAGTCCGGCATGCCCGATCCGGACATGAACCCGCGCCTGCGCCTGGCCGTCAACAACGCCAAGGCGCAGTCGATGCCGAAGGACAATATCCAGCGCGCGATCGACAAGGCGTCGGCAAATGAAGGCGACGATTATGAGGAAATCCGCTACGAAGGCTACGGCCCCGGCGGCATCGCGCTGATCGTCGAGGCGCTGACCGACAATCGCAACCGCACCGCCACCAATGTGCGCACCGCCTTCAGCAAGAATGGCGGCAATCTGGGCGCGTCCGGTTCGGTCTCGCACGGGTTCGAGCGGCTGGGCCTGATCGTCTATCCGGCCTCGGTCGGCGGTGAGGAAAAGGTGCTGGAAGCCGCGCTCGAGGCGGGCGCGGAGGACATCCAGTCGAACGAGGACGAGCACGAGATCTGGACCGCAGGCGACGATTTGCACGAAGTTGCGAGCGCGCTCGAAAAGTCGCTGGGCGAGGCGGAGACGGTGAAGCTTGCTTGGAAGCCCAATCTGACGGTCGATGTTGCCGAAGGCGATGCGGACACGCTTTTCCGCCTGATCGATGCGTTGGACGACGATGACGACGTGCAGACCGTCTGGGGCAATTACGAGGTCTCCGACGAGATCATGGAGAAGCTCGGCCAGGACGCCTGAGCGCGTCCCAATGGTGATTCTCGGCCTCGATCCCTCGCTCTCCTGCACGGGCTGGGGCGTGATCCGGGCCGAGGGCAACCGGCTGACGCATATCGCCAACGGCCAGGTGAAGACCGACGCCAAGCAGCCGCTGGCCGAACGGCTGGTGCAGATCGATGCCGCGCTGGCGGAGGTGATTGCCATGCACCGGCCGCAGGCGGCGGCGGTCGAGGAAGTGTTCGTCAACGCCAATCCGCAATCGACACTGAAGCTTGGTCAGGCGCGCGGCGTGGTGCTGCTCGCTGCCGCAAAGGCGGGGCTAATGGTGCACGAATATGCCGCGCGGCTCGTCAAGAAATCGGTGGTCGGCACGGGCGGCGCGGACAAGCGTCAGGTCCAGGCGATGCTCAACATCCTGCTGCCCGGCGCGAAGCCTGCGGGCGCGGACGCCGCCGATGCGCTGGCCGTGGCGATCACCCATGCGCACCACCGCTAGATCGCAGACAGAGGGGGAGGGGGCACCATGCGAATGATGGCCTTGCGCAAATGGCATATCCGGTTGGGCTGGCTGATCGGCGTGCCGCTGGTGCTGTGGACCGGCAGCGGTTTGTTCATGGCTGCCGTGCCGATCGAGCGTGTGCGCGGCGCGCATCTTCGCGCCGAAGCGCCCGCTCTTCCGCCGATCACGCCGATCGCGCCGATGCTGGAAGGGCGCGCGGCAGAGGAGCTGACGCTCCTGCCCATCGGCGGCAAAGCGACCTGGGTGGTGGCCTATCAGGATGGGGCGCGGCGCAGGGCCGATCCGGCAAGCGGCGCACTGCTTCCTTCGGTCGATGCGTCCGAAGCCTCGGTCATCGCCCGCGCCGCGCGCAAGGGCGATACAGCAATCGCCTCGGTCACGCGCAGCGATGCCGAGCATCCGCCGCTGGACCTTCGCCGCGAACGCCCGGCCTGGGCGGTGCAATTCGAAGACGGCGCGCGTTTCTACATCGACGCCGATACCGGCGAACTGATGGCCGTGCGAACGGGGCTGTGGCGCTGGTTCGATTTCCTCTGGGGTCTGCACATCATGGACCTGCAGACCCGTGAGAATATCAACAATCCGTTTCTAATTGCGTCCGCCGCGCTGGGTTTCGGCGGCATGCTGGTCGGATCGATCCTGATGTTCCGCCGCCGCAAGGCAAGGCCGCGAGCAAAGGCCTAGGCGGCGGTTACATCCACTTCGCGAGAAGAGCCGCCCAGCCGCTGCGCGCCGCCACAGTGCCGCCCTTCGGCACCATCAGCTCGCATTCCACGCAGCGTGCCTGCACACCGGTGGTGCCGGCCAGCTCCTGCGCGGTCGCCGCTGCCTGCCACAGCATCTGTTGCTGGCGCAGCGACGCATGGCCGAACAGGTCCAGCCGGACGGTTTTTGGGTCGTCGCTGCGCGCCATATCGGCGAGGAACTTGGCAAAAGCGTCCGGTTCTTCCTCGATCGTCTCCACATGATAGCCGCCCGCCTTCAGCTTGGCGCGTTTCGCGGCTTCGGCAATCGCCTCGTCGATGCCGCCGAGCCGGTCGACCAGTCCCAGCTGACGCGCGGTGCCGCCGGCCCAGACGCGGCCCTGACCGATGGCATCGACCTGCTGCATCGTCATGTTGCGCGATTTCGACACGCGCGTCAGGAAGTCGCGATAGCCGTTTTCGATGGTGGACTGTGCCACGCGGTCGAACGCCTCGTTCGGTCCGGCGAAGATATCCGGCTGGCCGGACAGCGGCGTGGTAATGACGCCGTCCGTGGTCACGCCGATCTTGCCTAGCGCTTCCTGGAAGCTCGGCAGGATCGCGAAGATACCGATCGACCCGGTGATCGTCTCCGGCTCGGCAAAGATCGCATCGGCCGGGGTGGAAATCCAGTAGCCGCCGCTGGCCGCAAGGTTGGCCATCGATACGACGACCGGCAGGCCCTTGTTCTTGGCCGCCTGGATGGCGAGGCGGATCTGTTCCGATGCTAGCACGGAGCCGCCGGGCGAATCCACGCGCACCACCAGCGCCTTCAGGTCATCCTCGGCCAGCGCGTCGTAAATCAGCTTGGAGACGGTCTCACCGCCCGCGGTGCCGGGGCCTGCCTCGCCATCGGTGATGGTGCCGGCCACGGTGATGAGGCCGATCGCATCGCCCTCGTCCTCGGGTTCGTTCTCGCCCAGCCAGTCGTCATAATCGATCTGCGCGAAATTGCCGGGCGCATCGTCCAGGCCCTTGCCCGCCTTCTCGGCCACATAATCGCCGAACGCCTGGCGCGAGCCGAGCCTGTCCACCAGCCCCGCATTCAGCGCGAGCTGCGCGAGATTGCCATTTGCCGCTTCCACCGCTTCGGCGGGCTGCATGACGACGGGCTGAAGGTTCGCCTTCGGACGAACGCGCTTCACGCCGTCGATCCAGTCTCCCCAGATTTCCTCGAGCAGCGCGGAGAGCGCTTCCTTGGCAGGCTCGGACGCCTTGCTGCCGGTGAACGGCTCGACCGCGCTCTTGTAGGTGCCGACGCGGTAAACATGCGCCTGCACTCCGAACTTTTCGAGCGCGTTGCCGAAATAGAGGCTCGATCCGCCGGGGCCCGCAACCAGCGCGCCGCCCATCGGATCGACCCAGATTTCGCTGGCGTGTGAGGCCAGCTGATAGCCGTCGTTCGCATAGGCGGTGGCGAAAGCGTAGATCGGCTTGCCCGCCTTCTTCGCGTCATCCAGCGCACGTCCGACGGTGGCGATGGAGGCCTGGCCGCCGCCTACAAATCCGTCCAAATCCAGCACGATGGCCTTCACGCGCGCATCGTCCTTCGCCGCCTCGATCGCGCGGGTGAGATCGCGCACGCCGAATTCGCGTGCCACAGGCCCGTCTCCCAGCAGCGCCGCGAAGGGATCGGGCGCGGCGGGCTGTTCGGCTATCGTGCCCTGCAGTTTCAGCATCAGTGCGCCGTCCTTGATGTCGGCGGCATTGGGCCGCGCGCTCAGGATCGCGAAGAGAAGGGCGAAGAACATCAGCAGCAGGAGAAGCGCCAGCGCGTCCTTGATGCCGACGAGGATTTTCCAGGCGCCTTTGACGAAGCTCATGCGGGGAGACCTTGGGTAATAGGGGTATGAATAAGTACGTAATCTGCCACTTAGCGGGATGCGGGTGCCAGTCCATGCCGCTTTCGATCAGCGGTCGATCAGCGCCGACGGACAAAAGCCTGGCCGGACAACCGCTAAGCGCGCTGCCTTGAGCCTTCGAGCCTGAGAATGGAGCCCCAAAGCGGTCAGATCTGCGCATATCGAGGATGGATATGAAAAGGGGCCACCTCGCGCCTCATCGGCAACGGGGCGGCCCCAGAACATGGCCAGCGGTCGGAAGTGTCCGCTGCCGGAAGATAGGCCTTATGGCTAACGCTTTATCGTTATTGGCGTGAACGCCGGCGCGTCAGCGGGCATTCTCCCGAACGGAATTATCCGACCCCTTAGCTGAACCATGAGACATCGGATCACCTCCTTTCGCTTGTTGAAACTGAGTTATGGTGTGCATTGTTTTGCCCTCCACATCTGCAAAGGTGAGTCAGATGCGGATTTGAAACAAGCCTTGAATTTTCTTTTTTTGCCGTCAGAACAAACGGTCTGTGTCGCGCCGGAAGGTCTCCGGCGCTTTTTTATTGCGCAAGCGATATGAGCGGTGCGTTATCACCGGTTCGATACCTCAGCCCCGGCAGTCTTCGACCACGCGGGCAATCTCCGGCCAGCTCGGCACCACCAATGGGGCGCCGCCGCCTTCCACCAGAAAGCGCCCGCGGCTGTAGATGATCCGGTCGAGGATCATGTCCGTGGGCGCCAGCGCGATGCCGAGATATGGCAGCTCGCCCCCGGTCGGCTGCGCGGTGAAGCTCTGCGCGCCGGAAGTGGTGCGGATGGTGAGCGGCACCGATGCACTCGCCGTCCCGGCGCGGGTGAGGAAAATACGGCGTGCAGCCTGATCGCAACGCAGCGTAAGTTCGGCGTCCTCATTCGCTTCACCGAAGAGCGCGATGCTGCCGCGCGCATCCTGCCGATATATCCATTCGCCCGAACTGGCCGGCCATTCGGTCCACTCGCCCGATAGCTGGGCCGCCGGGGTGGGTGAGGATGTCGGCTGCGGTGTCGGTGCGGGCCGCACCGCGACGGGTGTCGTTTCCGGCGCCTGCTCGCGCTCAGGCGCGACGCAGCAGGACAGGGTCAGCGTGACCGCCAGCAAAGGGGCCAGACGGAAGGCGAAGCGGGGAACAGAACGCGTCATCGCTTCAGCTTATGGCATCGCGGCCCGAGGGCGGCTAGGCGTATCGCCGCAATGGCCGGAAAAAAGACACGTCTCGACCAGCTTCTCGTCGACCGCGGCGAAGTGGAAAGCCGCACGCGCGCGCAGGCCCTGATCATGGCAGGCCTTGTCTATATCGGAGAGGCGAAGGCCGCCAAGCCCGGCCAGCAGGTGGCGCAGGATGCTTCGATCGAGGTGCGCGGGCGCGATCACCCCTGGGTTTCGCGCGGCGGGATCAAGCTTGCCCATGGGCTGGACGCCTTCGGCATCGATCCGGCGGGCGCGGTGGCTATCGATGTCGGCAGCTCCACGGGGGGCTTTACCGATGTGATGCTGAACCGCGGCGCGGCGCGGGTCTATGCGGTGGACAGCGGCACCAACCAGCTCGCCTGGAAAATCCGCCAGGACGATCGGGTGATCGTGCACGAGCAGACGAGCGCGCGAATCCTGACGACCGAGCATGTGCCCGAGCCGGTCGACCTGATCGTGTGCGACGCCAGCTTCATCGCGCTGGCCAAGGTGCTCGAAGTGCCGCTCGGCTTCGCAAAACAGGGCGCGGTGCTGGTGGCGCTCATCAAGCCGCAGTTCGAGGCGGCGCGCGGGGAAATCGGCAAGGGCGGCGTGGTGCGCGATGAAGCGGTGCACGCGCGGGTGTGCGAGGAGGTGCGGCGCTGGCTTGAAACGAAAGGCTGGCAAGTGCTCGGCATCGAACGCAGCCCGATCACCGGCCCTAGCGGCAATGTGGAATTTCTCATCGGAGCCAGTTTTGGCGGCCCTTTACGGGACAATGGGGAACCAACGTCCTGTGGAAAAGCTTGAAGGCCCCGGTTAAGGCGCGTTCAGCCCCCCTGTGTTCGACTTGGAAAGAGCCGACGGAAAATGAGCGAACTGGCATCCCGATCGCAGCTGCGCATGTCGCTTGTCCGCTGGGCGCTGTTTACCGTGCCGCTGCTGATGGTGCTGGGCTGGCTGTCCAGCATGATCGCCGGATCGACCGACACCAACGCCTGGTACCAAGCGCTTGAAAAACCCGCCGCGCAACCGCCCGGTTATGTGTTCGGCATCGTCTGGCCGCTCTTGTACTGCTTGCAGGGCATCGCGCTCGCCATCGTACTGAACGCGCGGAGCGCCCCGCTGCGCTGGTCGGCTGCGGGGATGTTCGCGCTGCAATATCTTGCCAATCTGGCATGGTCTCCGCTGTTTTTCGGCATGCATCAGGTGTCGAGCGCGTTTTTCCTGATCCTTCTGATCCTGCTGCTGGCGATCGGCGCGACGCTGCTTTTCGGCCGTATCCGCTCGCTCGCCGCGTGGCTCATGGTGCCTTATCTGGCGTGGCTGTGCTTCGCCGCGATCCTGAATTTTCAGATCGACCGGCTGAACCCGGACGCGGAAACCCTTTACGCGCCCGCTGCCAGAACCCAGATATAGGCGAACCGCAGAAAAAGGACCCGCCATGCAAAGCGAAAACCGCATCGTCGACGATATCGTCAAGTTCGTGAACGGCATGGCCGGCACCGTTGCCGGCATGGGCCGCGAGGCGGAGGCCAGCTTCAAGGAGCGCACCCGCGAATTCGTGGGTGGCATGGATTTCGTCAGCCGCGAGGAATTCGATGCGGTAAAGGCCATGGCGGCCAAGGCGCGCGAAGAGGTTGAGACGTTGAAGGCCCGGCTCGATGCGCTGGAAGGCGCCGCGCAGAAACCTGCCGCCCCGGCCAAGGGTGGCCCCGCCGCGCCGGATGCTCCGCACCCGGCTGCACCGCTGAAGGATGGCCCCGGCGCTCCCTGAGATCGCTTCCGGCGCGTTCCTTTTCCACAGCGGCTCCCCAGAGCAATCGCGCCGTCCCCCGAAATCCCTTGCCGAACGGCCGGTCGCCGATCAGATTCGAGCGTGCATGACGATCGATCGGGGATAAGCCTTGCAAGGGCATGATGAGGACATGGGCGATCTGGGCGAGGGCGATGCCCCGGCCGTCGACATGTTTGCCGCCCTGTTCGAAGCGCGCGGCTGGCCGTGCGAGATGGCCGGAGAGGATGAACTTGCCGCCGAGGTGAAAGGCAGCTGGACCAGCTATCAGCTGCGCGTGATCGCGCGGGAGGATGACAATGTCGTCCAGATCCTGGTGCTTCCGGATATCACCGTGCCGGACGACCTTCGACCGCGGATGTACGAGGCGGTGGGCCTTATCAACGAGCAGCTCTGGCTCGGCCATTTCGATCTGTGGTCGGCCAACGGTATCCTCCTAATGCGGCACGGTGCGCTGCTAGGGCCGAGCGGCATGCTTGGGCTCGATCAGGCGCAAGTGCTCGTCGACGCCGCGATCGAGGAATGCGAGCGCTTCTACCCGGTGTTCCAGTTCATCATCTGGGGCGGCAAGACGCCGCGCGAGGCGATCGATGCCGCGCTGATCGATACGGCGGGCGAGGCTTAGGGGCTCCCATCCCCGTTCGTCCTCGGCCCGAACGGATTGCGGAAGGTTGTCAGCACCGCGCTTGAACCTGCCCCCGCGCCATGTCACATCGGTGACTATGAACGAACAGACCGATTTTCCGACGAACCTGCTCGCTTATGGCTGCGGCAATATGGCGGGCTCCATTCTCAAAGGCTGGATCCGTGCGGGCGCCGATCCGGCGAACTTCACCGCGTTCGATCCCTATCCCAGCGGCGTGCCCGAAGGCGTCAAGCATGTCAGCGAACCGCCCGCCGAGCCCTATGATATCGTCCTTCTGGGCGTAAAGCCGCAGATGCTGGGCGATCTGGCGGATCAGATCGGCAAGACGATCAAGCCCGGCACGGTGGTCATATCGATCCTCGCCGGGATCGAGATTGCGACGCTTGACCGCCTGTTTCCGGACGCGAAGAATGTGCGTCTGATGCCGAACCTCGGCGTGGCACTCGGCAAGTCGCCGCTCGGCCTATATTCCGACGCGCTGACGGACGGCGAAAAAGCGGCGATAACGCGCTGGATGGATGCCACCGGCACCGCTGAATGGATCGACGAGGAAGGCAAGATGGACCTTGTCGCCGCGCTCGCCGGGTCCGGCCCCGCTTATGTTTACCGCTTCACCGATGCGCTGGCGACGGCTGCACACAAGCTCGGGCTGCCGGAAGATCAGGCCGCGCGGATGGCGCTGGCGACGGTAGAGGGCGCTGCGGCGCTGGCAGTGCAGGCGGACGACGATCCCGGCGCGCTGGCCGACAAGGTGGCAAGCCCCGGCGGATCGACGCGCGAAGGCATGAACGTGCTCGATGCGGACGATCGTCTGGTGACGCTGGAAAATGTCC
>JBELIU010000095.1:0-9738 GCA_042090735.1 Novosphingopyxis sp. | reverse complement strand
CTGGTGATCGCGCTGCTTATGGATGCGCCTCAGATTGAAGCGCGCTGGCCCGCCCGATACGCGACGGTGCTCGCAGAGGATCCTGGCTGTGCGGTCCTGACCCTCACATCCAGAGGGCTTATGACCTTGCAGGATCGGATAGGAACGCACCGATCGAATGGCAGCGACAGGGTAATAGCGCTATGGCGGGACGACAGTTCTGCGCGGCCTACCACACTGGAGTGCCCGTATGATGCCCAAGGGGTTCTCCTGACCATCGTGGAAGGCGGCTCGAACGACGTGTCACTCGACGGAAGGTGCGACGGACATGCCAAGGCCTGGCGGCACGCCGGACATCTTCCAGTCAGGATCGAAGGTGCACGAAGCCGACATGCTGCCATCCTCGGTCCCGAGAACCTCGCGAGCCTCTAGAGAGACGGAGTATTGATCTAGGACGGAAAACCTCTATATCGGCAGTCCAGTCCTCGTTGTGCACTCCACACATACGTCAGGACTTGCCGGAACCACAGACATCGTTCAAGATTTGGTAACGGCGAAAGGATAACAGGCACCATGGCACTTCTTAGTTCCGACATGATCCGGGAAATCCGCTCCGTGGCGGACGCCTACTCGCGCCAGGAGCGCGAGCGCCGTGCACATGCTGCGGAGAGCCTGGCCGACCGTCAGCCGGTCGCACGTCCCGTCCCCGCGCGTCCCCGCGGCGAACGGGCCTGACCCCACCTGGATAAAGAGCACGTCGCCCTGCTGGGCAGGGAGTCGCAGCTTTGGGCAATCGATGCGAGACGAGGCGGGCCGAAGGCGAGTCCGGTGCCCGTGAGCTCGAGAGCGTGCTGACAAGAGCTGAACTCGAACCCGATACCGAGCTTTTGGTGTTAAACCCACGGGATGCCGTCGAAACGCATCACGTCTACCTCGCCACGATGGACGACGAGTGTGTCGGATGCGTCATGGCAACCAAAGACAACGACCCCATCATCCATTCTCTGGTGGTAGTGAAGGAACGTCGTGGAGGCGCGTTGGCCCACGATCTGCTCGTTCAGGCCATACCCCAGCTCATAGATCACGTCCGACCGGACTGGTTGTGGACAGCCGTCGATCCTGCACGGACAGGCGCCAGGGAACGTTTCGCCCGCCTCGGCTTCGTGCCCGACGAAAACGAAGTCCAGGGTCATGCGCTCATGCGCAAGAGAGTAGCGGTCGCCTGACGACAGCCTAGCGGCAGACACTTCGTTCGGCCGAAAAAAAGCACCCTCGGCCATGTGTCGGGTTCGACCGCGATACCGTCCAGTTCAAGGAAGCTGTGTCTAAAGATCCCGGAAAAGATTCTGCGACAAATGGGGCTGGGCCGCAGTCGTGAGCGGGCGAACCACTCTCGCGCCCTTCCTCTCGCAAGAGGAATAAAAGCCTCTTGGGAAGCTCAGGCGCTCGCGACGTCGAGCCAACGCGCATAGGCGCGAACGTCTATCATCGGGACGGTCGCCTTCTCCTGCAGTCGCGCAATGAGTTCGAACAGGAACGCAGTGGCGGGCTTCCCCATCGGGGTGATCGTGCCACAACCGTCCTCGTCGCATGAAAAGATCCCGTGTGCGGCAACGCAGCCCAGATCGAGGCGACTGCCGGCGGGTCCTTCGAGAAGTGCGCGCTCAAGAGGTTCGCCCAGCGCGGGGGACCATCCACTCTCGAGCGTCAGAAGCCCTCCTAAGATATGCTGGAGGGGCTTGGGGGGATATTCGCCACCTGCGTGGGGTATCGGCAGGCTGGTGCGGTGAAGCGACCTCACACTGGAGATCTTCTCCTTGGCATACCGGACCATCCCCGCGTCAATCGACTGCTTGCATTCGAAAACTGCGTAAACGCTTTCAGCCGGCACAACCGTCTGCCCCTGGAAGCTGAAGATGAACGGCGAATACTGCCGATCGAACACGACCACGTCGATCTGATCGCTGAAGGTGCCCTCGCTGTCGACCACATGCGCGGAAAGGACCCGGTATCGTTCCGGGAGATACTTGCGGAGAAGTTCGAGCCAGACACCTTCGCTGGCGTCACCCTTAGTGCCCGGATGTCCGAACGACTTGCGTGCTCGGGCCAGCTTCTCCTGAATCTCGTCGTGGAGCTCCGAAAGAAGCGTTTCGATGGACCAATCCGTCATGCGGAAGTCTCCTCGTCGTGGAAAGGCGGGGTGGGGCGCATCGAACGAGCGATCTCGACCGCACGCTCCCCTTCCACGGGACCATCCGGATATGCGTCGAGCGCGATGGTCGGGAGAAGACGCTGTGTCAGGTCGGAATAGGTGAAACCCACCCGTTCCTTGTTCGGGCCGGTCGCTCGTGCCAACTCGGCTACCAATTTGTCGCCAAGCCCGAGTGGCCCGAGCCTCTCACCCAACACATGGATCCGTTGCCCCTCATCGGGACGGGAGAAGGTCAGCACGTCGGCGGCCCGCCGCCGAACAGCCGGGTCGAGCGAGGAGAGCCTGTTGGTGCACATGATTACCGCCGCTGGAAGCCTCAGATTGGCCAGCCGATCAATGCCTCTTATGAAGGCGTTTACACCCGCCCTGTCTTCATGGTGCATCTGTGCCGATTCCCTCGACTGCGCGAGAGCGTCGGCCTCGTCTACCAGCAGGATCACGCCTCCCCGGGCCTTTCCTTCAGACTTGAGGCGTGATGCCGCTTGGACGGTGTGCTCGAAAGCCGCGGAAAGCAGTCGCGTCATCTCACCTACGCGCCCTTCGCCCCTCGCAGAAAGGCTGAGGGGGTATAGGGTCAGGTCGACCTTCTCGCTCCTGGCGACCGCATCGCCGATTGTCTCGGCGAGTTCGGTCTTCCCGGACCCGACGTCGCCTGCAAGGATGACCAGCGGCGGCCTCCTGAGAACGGTGTCCAGAAGCGAACTTGCTTCGCCGGCATGATGGGTGCCTGCCCAACGGCGCAGCGCTTCGGGATTGATCATCAGACCGAGCACCTTCGCGAGTCGCGACTTCTGGTCGTCGAGACCGACGAGCCGCGCCAAACGCTCCTGCGGATCGATGTCAGGGTAGCTCAGCCGGTTCTCAAAGAGTTCGTCGATAGGAGGAAGGCCCGCCATCACCAGCTCCTCACGCGCGAACGATCGAGTGCCCGTCCACCGGCGGAATACGTCCTGTCGGTCTCCAGCCAACCATCTACCTGCGGCTCCGACCTCGTCGTGCGCTGGAAAGGTAACCCAGCCTCGAAAGTTGCACGTTCACTCTCCGAAGCTAAGAGGTATGCGGCCGAATAGCTCAGGAAGCTGCTGAACACGGCACCCGAGACATCACATCGAGGATCGATCCTGCCAGGATCGTCGTCGTTGGCGCCGGCGCCGACTAGATCCTTCGCAGCGTATCGAAGGGTCGGTTCGATCCACTTACCATCCCGCTTGAAGCCGTAGCTCACGTGGGAGAGGTAACCGGCCTTCATCAGTGCGACCGCTTCCTCCTCATAACCGGCGATGTCCGCATCCGAAGGTTCACCGTAGAAACGTTGGATACGCTTAAGGTCGGTCGCGATCTTCGCGGCCATATGCCGAGCATGGGTAACAGTGAAAGTGGAACTCTCGGTGTAGGTGTAGCTCGACATGGAGACCTCAGGGTTGGAAAGAGGGACCGAAGACCTTCTGCCAGTAGCCGACGGTCAGTTGCTTGTTCGGGGCGGCGAGCGCCGCATCAATCGCGTCGCCGGCATCAAGTGCAGCGTCGGCGATCAGGTCGGCGTTGAGGTCGGTGTAGAGACGCGCGACGTTGTTCGCGGCGTTGACCGGATCGATGATCTGCACGGGATCGTCGAAGTCCTCCACAGACGATACCGTGTAGTAGTCGGAGAACACGATGCGTTCGCGGAGACCCGTCCTGGCGACATACGTAAAGAAGTGCTGCAACGCTTCCGGGTAGTCGGAGAGATCGAGCCCCTCGTCGCACAGCTTCGCCAAGACCAACTCCACCATGAACGATTTGCAGCGGAAAGCATCGCTCTCCTGTTTGCGCAACCTCGCCCAGAACTTCACCAGCCTCACGACCTGCGCGAAGTGCTTCTCCTGTGCCTTCCGACGCCTGGCCGCGAATTCGAGATGCAACGGGATGCTCGTCTTGAGGAAGGATCCATCGTCCTGGCTGACCAAGTTGCCAAACCAGTCGGGATCGCCGTCGTAAAGAATCGGCACCACGTCGACATCGAGCCCGGATCCCCGGAACGAGACAGTAACCGAGTAGGTCTGCGGCTGCACCTGGTCGGGCTTGAAGTTGGGGAACGCCTTGCGGAGTCGCTCGGCTATGTAGGCGAGCAATTCATCGACTGACGTCGACGTGTCGACACCCGACACATAGCAGGCGACATCAATGTCATTGAGCGAGCGCAGGGCCGTTCCCTTCGCGAGACTGCCCGACAACAGCATTTTCCTAAGGCTAAAGTCAGGGTGTTCGTCGAGATAACCCTCCAGCTTTTCGCGGAGCCTGCGGGCTTGGGCGCGGTAGTCCCGCGCCTTGTCGGCGGGCAGGTTAACCCGCTCCTCGGCGAAGCGAACAATTTCGGTATGTCCGACATGCTCCCTGCTCACTCCAACATCCTTTCCTCAACTTGACGCGGCCATCGAAATAGGCGAATCGGTGGATGACCGTTAAGTTACGATATGGTATCGAAACGATACCCGTCAAGAAGCTATAGGGTGGTGGAAATCGAAAAAGATATCTCATGGACGCAACGGCGGCGTTTCGAGTTCATAGAGTGGAAGCTCTACTGGGAGGGCGCTCTAAATCGCAGTGACTTGGAGACCGCCTTCAGGATCTCGACCCCGCAGGCGTCGGTCGATCTGCGGCGCTATCGCGAGAGCGCACCCGACAACATCGCCTACGACGCGACCGAACGATATTTCCGGCCGACTACGGACTTCGAGCCTCGATACCTTGAGCCTTCAGCGGATCGCCTCCTGCTCCAGAAGCGCGCGTATCTTTCCGGTGCCATCGATCGAGCGAGCCTTCGCTTTCGCGAACTTCCCGCAATGGACATGGCACCCGACATCGTCCGGCACGTGCAACCGGACTATCTACGGTCGATCATGGCCGCCATGCGCGAAGGGACCTGCCTCGAAATCGAATACCAGTCGCTCACGAAATCGAGCCGACGTCTCATCGCCCCTCACGCCTTGGCCTTCGATGGCCATAGGTGGCACGCCCGGGCATGGGCCTGCGACAAGGACGACTTCCGCGACTTCGTGCTCACTCGGATGGGGCGCGTCGAAAGTGGCCCGAAGGCCGATTTCGATCCGGATGACGATTTGGAGTGGACGAGGAAAATCAATCTCGAATTGCGACCACATCCAGGTCTCACCGATGAGCAGGCTGCGGCGATCAAATGCGACTACGCTATGGAAGGAGGACTTCGCACAGTCGAGGTCCGACTTTCGATGGCCTTCTACTTCATATCCAGGATGAACCTCGATCTCAGGGACCTGCCGCCGACCCGGGCACAGATAGAACTCGTGAATTTAGACGAGGTCAGGACCGCCGTGGAAGAAGCGAGAGTGGAATCGAAACGTCGGATCGTCGCACGGCGGAACTCCGATGCCGAACCGGAATGACTTCGCCGCAAAAGACCGCTGGAAGTGCCGTGCCTAACGGAGCAAGCAATCGAAGGAAATTAACTGCCATACCTCATCGGATCCTGAATGCTCTGGTCGCGGTAGGCTGTCTCGTCACAGCGGCGCATGCGCAAGCGCAACTCGCAGACATCCGCTTCGGCAATCTCCACTCACATACATCATACAGCGACGGGGTGGGGACACCGGCGGACGCCTATGTAATGGCATGTGCGGCCGGCCTTGGCTTCTTCGCTATCACAGAGCACAACCATGCAGCCGCAGATGGTAAGGGCGACCGGCGCGATGGCCTCACGATCGCGGGCGAGCCGTCACTCTACCGCGGCGCTCCCGGATCCCTGATCGACGCGGCCGACCGGGCCAACCGCCCCGGCGAATGCGTCACTATCTACGGCCAAGAGTTCTCCACGATCAGCCGCGGAAACCACGTCAACGTATTTGATGTCAGCAAAGTCATCGACGTCGATGACGGTCGCTTCGACCTGCTGCTCGACTGGCTCGACGCCAATCCCGACGGCGGAGGTGGCAGCGCGCTTGTCCAGTTCAACCACCCGCGTGGCGGGAAGCGCGCAGTCGCCGACTATGGTCGTGACGACTTTGGCGACGATAGCGAAGTCGCGTGGCTGCAGGCGATGGCACCTCGTGTCTCACTTATCGAAGTGTTCAATGCGCCTGCGCTTAAGAGTGGAACAAACCAACGCACGCACGACAATTCGTCGCAGTTCAAGCGTTACCTCAATCTTGGATTCCACGTCGCTCCCAGCGTCGGGCAGGACAACCATTACGACAACTGGGGCGTAGCCACTGATGCGCGCGTCGCCGTGGTCGCACCCGACTACACACGAAGAGGCATCATTGAAGCGCTGAGGCGCCGTCACGTTTACGCGAGCGAAGACCGGAACTTGAGAGTGGTATTCCGCGCAGGCGATGCGATGATGGGCGACGTGACCGACCCGCCGGCGATCGGCGAGGAACTGCCGCTGACCGTGCAGATAGTCGACGAGGACGAACACGATGCGGTCTACGTGATCGACGTTTACAAGGACGTCTCTGGAGGTAGGCCCGCAAGCTGGCCCGTGGAGACGTTCGAAGTCGTCGGTGACCAGGTCGGGCCGTTCCGGCTGGAGGGCATCAGATTGGAAGCGCTTGGTGAATATGTCTTCTTGCGCATCACGCAGTTCACCGAAGGTGTCGGCGACGACGAGGAGCATCCGATGGACGACCGGGTTTGGACCGCACCCATATGGTTCGAGGACGCCCACTTCCACGAAGATGACATTACAAGGAAGATCAGAATGATCGCCTTACTGCCGGACCCGGTGGGGGACGACCTGGCTGGCGAGCGCATCACCTTTCGCAACGTGACCGACGAAGACATCTCGCTAGAGGGTTGGCAGGTGCGTGACATCGCTGGGAACACTTGGTCACTCGACGCGCTGCGCTCGCTAGCGCCAGGGCAGACCAAAGCGCTGCTTCGAAACGGCCAAGCTATGGCGCTCAATAACTCGGGAGATCGCGTAGAACTCGTCGCACCGGACGGCACGGTGGTGCAGCAGTTTGAATATGGCGAGGTCGGAACAGGCGAGGAAGTCCTCGTCGAAGGTAGCGGTGACTGAGGCTATGGCGAAGACGATAGCCATCCTGCTCGATGGAACCTCGAACGAGATCGAGTGCGACCGGACAAACATTCTGCGGCTATACGGGACGCTCGAAAAGGACGACAGGCAGCTAGTCCTCTACGATCCCGGCGTAGGCACGTTCGGCGCGGAAGGCGCGTGGTCGCGCTTGCGGCGCAAAGGCGCGGAGGTCTGGGGACTCGCGACGGGCTGGGGTCTCGACCAGAACGTCAAGCAGGCATATCGATTTCTAGTCGAGAATTATCAGCGCGGAGAGGGGGGCGAGGATCGCGACAAGATCGCGATCCTCGGCTTTAGCCGCGGCGCCTACACTGCTCGGGTGCTAGCGGGGTTCCTGAACGCCTTTGGACTGATGGAGCCGCACCAACTCAATCTGCTGGACTACGCTTACCGGGCATACAAGCGGATAGGTGAGGACGGCGGCGGCGACGCTTTCAAGGAGATCCGGTTGTTCGACAGGATCGTGAATCCCGACCACCCTCCAATCAGGTTCCTTGGTCTCTTCGATACGGTGGCGTCGGTCATAGAGAACGGTCGGGCGGGTATCCGGCTCAAGTCGCACGCATTCACGCGTAATAACCGCAGCGTCGAGACTGTTGTCCACGCAGTCGCGATCGACGAAAAGCGGACCATGTTCCAACCGCAGCTTTGGGGAGACGAGCGCGAGTATCATGCCGGCCCGTTCGACAATGGCAAGGGCGTGCCCCAGGACGTTCACGAGGTGTGGTTCGCGGGCGGCCATGGCGATGTGGGAGGTGGCTATCCGGAAAAGGAAAGCGCGTTATGCAAAGTGCCGCTGCTCTGGATGATTGAGCATGCTAAGCGGTGCGGTCTTCGCTTCTCAACGCGAAGCGTCAACTCGCTCGTTTATGCCAAATACGATGACACGCGCTACGTTCCGCCTGACCCGCTCGGTATGGTGCATAACACGATGACGGCCGGATGGTCGATGCTCGAGTTCGTCCCGCGCAAGCTCTCGGCAAGTTCCAGAAGACCAGCGATTTTCGGCGTCGGTTTGCCCGTGTTCGAGTCCCGACACATAGCCGCCGGTTCTTCAATCCATTCTTCGGTGGAGCAGCGGCGGGAAAATACAGAATATCAGCCGAGCAACTTACCCGAAGAGTTCGTCGTGGATGGGCTCTAGCGGTCTCAAGTCTATTTAGGACGATGGCGGTCGCAGAATGCCAGCTTCATGAAGTGCTCGGTCAGGGCGCGGGCGCCATCACGGCTGACCATCTCGCTCCATTCATCCCAGCGATCGATGCGCTCGAGGAGCCAGAGGTAGAAACGGTCGCGCGCGAGACGGTCGCCATCGGACCAAGTCATCGTCCACAGGGTGCTGCGGACCGGAATCTCGCGGGTGATCCGCAAACCGATCAGTTTCACGGCTGGATCACCACCAATCGTGTCGACGGCAAAACGATGCGCCATTCGGGCAGCGACGCGCTCCCGCCTTTCCACCTGCTCGGCAGCCGCCATGCGCTCGGAATGACTCGCGACCGTCCGGTTCGCGACAATCCAGTCGAGACCGACATCTTCCGCAGCATCCTCTCGCGTGCGCGTCGCAATCAGCATCAGCATTACAGAGCGCCCTTCAGGCGTCGGACGTCCGTCCGTGTCGTTCACCAGCCCGGCAGCGAGCAGGAATGCCCTGAAGAACTGATCGAGGTGACCATCACCTAGGAAAATGTCCCGGACACGCTCCTCCGGCGGAACGAAGCGACCGTCGGCAATTGCGAGGTAGCTCGCCATGAATTCCATGATCCCGTTCATCCACCCGGAATGGATGGCGGGCAGACCGAGGCGATCGATCCAGAATGCCTCGCGCACCGATCCCCATTCACGGCCGTCCTCATCGACCAACGGCGGTTCTCCCGGCACCGATCCGCTCGAAACCATCCAGTATCCCCAGGGTAGATCGGGATGCCGATCATCGCCGTAGCGTTCCTTACCGGCACCGAAAGGGTGAAACGAGCTGACCATCACTCACCCTTATGCTCGGCGGGCGCCGGAAGGCGGAGTGGCTCGTGTGTCGACGTATCTCCGGCCTGACCGTCCTCGATCAACGATTTCAGCTTCCGCGCCAGTTCGATGCAGTTCGAATATACGAACGACTGATCGCGATAGACGTCACCCTTGCGACCTCCGCTATATCGACCGCCCGGAACGAGGTCGCCCGGATGATCGGTATCGAAACCCAGCCACCACAGTTCTTCGTGAAACTCGTCCTCGGTGGTCTGCACCGTGCGATAGTCCTGGACCGTCCTGACCAATGTCGTGTGGCAAACCGTGTAGCGTTCCTGACGCGGCTTACCGTGGGCTTGCCGTTCGAACCGGTTGACCTCGCAGGCCTTGCCGTAGGTCACGCCGCCGTGGACCGTGTTGGAAACGCCAACCGGCACGGCGTCCGCCTCGTAGCCGAAGAGCGGATGCTCCGGGCTCACCCCCACATAGCCAGAGATCGTCCCGTTCTTCTGGCGAAGCATGATGC
>JBELIU010000094.1:0-9823 GCA_042090735.1 Novosphingopyxis sp. | reverse complement strand
TGTATCACGGCACGCAGCAGATCAACCAGGGCCAGATGGACCGCTGGAACATCGTGATCACGCTGAATTACCTGCCCGCTGCCACCGAATCCAAGGTGGTGCTCAGCAAGGTGTCCGACACCGCCGAAGACACCGTGCAGAAGATGATCAAGGTGGCCGATCTTTCGCGCCAGGGCTTCGTCAACGGCGATATCAGCACGGTGATGAGCCCGCGCACCGTGATCAGCTGGGCGCAGAACGCCGCCATCTTCAAGGACGTCGGCTTCGCCTTCCGCCTCAGCTTCCTCAACAAATGCGACGAGGCCGAACGCCAGCTGGTCGCCGAATATTATCAGCGCGTGTTCGGTGAGGATCTGCCCGAAAGCGTGGCGGGGGGCTGAAGCCCATTACGGACCGTACTCGCCTCGATGATCTGAAGTCCGCGCTTGCAGGGTGCGCGCGGGCGATGGCGCGCGAGCCCGAGCTGGACGTGGCATGGACGGCCGATGCCCCCTCCTCCTCGCGCGGCCACATGAAGTTGCCGATGCCGCAGCGCGATCTGCCCGCCGAGCAGATTGCCGAGGCGCGCGGATATGCCGATCAGTTCGCGCTGCGCATGCGCCACCATGATGCCGCGCGCCACGCCGCCGCGCGCCCGCCCGAGCCGGTGGCCTCTGCCGCGTTCGACGCGATCGAGAATGCACGCATCGATGCGCTGGGGTCTCGCGGTATGGACGGGGTGGGCCGCAACCTCACCGCCGCGCTGGAACAGCGCATGCGATCCGATCCCATCACCCGCGCCAAGGCGCGCGACGAGGTTCCCCTCTCCACCGCGCTGCAGCTGATGGTGCGCGAACGGCTGACCGGCGAAGCGCCCCCTGCCGCCACACAGCCCGGCATCAATCTGGTGCGCGACTGGATCGAGGACCGGGCCGGGTCCGATCTCGATGCGCTCGGCCTGGCGCTGGACGATCAGAATGCCTTCGCCGCGCTGGCGCAGAGCCTGCTCGAACATCTCGAGCTGACCGAAGGTGATGTCGAGCCCGATGAGGGCGACGATGCCGGCGACGATGAAGACGACCTGTCCGAAGAGGAGCAGGACGAGACGCAGGACGACCAGCAGTCCGACAGCAGCCAGACAGAAATGCGCGCCGAAAGCGACGACAGCGGCCAGGACGAAAGCGACGAGCAGGCTGACGGCGAGATGTCCGACGACAGCGAGCTAATGGAAGGTGATATGGGCGATGAGGGGATGCAGCCCGTGCGCCCCAACCGCCCGAACTGGGACAGCACGCCCGACCTGGGATACGACGTCTGGACCGACAAGTTCGACGAGATCGTCGAGGCGGCCGAACTGGCTGACGAGGAAGAGCTTACCCGCCTGCGCCAGTTCCTCGATCAGCAGCTCGCCAATCTGCAAGGCACGGTGACGAAACTCGCCCACCGCCTGCAGCGCCGCCTAATGGCGCAGCAGAACCGCAGCTGGGACTTCGATCAGGAGGAAGGCCTGCTCGATGCCGCGCGGCTCGCCCGCGTTGTCGTCAGCCCCGGCCATTCGCTCAGCTACAAGATCGAGCGCGAGACCGACTTCCGCGATACCATCGTGACGCTGCTGATCGACAATTCGGGCTCCATGCGTGGCCGGCCGATCGGCATTGCCGCGGTCAGCGCGGAAATCCTCGCTCGCACGCTGGAGCGCTGCGGCGTGAAGACGGAGATCCTCGGCTTTACCACCCGCGCCTGGAAGGGCGGCCAATCGCGCGAGGATTGGCTCGCCGCCGATCGCCCCGCCCAGCCCGGCCGCCTCAACGATCTGCGCCACATCATCTACAAGCGCGCCGACGAACCCTGGCGCCGGGCCAAGCGCAATCTCGGCCTCATGATGCGCGAGGGCCTGCTGAAGGAAAATATCGACGGGGAGGCGCTGCTCTGGGCGCACAGCCGCATCATCGCGCGGCCCGAGGAACGGCGCATCATGATGGTGATTTCGGACGGCGCGCCGGTGGACGACAGCACGCTGTCGGTCAATCACGGCGCCTATCTGGAGCAGCACCTACGCAAGGTGATCGAGTGGATCGAAACGCGTTCGCCCGTACAACTCGTCGCCATCGGCATCGGCCACGACGTCACTCGCTATTATCGCCGCGCGGTGACGATCATGGACGCGGAGCAACTGGGCGGTACGATGATCGAACAGCTCGCCCAGCTCTTCGACGAGGAGTAACCAAAGGCCGCGCTGGCACGACGCGTTTTGATGGGGCATAGGGTCTGCTTCCAAGAGTAGATGACCCGATATGCCCCACAACATCCCCCTCAATCTTTACAACAGCCTCACCCGCAAGACCGAGGTTTTCCACTCCGTCCACAAGGGGCAGGCGCGGGTCTACACCTGCGGGCCGACGGTCTATAACTATCCGCATATCGGCAATATGCGCGCTTATGTGTTCGCCGACGTGCTCGGCCGTGCGCTGAGCTATCGGGGCCTGCGCCTCATCCACGTCATCAATATCACTGATGTCGGCCATCTGACGGATGATGCCGACGCGGGTGAGGACAAGCTGGAGAAGGCTGCCGCTGCCGACGACGCGCGCACCATCTGGGACATCGCGCAGCATTACACTGCGGCCTACTGGGCCGACATCAAGGCGCTCAACATTCGTGAGCCCGCCCACTGGTCCATCGCCACGGATTACGTGCCCGCGATGATCGAGTTTGCGGAAAAAATCGCGGGCAAGCACTGTTACGAGCTGGAGAGCGGGCTCTATTTCGACGTCTCCACGATCGCCGACTACGGCACGCTCGCCCGGCAGAAGCCGGATGACGATGGCGAGGGGCGGATCGATGCGGTGGAGGGCAAGCGCCATCCGGCCGATTTCGCGATCTGGCGCAAGACGCCCAAAGGCGAAAAGCGCCAGATGGAATGGGACAGCCCGTGGGGCCGCGGCGCGCCGGGCTGGCATCTGGAATGTTCGGTGATGAGCGAGAAGCTGCTCGGCCTGCCGTTCGATATCCACACCGGCGGGATCGACCATCGCGAGATCCATCACCCCAATGAAATCGCTCAGAACCAGGCCTTTTGCGAAGCCGAGGGGCATGCCTGCGGCACCGGGGCGCGGATATGGATGCACAACAACTTCCTGATCGACCGCACCGGCAAGATGAGCAAATCGTCGGGCGAGTTTCTGCGCCTGCCGCTGTTGGTGTCCAAGGGCGTGCATCCGCTCGCTTACCGCCTGATGTGCCTGCAGGCCCATTACCGCAGCGAGCTGGAGTTCAATTGGGAAAATCTTGAGGCCGCCCTCACTCGCCTCAAACGCCTCGTCATGGGCGCGCAGCGGCTCAAGGAGCATGAGGACGAGCGCGAGCTGTCCCACCCGCTGATCCTGGCCGCCAAGACCGCGTTCGACGAAGCGATCGCCGACGATCTCAACACGCCCAAGGCGCTGACCGTGGTGGAACAGGTGATTGCCATGAAGCGCGTGAGCGAAGGCGATCGCTACCGCCTGATCGTGCATATGGACGAGGTGCTGGGGCTGGACCTGCTGCACCTGCACCGCGAAAATCTGCGCATCCGCCCGGACGACGCCAAGCTGACGCGCGCCGAAGTTTCCGAGTTGCTGGACCAGCGCAAGGCCGCGCGTGAGGCAAAGGACTTCGAACGCTCCGACCAGCTGCGCGACGACCTGAACGCCAACGGCATCGAGCTGATGGACGGCGATCCGCTGGGCTGGGAGTGGCGGCTGTCGCTCTGAAAGCCTTGCCGGTTCGCCCGGCGCATCGGATCAGCCAGTGACGCGTTCCCCCTGCACCGCGCGACATTTCAAAAAGGACATCCGCTCATGATCAAAGCCGTTCTCCCAGCCATGGCGAAACCGTTGATCGAGGCGCGTTTGCCCGGCGAGATCGAGGCGCGTTGGTTCACCAGCGGCGCAGAGGCGATCGAGGCGGCGACCGATGCCGAAATCGCCTGGATCGACATGTACGACAAGGGCGCGATCCGCAGCGCGGTGGACGGCGCGGACCAGCTGAAATGGCTGTTCACCATCTATGCCGGGCTCGACCATCTGCCGATGGAGCGGCTGTCGAGCATGGACGTCACCGTCACCAACGGCACGGGCATCAACACCATTCCCGTCGCGGAATATTGCCTGCTCGGCATGCTGGCGCTCGCCAAGCGTTACGACGAGGTGGTGCGCGCCGCGGACCGACATGAATGGCCCGAAGATCCGCCGGGCCGGCGCGAACTCTACGCCTCCAAGGCGATGATCCTCGGCTATGGCGCGATCGGCAAGGCCATCGGCGATCGGCTGAAGCCCTTTGGCGTGGACGTCACCGCCGTCGCCCGCACTGCGCGGCCCGATCAGGGCGTGATCGGACAGGATGACTGGCGCGACCGGCTGGGCGATATCGACTGGCTGGTGATCGCGCTGCCCTCCACCGGCGATACCGAGCATATCGTGGGTGCGGACGAGCTGGCGAAGCTGAAGAAGACTGCGTTGATCGCTAACATCGCACGCGGCGACGTGATCGATCAGGATGCGCTGAGCGACGCGCTGAAGGAGGAGCGGATCGCGGGTGCCTATCTCGACGTCGCCGATCCCGAACCACTGCCCGCCGACCATCCGCTATGGGACGCGCCGAACACGCTGTTCAGCATGCACCTGTCCGGCAAATCGACGATGGTAATGTTCCAGCGCGCCGCCGAACTGTTCCTGGAAAATCTGGAACGCTATCGCTCCGGCAGCAACATGAAGAACGTGGTCGATCTGAAGCTGGGTTATTGAACTCGGATTCGTAAAAGCTACGCGTCATTGCGAGCCGCAGGCGACGCAATCCAGGACGTAAGCAGCGCTACCCCGCCCTGGATTGCCGCGTCGCTTCGCTCCTCGCAATGACGCCGGTTGGATTTAAATCCCGTCGCCCATGCTGAGCAGCGTCGCATTGCCGCCGGCGCTGGTGAGGTCCGTGCTCGTCGTGCGCTCGGCGCAGAAGCGGTAGAGATAGTGCGGGCCGCCCGCTTTGGGTCCGGTGCCTGAAAGCCCCTCGCCGCCGAAGGGCTGCGACCCCACGATCGCGCCGATCATCGAACGGTTGATGTAAAGATTGCCCACCTCGGCGGTTCTTTCCACCTGATCCGCGGCGCGCAGGATGCGGCTGTGAATGCCCATGGTGAGGCCGTAGCCCTTGGAGTTCACGCGCTGCACCGTCTTCTCCAGCTCGCCGCCCTTCCAGGTGGCGACATGGACGATCGGCCCGAACCATTCCTTGTCCAGCTCATCCATGCTGTTGAGCTTGATCAGCGTGGGCGGCACGAACAGGCCCTTGTCCTTGCCCGGCACTTCGCAGGCGTGGATCACATTCTTGTGCCAGGCCTCGCGATAGGCGTTCAGCTTGTAATAGCTCGGCTCATCGATCACCGGGCCGATATCGGTATCGGGCTCGTGCGGATCGCCGATGACGAGCGCGTCCATCGCGCCCTTCAGCATCGTGATCGTACGATCATACACCTCTTCCTGGATCAGGAGCAGGCGCATGGCCGAACAGCGTTGCCCGGCCGACTGGAAGCCGGAAATCAGCACGTCGCGCACCACCTGTTCGGTCAGCGCGGTTGAATCGACGATCATCGCGTTGATGCCGCCGGTTTCCGCAATCAGCGGGATCAGAGGGCGGTCATCCTCCGCCACCAGGCTGCGCGCGATCACCTTCGACGTGGCGTTGGAGCCGGTGAAGGCGATGCCCGCGATGCGCCGGTCATAGGTCAGCGCGGCGCCGGTCTCGGCCCCGCCGACGGCGAGTTGCACGGCGTTACGGGGCACGCCCGCCTCGCGCATCAGCCGCACGGCGAGCGCGGCAATCCTCGGCGTCTGCGGGGCGGGCTTGGCCACCACCGTATTGCCGGTGACGAGCGCGGCGACCACCTGGCCGACGAAAATCGCGAGCGGGAAGTTCCACGGCGCGATGCAGGCCCACACGCCGCGGCCTTCCATGCGCAGGACGTTCTGTTCGCCCGTCGGCCCGGGCAGGTCGATCGGCTTCAGGTTCAGCCTCGCCTGCGCGGCATAATAGCGGCAGAAATCCACCGCCTCGCGCACATCGCCAAGCGCATCGGGGATGTTCTTGCTGCCCTCGTCCACCATCACGGACATCAGGTCCTCGCGCCGTTCCTCCATGAGGTCGGCGAACTTTTCCAGGCAGGCGGCGCGGTGCTCGATGGTGGTCTTGGACCATTCGGGAAATGCCTTGTGGCAATTGTCGATGCATTCATCGACGTCCTTCTCGCCGCGCAGCTCCACCTGCACGGGCTTGCGCAGCCGCTCGGCCAGACCTTCCAGCAGCTCGCGGTCCTCCAGGTCCATGCCCTTGCTGTTCTTGCGTTCCGGCATGAACAGGTCTTCGGGCAAGGCGATGCCCGGATGGCGCGTACCGCCAACGGCTTCCACCTTTTCCACCGGATCGGCCAGCAGCTCGTCCTCGTCCACGTCGCTCGAGGTGAACTGGTGCACGAAACTGGTATTCGCGCCATTTTCCAGCAGGCGGCGGACGAGATAGGCAAGCAGGTCCGCGTGGCCGCCGACGGGCGCATAAGTGCGCACGCGGTAACCCTGTTCGCGGGCCATACGCTCGTACAGCCCCTCGCCCATGCCGTGCAGGCGCTGGAATTCGAACGCGTCCTTGGAAAGGCCCGCTTCCGACGTCCAGTGCAGCAGCGTGGCGATGGTGAGCGCGTTATGCGTGGCGAAGGCGGGGACCAGGTTCTTGCACCGGATCATCTCCTTCGCGCAGGCCAGATAGCTGACATCGGTAGCGATCTTGCGGGTGAACAGCGGGAAATCGGACAGGCCCATTTCCTGCGTGTGCTTGATCTCGGTGTCCCAGTAGGCGCCCTTCACAAGACGGGTGTTGATCTTGCTGCCGGTCTCCTCACCTAGCGCATCGGCCCATTTGACGACCGCGAGGCCGCGCTTGGAATAGGCCTGGATGGCCATGCCGAAGCCGTCCCAGCCCTCCAGGGAGGGATGGCGGGCGACGTCGCGGATGATATCCAGGCTGATCATCAGCCGTTCGGATTCCTCCGCATCGACGGTCAGCGCCACGCCGGATTCGCGGCAGCGCAGCGCCAGATCCAGCACCATTTCGGAGATGATCGGGATGCAGATTCCAGCGCGCGCAGGCTCATAGCGCGGATGCAGCGCGGACAGCTTCACCGAGATGCTGTGCCCATTGCCCGCAGCGCCCGCGACGTCGGCCGCATGGCGATAGGATTCGAAATAACGATACGCGTCGTCCATCGTGCGCGCCGCTTCGCCCAACATATCGAAGGAGGCCACGAACGCGCGGTTCTCCTTCTTGTTCATACGGGCGATCGCTTCTTCGATATTGCGGCCCATCACGAACACCTCGCCCATGACCTTCATGGCCTGATGCACCGCCTTGCGGACAAACGGTTCACCGCTGCGCGCGATAAGGCGACGCAGCACGTTGGCGCGCGGAGAGGCGCCGACTACCGCCTTGCCGAGCACGAGACCCCAAGTCGCGCTGTTGACCATCCGGTTCGCGGACGCACCGGCATGCGCGCCCCAGTCCGCGCCGCCCATCTTGTCCGAGATCAGCCGATCCGACGTATAGGCATCGGGCACGCGCAGAAACGCTTCGGCGAGCGAAAGCAGCGCGGTGCCCTCTTCGGTGCCGAGGCGATATTCCTGCAAGAACTGGTTGATCCAGCCTTTCGACTGGCCTTCGCGCAGGTCCACCAGCAGATTGCGCGCCTTGCCGAGGATCAGGGCGCGTTCCTCCGCCCCCACCTTCGCCTGAAGGACGAGGGGCGCGAGCACATCGGGTTCGGCCTTGCGGTGAAGGTCGCGCAGTTCTCCGCGCAGGTCGTCGCTTGTGATCATGTGGGTCCAGTGGGATAGCGTGGGGGAGTAAGGGGAACAGATGCCCCCCTGCAAAGGCTCCCAATCGCATGTCCGTGGGGGGTATTGCAAGGAAAGCGGGAAAAGCCGGAAACGCGTTCCACAGCTTTTTGGAAGCTTTCAGAACCCAGGGGGCCGAGATCGCATGGCGCGGCGCGGCCGCCCAAAAAAGTTGGGGGCCGGCGTCTCGACGTGCCGACCCCCACCCCCGGTTACGCAACGCGAGGGTTCCCCCCTGCCATCCGGCCCCGAAACGCGGGAACCACCGGACGCAAAAGGATTGCAATGGAGCAAAACGCGCCTTCCGAAACACGAAGGCTTTGCCCCATCGACCATGTTGTTATGGACGGTTGGCACTGATTGGCCGCTGAATGCCTCTTTTATCCTCCGTTCAGGAAAAGCGTCATCAAGATTAACAGATTGACATTTAAGCGGCGGCGCACCTTGGTCGTCATCGCCCTGCTCATCGCGCTTTCCTGGGCAGCGCTGAGCGGCGATCGGCAGCACAGGCCCAACAATGATCAGGCGGTTTCCAGCCGCCCGATCCCGCTCGATCCGGAAAATCCCGCGCGGACCGAGCTCGGAAAACTGCGCTTTCTTGGCGCCTGGGTGCTCGAAAGCGAGAATGACCGGTTCGGCGGTATCTCCTCGCTGGAAGCGCTGCCCGACGGGCGGTTCGTGGCGCTGGGCGACGGTGCAACGCTGGTCGACTTCCGGCTTGGGCCGAACGGCGCGATCATCGATCCGTTCATCCGCCCGCTGCCCTGGCGCGGCAATCAGGAGGAAGAGCCGGAATATGAAGAGCGCGATTCGGAATCGATCGTGCGCGTTCCGGCCACCGGGCAATATTGGATCAGCTTCGAAAACCGCTCCTCGCTGCGCCGCTTTTCGGCGGATCTGACCCGGGAACTGGAAAAGGTGCGGCCGAAGGCGATGAAACGCTGGCCGAGCAATGGCGGCGCCGAAGCGATAGCGCGCCTTTCCGATGGCCGCTTCATCGTCATCAGCGAGAAGGGTGAGGTGCAGGGCGGAGGCTATGAAGGCTTGATCTGGCCCGGCCAGCCGAGCGCGCAGCAGGCGCCGCAGCGCTTCGCCTATCTGCCGCCCGATGGCTTTCGTGCCACCGATGCCAAGGTGCTGCCGGACGGGCGGCTGCTGGTGCTGAACCGCCGCCTCGCCTTTCCCACCGGCCTGTCGGCGGCCCTCACCGTGATCTATGCCGGCGCGATCCGCCCCGGCGCGCGCGTGCGCGGTCAATTGCTGGCAAAACTTCAGTCGCCGCTGGCAGTCGACAATATGGAAGCGCTCGCCGTCACGCAGGATGGTGGCCGCAATATCGTCTGGATCGCGAGCGACGACAACTTCAACGCCTATCAGCGCACCCTGCTGATGAAGTTCGCGCTTCCCGGCGCGCCTGCCGATCGCGGCGGCGCGCCGGGGTTCGAAAGCCTGTCCGACTGACGCCTATGCCGGGCTTGCGTCCTGTATCTGCTCGGAACAACGTGCCACCCAAGATTGAATGATGGAATCGTCAGGCGTCAGCTCAGGAAAAAAGATGACCGGAGAACTACACAGCATGTCCGCCGCGCTAAACCGATCGCCAAGCAGCCATTGACCGTCCGCCAACGCTTCCGACAACCGGGTGGTCATTGTGGCGATGTCGCGCAGAGAAGAGGTAATCGCCGGATGGCTCAGCCCTGCCCAATGCAGGATGATGAGCGGCTCCATCACACCCTGATAATAGAATAGCCAGGAAAGATAGGCCCCCCGGCCCGGCTCGCCCGGTAATGGTCCCAGCTTGGCCAATGGATAGGCATCGGTGAGGTAGACGATCATGGCACCGCGCTCGCGAATGGCTTCGTGGCCGCCGACCAGATAGGGCACCTTCTTTTCCGGATGCGGATTGGCAGGATCAGGCGCGCCGGTGCCGT
>JBELIU010000093.1:0-9826 GCA_042090735.1 Novosphingopyxis sp. | reverse complement strand
AGACCTTCCTGGTCACGGTCACCCGGCTTCGCGACGGCCTTACGCTGATTGCAGATAATGCCGAGAAACTCGGCCGGGCCATCAAGTCCAACAGCGGCGACAAAGCGTCGGCCGTCGAAGTAACGCAAAGGCTCAAAGCGGCAGCTGCCAAGGGGCTTTCGCAAGACAAGGATGTTGGCAGCGCTTCGCAGGCAAGTGACAAGCCCGAACTCACCAAGGAAAGGGTAAAGCCTTTCGAAATCGGGATCTAAGCCAACGGGAGCTCCTAAACCGCGCGTCCGAACCAGATGACACGCCCGACCACCTGTATTTCGGACCGATCGACATCATCCCAGCTGGGATAGGCCGAATTATCGCTGCTGATGGTGATCTTGCGGCCACCTGGCTTGAGCGTCACGCGCTTGACCACCAGCGCATCATCGGCGCGCAGGACATAGATGCCGTCACGTAGCCGCGAACCCTGGTCCGACGCATCGACCAGTACTTCGTCGCCATCGCTGAGTGTCGGCTCCATGGAGTCGCCCAGGACATGGATGATCGAGAGACTGGCGCTCTTTGCCCGGGTCAGCCGGGCAAGCCAGCGTTCGTCGAAGCCGAAGCGTGTATGGGCGGTCTCGCTTTCGGCAATTGCTCCAAAGCCCGCTGATGCATCGACATTGAGTACGGGTATTTCGATCAGTCCGTCACGCATTGGCGCGGCCGGGCCGCCCAAAACTTGCTCGTCGACCCCGAAGAAGCTGGCAAGCGTGCGCCGGTCATCATCGTCCAACTTGCGCGGCGAGCCGCGCTTGATGAACTGCTGAATGTAGGACGAGTTTCGTCCGATCATCCGCGAGATCGAGGAATATCCGAGCCGTCGCTGCTGGATCAGGCGATCGAGCTCCTCTCTGACATGTTCCATCGTGTCGTTCCTTCTGACGGTCTGAGGAGAGAAGGAAATCTCCTAGACTCGATGGAACCTTCCTACTAAGAACAAAACAGGAACACAAGTGTTGAGTGAGTCGAGGAAGGCCATGAAATTGCTGGATCGCATTGAGCGACACCTGAAGGAATCGCACATGTCGGCGACACGGTTTGGTCGTCGCGCGGTTGGCGATCCACGCTTTGTCTTGGACTTAAGACAGGGAAGGCGGCCGCGGCGACGGACCTTGGAAAAAGTTGAGGTCTATCTCAGGCATGCAGAGGTGCGAAACGGAGACGGTCTTTGAACGCAAGTCGTTTGTCAGCTTTCATTTAACGATCATCCCGCTAAGTTCGATACCGTTCGACGCGGGGGGTAGCGGGCTGGATTTCAGCAAAGGCGCCCTCTTTTAAGGGGGCGGCTAAGTGAATGATCTGATTAATCAACCCGACGCGCCACGGCTCATTTACGGGCTTCGGGACACAGGCTACAGTTTCAATACCGCCGCCGCTGATATCATCGACAATTCAATCGCGGCCAATGCGACCGAGGTCAATGTACGAATAGAGTTGGCCGAAGACGGTCGAAAATTCGTGTGCTTCGGTGATAATGGTGATGGCATGGACAGCGAGATGCTGTTCGACGCTATGCGTTACGGGGCACCTGCCAGAGCTAATCTTGCCAGTCTCGGCAAGTTTGGCCTTGGTCTCAAGACGGCATCCAGTTCGGTCTGCCTTAGGTTTACGGTCATTTCCCGTCAGTCTGATAAGGCTGACTTCGCCAAGCTCGCATGGGACCTCGAGCATGTCGAAGAGCAGAACCAGTGGGAAATGCTCCGCGAAGAGATGACAGCAGATGACTACGAGCTCTTCGAAGAGCTTTGCGGCGACAAGGGCACGCTTGTGGTCTGGTCCAAATGCGACCGTCTGCTATCGAAAGAATACGACGATCCGGGTGGCGCGAGGGAACAGGCTGCAATCAGACGGCTGGGTGAGCGGCTGATCGACCATGTCGCTCTCATCTATTATCGCTTCCTCGACAAAGGGGACGATCGTGAGAGGCATGTCTCAATATCTGTTAATGGGGAGCAGGTCAGACCGTGGAACCCGTTCTATCCTGAGAAGGCCGATCAGGTGCTTTCACCTGAACAGCAGAAACTCGAGATCGAACTGGAGGACGGGTCGGTTGAAACAGCGCACATCAGGGCGTGGATTCTCCCGAACCGACGGGATCTGACCAGAGACGAACAAAAGATCGCGAATATCACCAACCGCGGCCAGGGCTTCTACATTCATCGCGAAGGACGAGTGATCCAGCAGGGCGGCTGGCTTGGCGTATTTGGTTCTGTTGAGCCGCACACGTCGTTGCTGCGCGTCGAATTCGATTTCACACATAAGCTTGACGAGGCCTTCAAGGTCGACGTCAAGAAATCGAAAATTCTCTTCGACCCGGCTCTTGAGGAAGCCCTCAAGACCCTACTTCAGCCGACTTATCGCGAGGCAGGAAACCGCTACCGGCGCAAGGAGAAAGCAGCGGCGGTGGAGCGCGGCGTCGATCACGGCAGCGCGAATAAAGTCATCGGCAATACGCCTTCGACCAAAAAGCCGGACGTCCAGTCTGCCGACGCGGGTCAGAAAACCGCTACACTCAACAACAATCGCGGTTCAGGCATCAAGCTTCGGGTACCCGTGGATACGCACGTAAACCCGGATAGTATTCACGTTGAAGCTGTCGAAACCATTACGTCCGGCGATCTCTGGGAGCCGGCTATGCGCAGCGATGCCGAGTCAGGCTTCGTAGCAGGCGTCCGCATTAACAAGCATCACGACTTCTATCTGAAAATCTATCAGAGAGCTGCCGCCAGTGGCTATGCAGTTGAAGGTATGGATCTGCTGCTGTGGGCTTTTGCTGTGGCTGAGCAGAACAACACCAACGATGACCTTGAGCCGATATTTGAGGACATTCGCAACGAGATTTCGACCAATCTCAAGAAGCTGCTGCGTGAAGTGCCTCTGCCCGACGACGAAGAGCTGACAGAGACCGGGGACGAAGAAGGGGACTGAAATGCTTGCCGAGAAGCAGGCCCTGATCCGCCGGGAAGTTGAGGAGGGAACCGGCGCTGCAATCTGCCTGGAGGAAGACAGGTCCGGAGTGCAGACAGCAATCAGGCTCTGGTTTGCAGACCTTGAGCGCTCTCACAGCCCGATGGTCACTCTTCGGCCGACCGGTCTGCGCCGCTTCGAAGCGAAGTTGGCATTCGGCAATTTTGCAGCCGATACGATCCGGCAGATGCGGCAGGCAAGCGCAGAAGAAGTCCAGCTTGCAAGGGCACTCGTCGCTTCAGTAGCGTCGAGCGCGGATCTGAAAATCGGTCACAATCAGACTACCGATGACTGGATGATCGACAATGGCAGTTTCACGATCATCGCAGAGAAACGCGGTATCGAGAGCCGGTTTGACGATGACTCCGTTGCAGCGACCTGCCGGGAGCTCGTCATTCCGGTTCTTGCCGCAATGGCAGAGCTTTATGGATACGATCCGATCGAGGAAAGTACACCGACCGAGCAGGAAGCGCTGACTGAAGGCGCTGTCAAACTGACCGTCGTACGCCGACGCGAACGAAATCCACGCAATCGTCTGCTCTGCCTGCGAATCCACGGGGCAGCCTGCATGGTATGCAGTCTTAGTCCTGGCGATCTTTATGGCGATGCTGGCGGTATTATTGAAGTTCATCACCTGCAGCCACTTTCGCTTGCCGGCGAGCCCAGACCATACGATCCGGCAACTGACCTGATACCACTTTGCCCGAACTGCCATCGCGCGGTACATACAAGACGCCCGGTCCCTTGGACGCCCGCAGAACTCAGGGCCAAGCTGGGCAATGACTGACGGATCAGCATCACTTCCTGCCGATTTCAGGCAGATTACAGCGGCACCTCCCCAGGGCTGGGAGTTGTCGTCAAGAGTTGTGCAGCCGGAAATCCGGATCCGGAAAGAGGGTGCTGGTTTTGCGCTCCACGTTGCTGGCACCAAAACTGTGCGGGGGGAAAAGAAAGTCTGGGACGCGTCCGGCCCGGACTACAACTGGGTCGCCGACGGAAATGTGATCCGCCCACTTCCTCACGATACGCCGGCCGTAGTCCGGCAGATGCTGGGCGGGCAGCTGCCGAAAACGCTCAGCTTTCCCGATGTGGTGCGTCTTGTCCAGCTGGGTAATCCCGACATACCTGTCATAGCTGAAGAGAGCGTCTTTCACTCAGCGCAATCGGCTGCTGCCGACCTGCGCCCGGATCAGGACATTCCGGGTCTGCATGCGACTCTGTTCCCGTATCAGGCTCAGGGCGTAGCATGGATGGACCAGACCATACGGCATACCGGCGGCCTCATTCTCGCTGACGAGATGGGGCTCGGAAAGACCATCCAGATCATTGCCCTGCTGCTCTGCGAAAAACCGGAAACCTCACGACCAGCCCTCATTATCTGCCCGACGAGCCTGATCGCCAACTGGCGGAAGGAGATAATGAAGTTTGCGCCCGAGCTTTCTGTTCTCATCCACCGCGGACACAATAGAACCGGCATCACCGCGGGTCTGCAGCGGGCGCAGGTCGTGCTTTCAACCTACGACACTGTGGTCAACGACATATCCATTTTTGCAGGAATGCCCTGGTCATGGCTGATTTGTGATGAGGCGCAGGCTCTGAAAAACCCCGATTCCGGGCGCAGGCAGGCAGTCGGGAGGATTCCCAGGCAGCGTACCATTCCGATGACGGGGACGCCGGTCGAGACGTCGCTCCTGGATCTCTGGTCGCTTGCTGATCTCGCGATACCTGGATTGCTGGGAAGCCGGGAGGACTTTGAAGCCGATCATCCTGACTCCGAGGAATCGGCAAAGAATCTGGCTCGCCTGACCGATCCTGTCGTTCTCTGCCGAAAAGTGAGGGATGTCGCCGGCGATCTTCCGGAGCGCATAGATATCGATTTGCCACTCGAACTCGGTGACGAGCTTTCCCGGCGTTATGATGAAGTGCTCGCCGAGACGCTTGAGAAGTACCCTGTGGCAGGTAATCTGGTCGCGACAGGTCAGTTGCAGCTCTTCTGTGCCCATCCCTGGCTGCAGGGATCAGGCGATCCCGACAGGGATCAGGACGCGGGGATCGATCCGTCAGCCGGAATGCCGCTCTTCACACCGAAGGTGGAGCGCGCAATCGCCATTCTCGAAGAGGCGTTCAGGAGCGGACGAAAGGTTCTGCTCTTCGCAATTTTCAATCGCTGTGGCGAGATTATCCGTGAGGCAGCACAGGGTCGGCTGCCGGATGCATACTGGGGGGCGATCAATGGGTCCACGCCGCAGGAAGAGCGGCAGGCAATCGTTGACGCATTCTCTGGCCACGATGGGCCGGGCTGCCTTGTACTCAATCCAAAGGCGGCAGGAGCGGGACTCAATATAACCGCTGCAACTATAGTCATTCATTTCACCCAGTCATGGAACCCTGCACTTGAATCCCAGGCAAGTGCCCGCGCGCACCGGCGCGGGCAGACCGAGCCGGTTTATATTTACCGGCTGTTTTACGAGGACACTGTCGAACGGGTGATGATTGACCGATCCCAGTGGCGCCGCGAGCTTGGCAACGAAGCAGTCCCGGTATCAACACGTGATGCCGATGATCTGAGGCGGGCTCTTTCCATCCGGCCCGGCGGAGAAAATTGATGAGCAGTCAGACTTATGAGAAGCCGCTGACGGCAAACGACACCGGAGAAACCGGAGGTCATCAGGCCGGTATACACATACCGAAATCACAGACTGATCTGATTGCGCTGCTTCCGTTTCTCGATCCAGCGCAGAAGAACCCCGATGCGTGGCTGGAGATGACGGACGACACGGGGGTGACCTGGCGCTTCCGCTATATTTACTACAACAACAGGCTTCATGATGAAGGCGGGACAAGGGACGAGTACCGCATCACTCATATGACCAAGTTCTTCCGCGCTGTCGGGGCGACAGAAGGCGATGTACTCGTGCTTACCGGATCCCCGGGAAGTCTAACCTATTCTGTGTCGGTCCGGAAGGATGAGTCGCCTCAGGGCGAGGAGGCAGGTGCACCGGTGAGGGTCCGCCTGAAAGGCTGGCGTCGTGTACATTAGAGAAACCGGAGAGCCGACAGATCCGCCAGGCGCGCAGCACCAAGATAGCATCCGGCAACCTGGATCGGTGGATGATCTCCCGATCGGCGTCCTTCACCTTGGTGTGAAGACTGCAACGCTGGAGAGGGCCGGTTTTCGCACGGTCGGCGATCTCGCGAACGTGACCCGGCAGCAGATCATCAGGATTCCCACAGTTGGCTGGCGTACAGCCGATCTGCTCAGTGAGAACCGGCAAGCGCTTATTGATGCTTCGGATGCTGAGACGGGCACTGACTGGGACGGGTACTGCGAAACAACGCGTATCCCGCTTCTGCCGCATGAGGCTCGGCCGCGTTCAGGTAAAGACTTTCTGGCTTCCCTTCCGGACTTTCTCGCCGAGGTCGCCGACAATCTTGCTGACGAGACCTTCTCGGCAATTCTTCGCGAACGCATCTGTCAGCCCCCGGAACGGCAGAAGACGCTTGATGAAATAGCTGCGACAACCAGCCCTCCGGTCACCCGCGAAAGGATCCGGCAAAAGGAGAAGAAGCTGCTGGGCCAGCTGACCGGCGGGCTACTCAACGACACCTATGGAACGCTGGGAATACATTTCCGTCCGGAGTTTTCGATCTGGTGGAAGCGGGCTGCTGACCGTCTTTCCCACCTTGAGGAAATCGAGTTCACAGATCTCGTGGAAGCCCTCTCCGCTGAATGGGAGGTTCCCAATCATGCGGTCATAACACAGCTCCCAATCATCCTTGCGATCGTCACCGGCGAACCGCAGATGTCCGGTGAATTCCGTGCAGCGAGTCGTGTCGATCCCCGGCTTTTCGGCGATCTGAGAGGGGAAGTGCTCGGGCTCCCACTGTACCGACTCAGACTGGGCAGATACGCTGAGCGACTGGCTGAAGCCGGATCAGAAACCGTAGGTGATATCGTCTTGAGGTTGCGCGCCGGCAGCTTGGGGGCAAAAGGAGGAAAGGCGGCTGAGGTGGCTGCGATGCATGCAAATCAGCTGGCCTCCTGCCTCCGTGACGATGGTCTGATCGACTGGCCGTCATACCGGACAGCCAACGCACTCAGCTGTCTGCCAGCCTCGCCAACGGTCAATGCCGCTGAGTTTGTCGCCACGCTTCGCGAGACCGTCTGTGACTTGCTGACTGCGTCCCGCATTACGAAGCGCGCGTCCGAAATTTACCGTCTCAGGACGAGCCGCACTCTTGGGAGCCAGATGACACTGCAGGCTGTCGCCGACGCCCTCGATACCCATCTGCCCACGGTCAAACGCGAAGAAACGGTGTTTCTGAGTTTTCTGAATGGAGTGCTGATCGGTCACGATTTCAGCAAGCTGCCTGTATGGCTGGATGACCTCTGGCTGGAATACTGGGACGAAGCCCGGGCCAGCTACGAAAGTGCCCGGGACAACTACGGAGAATTCTCGGAGAATCTTGCCTGGAAATGGCGACTGACGGTGCGCGACATCAGCAAAGCCGCACCAACGATCTGGGCAGTGCTGAGCGGCTATCCGAACGACAGACGCTCTAAGCGAGCCATCAGCAAAGCTCCCGTCGTGAACCCGATCATTGATCCGGACCCTCAGTTACCTGCCGGAAGGATCCGGCTCCGTGGCTTCCGGCGGGTGCATTGACGAGGCACGCATGGATTTTACATCTTGGCCTCTGATTTCGAGCAGTAGCTCATCACCCCTGAGCCAAGATGTCAGCCGCGTCAGAAGTTCCTGCAGTTCAATTCTGCTCTTTCCTTTGAGCGCGCACTCCCAGACGGTGGCAATGCGCCATCCTTCCGAAAGCAGCGCTGATCCGACAACCTTGTCCCGCTCTTGATTGGCGCCGATCTTCGCCGCCCAGAATTCGGTGCGTGTACCTGGAAGCCGGAACAAATGGCAATCATGACCATGCCAGAAGCAGCCGTGCACAAAGATAACTGCATGAAACCGGCTGAGTACGATGTCGGGCTTGCCGGGCAGATCCTTCCGGTTGACCCTGAAGCGAAAACCCTGCCGGTGAAGGCCACTCCGAATGAGAAGTTCAGGCTTCGTGTCCCTTCCCCTGATAGCCGCCATGTTACGGCTTCTCGTCGCGGGATCATGGACGTCAGGCATACTCCCGGACAGCCACCTCATCGTTCGGGACTGCTTCCCGGGTTATATGCGGACGCATGATCCTTGCGACCTCGCTAAACACCGGCACTGCCACCGAGTTACCGAACTGCTTATACGCCTGCGTATCGGAAACAGGGATCCGGAACGTGTCGGGAAAACCCATCAGCCTTGCGCATTCCCTCGGGGTAAGCCGTCGGGGATTCTTGCGTCCCTTTTGCTGTACGAGAATTTCAGACCCATCCTTGTAATAGCGCGCTGAGAGCGTTCTGCAGGTGTCGTCCGGGCCTACCAAGCCATACCCAAAGCCATTGCCTGCTGCACGATGCTTGGCTGAGTAATCTCGGAGATATTTCCAGAGGTGATTGCTCAGGGTATACTTGGCACTGACCGTCGCAAGTTCTCCCTCCGTGTAGTGCGATTCTGCAATTTCGCTGCCGTTCTCGGGATGCAGTACCGATCGCATCCGCGCTTCGCCTTCAACCGGAAGCTTCAAGTCCGCCCAGTCAAATCCACTTTTTTCGCGGAAGCCAACGAGCACGATCCGTTCACGGTTTTGGGGAAGAAAATGACGTGCGTTTAGAACGCGAACATGGAGCTCGTATCCGAGGTCTTTCTCCAAAATTTTGCGGATGACCTCGAAGGTCCGTCCTTTGTCGTGGCTTTTCAGATTCTTCACGTTCTCGAGCAGGAATGCGCGTGGTCTGTGAGCCTTCAGGATCCGTGCAACATCGAAGAACAGCGTTCCCTGAGCTTCGTCAAGGAACCCATGTTTCCGGCCCAGCGCATTCTTTTTTGACACCCCGGCGATTGAGAATGGCTGACAAGGAAAGCCTGCGAGCAGAACGTCATGCTCAGGAATCTCATCGACGGGGACTTTGGTAATATCGCCGGCGATCGGGCGGTTGTCCGGGTAGTTGGTGTGATAAGTAAGCTGTGCATATTTGTCCCATTCAGACGTGAATACGCAGCGGCCGCCTATGCCATCAAAAGCCCTGCGTAGTCCTCCTATGCCGGCAAAGAGATCAATGAATGTGAACCCCCTCGCATTTGTATGTGTGGGGACTGATTTGGCTCGCTCACGCAGCCAGTCGAGCACGACTTTGCGAGGTCTGATCTGTCCGGACTCCCAGCGGAAAATCTCCCGTTCGGAGTAACCCAGTTTTTCTGCGAGTTCCTCGGTTGAGAGCCCGGCCCGGCAGCGTAGAATTCGGAACTCAGATTGCATATGTCTGCCTCGGGTAGTTGTAGCGACGGGATGTCATGAAAGTTCCCCACGGGCAAGGGCAGACATTTCGGTTTCAACAAACAGCTGTAGGCGATCGCCCGGCCTGCCGGCTTCTCAGCCGATTTCACGGAATCCGCGCCTAGCCTTCCGTGCCATGTCGGCTTCCACTCCGGCGGTATTGCAGTGCCTGTTCCAGTTACTGACTGCGGCCCGGATCGTGTCGATGATCGACTTGGTCTCAGCAGGTTTCAGGTCAGCAAACCGTCCGAATTCCAGCAGATCGTCGAGTTCGAAGTCGTCGGTTTTGCCGGCCAGTGACATCTGGTGTTCGTTAGTCCAGTCCCCGTCAGGATTGTAGGCATAGACGACATCGAATGCGGGCGAGAGGCTCCAGCGACCCGAGCTATCCATCAGGAAGGCGATGTTCTTGGTGTGGTCGTCCTGGTTGCGAATGAAG
>JBELIU010000092.1:0-9891 GCA_042090735.1 Novosphingopyxis sp. | reverse complement strand
TGGCTCTCGTCGATCACGACGAGGTTGTAGTTACCCCAATTGATGTGGCTGAGGTCTATCTCCCCGGATTGGCCCTGTTCCCGCGACAGGTCCGTGTGGTTGAGCACATCGAAAGCGAAGCGATCGCCTGCCAGCATATTGCGCACGTCGTTCTGGGCCCACAGCGTCCAGTTCTCGCGAAGGCGCTTCGGCGCCAGCACGAGCACGCGGGCATTGCGCAGCTCGTAATATTTGATGACCGCCAGCGCCTCGAAAGTCTTTCCCAAGCCGACGCTGTCCGCAAGGATGCACCCGCCCAAGCGCTGGAGCTTGTCGATGGCCCCTATGACGCCATCCTTCTGAAACCGGTAGAGCTTCGACCAGACAGTCGTCTCGCGAATGCCGGTTGCGGCATCCACGATTTTGCTCTCGTCGGTTGCTTCCTCCATCTCGGCGAAGAGGTGGAAAAGGCCCTGAAGGTAAACACTTTGCGCCGGGTGAGGCTCGGCTCCGTCAACGATGGCCGTTAAAAGCGACTGGACAGCATCGCCTTCGGCATCGGCGTGCATCCATTGGGTCCGGAACCAATGACGAAGGTGCTCGAGTTCTTCCTTTGTCTCGGCTTCCTGAACAAATCCCAATGACGACTGCGGCGCAATCCCCAGACCTGGGGTCGTCAATTCGCAATTGCCTAGCAGTGCGGCCGACGGCCCTAAGACGACGGATTGTGCGGGCGGCAACGCAGCCTGCTTGATTTGCGCTCCATCGAGAATTGAACAAAGCTGACGGCAAAGTGCGCGTGTTTCGAGGGCATTGCGACGCTGCCGGTCGTTCTGGGCTCCCGACAGTCCCTGAGGCGATGTGCCTGCGCCAAGGAGAAGGCGTTGCAGACGGTTACCTGTATTCCGAGCGAACGCCGCAGACGCTCCGAATATCGAAACGCCCCCCGTGAGGATGTCGACGTCTCCGCTCAAATCGCGAAGGCGATCGATAACTCGCTCTCCTCCTGCATTCGAAATGATCCGCAACCCGACCCCCTGCGACAATCAGTTTCACACTCGCCAATTTGGCAAGCAGTAACTGACTTCCCGAATTAACGGCAACTAACTCTTACGCTTTTTCTTTAGACGATCAGCTTTGTCCTTGAAGACAGGGTATACCTGATGGTCTGCATCCCACCACAGCGGCCGAAGTAAGTGACCTTCTTTAACGCACCAAACCCTGTCGTCACCGGCAAGTCTGAGCGAGAGAAGTTCATCAAGATCATCTCGCTCAAGGGCGATGAGTCTGCTTTTCGCATCTTCGCACAATTTCGCGGTCGGGATTGTGTGAGACCCCCCACGCTTTATTTCGTTCCAGTTCTTGTCCTCGAAGCTGGTCAATTTCTCGATTACTTCCTGAAATTTTTCAGGGGGAGAAATTGACCATGCAAATGGCCCACCTCGATCGGTCTGGCCAAAACGCCAGGCCAAGGGATGACCGTCCTCGAACCGATGTTCTGCAATTTTGGCGGACTTCCTGGGGTTCGGTTTGGCGCCGAATTTCGCCTGTTTCAGGTGTTTGGCCAACAGCTAAAGTCCGCTGTAATATTCAGCCATGTCAGCATGCGAGATAGTTGCATTGCTACGAACACCACTCGGAATACCTCGACGAGCGTTTTTCCAAGGCCACTCCTTGTGAGTGAGATCGCTCAGCCAAGGTGCTGACTTAGAACCGTATTTTTTTAGGACCACGTCTATGGTTTCGCGTTCATCCGAATTGAGACGGGATGGACGACCTTCTGCTATCTTGGATACCGTGAACTGCCCTTTATGCGCCTGATAAAGTTCCGGGCACACAGGTCCGTTAGCCCAAGCTTCAATTCGCTCCGAAAAAATGGGCTTTTCGTCCCAGACGAGTGACCAAGCTTGAGAATAGTATACAAGCTTTTGCAACTTCATTGCACTCATCGCGCCCGCGTTCTTGAGAATGTAGGCAGACACGTCAAAAACATTGGCCATGCTTACCTCCTTCAGCTGGCGCAAGATCTGCCAGCTAGCTAGCAAGCGGCCAACCCGGATTCAAGTTTTCGCGGTCAGGCGACCTACTCTGCACATCTGCGCGATCGTAAATGCGCACCTGTAGCATTGGCCGATGAATGATCGTGGACAGCCTGCGCGCAGGCACTCGACACCGACACACAAGCCCTGCACAAGCATGGGGCAATTCTGCAAAACCGGCGGAAATCTGCGGTTGCGGTCGAGAGCTATTCTGGGTTCGAATCCTCTCTCCCCGACCATATTTTCCTTTTTCGCGCAACGCAGCGCCAAGGCTCAGGCGGTCCTGGTTTTCAGGCTGTCGCCCTGCGGCGATGCCGAACGCTTACGCCAATTTGCCCACAATGCCGCGCCCAGAATCAGTGACAGCTGGCCGCTCCAGAAAATCGCGTCGAACGGAGCATCGTTTCCGATCGTGATTCGCGCCGCGAAGGTCGTCAGGATCATGGCCGGACAGCCCCAGACAACCGCGTGCCAGAAAGCGCGAAGAGCCTGATCGCGATGTCCGCGGCGGCGGCGCTTGGCCAGCCAGATATAGAAGCCGGTGGCGCTGATCGCGCTCACTGCGATGCCGAGGATGAAATAGACGATCTTCACCGGCAGACCGCCATAATTGCCGAAATGCAGATTGTAGGTAGAAGCCGCCGCCTGCTGGCCCAGCGACCCGTCCGCCAAGCCCGCGGAACCCAGAAAATTGCCCTCGGCGTCGAAATTGTAATATTCGCCAAAGATAAGCCTGCGCGGATAGGTGCCCAGGATCTGCACATGCTGACCGGGCTGGAGCGGATCGTGGACGATCGCGAAACTAGGCTGCAGATCGGGAAAATGTTTCGCCACATAGGTCAGCGCCCCGGCCACGTCCGGCGCGCCATCAACCGGCCCCTTCCCTTCCATCTCCGCGCCGAAGATCGGGGCGTAGACCGCTTCCAGGTCTCCATCATAAGCGGTTTGGCCCAACGCATAGGCAGCGATTCCGCCCAGCCCGATCGCCGCGCCTGTAAAGGCGATCGCCAGCGAAAAAGGCAGCGTCCAGGTGCTCAGCCGGTTGTGCCAGTCGGCAAGCGCCGTGTTGGAGGACCGCGCGTTCAGCCGGAAGGCGTCGCGGAAGATGCGTGGCAGCGCGAGCACGCCGGTAAAAGCCAGCGCCAGCAGCATTACGCCGAGCGCGCCGATAAGTGTCAGACCCCAAAAACTCGGCAGACTCAGTGTGTAATGCAGCGCGATCAGAAAGTCGGACCATTTGATTGCTTCCGGGAACGCGATATTGCCGGCTTTATCGAGATGGAAGGCGTGGGTGTCGGTGCTGATCGTGGTCCTTGGCAGATCTTCGGACGGTATGTGGATGTAGAGATGCGTCGGGGGCTCCAGCCCATCGGCACGTCCGGAGGCGAGCACCGCCTCCATACCGCGCTGCGCCGCAGCCGGAGCAATCTGCGTCATTTCCGGCACATTGGGCTGCTCGAGCCGCTGAAGCTCGGGATAGAAGACCGACAGCGTTCCGGTGACGCACACAATATAGAGGAGCGCGCCGACGACGAGGCCGATGGCCGAATGGGCAGAAAGAGCGGATTTGGCGGAGGGAGAGGCCATGGGCGCTCCTTTAGATCAAGGCCGGAAGTGCGGGCGCGGTGCACAAAGCGAGAATCGCGAACTGCCGTTTGCGCGATGAAGCGAGGAGCAGCGCGGTTGCGATGGTCGCCCAGGCGAGCGGCTGAACGAACATCATCGTGACATTGGCGTTGGCCTCGCCCCAGCCGGCGACAAACGTTAGCCAACGCGCGCCGAGTGCGAGGGCGATGGCCGCGGCAAATGCGCCGACGGCGATGAGCAGGAAGCTGGCGATGCGCCCCCCGATTCGCCTTGGCGCCTGTGCCGCCACCGCGCGGACACGCGTCTCCCTTTGGGTCCGTACGGGGACGGATCGCGATGCCGCGAAAGCGAGCAGAAGCAGCGCCGTCCCCATCGCCGGAAGGGACGCGACGGCTATGCCCCACGCGCCCGCCCCGATGGCGGCCAGCACCGCGCCTAGCGCCAGCGCGGCCCAGCCTGCACCTACGATCGGGCTGCGGCGGGGCGCACGCCCCCGCTCGGGCCGCTGCCAGCCGCTACGCAGCAACAGAATTCCCAGGACACCGAGAAAGGCCGCGAGAGGGATAGCGAAAGCCGGGTCCATCAGAAGCCCTGCGTCAGCGCGACGAAGACATTGCGTACCGCGCCGAGGAAGCAGTCGCCGCGCGCCAGGCAGGCGGCCGGATAGCGCTCGTCCGTCAGGTTGTTGGCGTTCACTGCGATGCTCGTCTTGCCATAGCTGAGCTTGGCATATGCATCGAAGGTGGTGACATCGGGAGTGCGGACGAGATTGATGCCCTGTCCGCCGCTTGCAAGCGGGACAAGGGCGCGTGAGAAGCTTTCACCGGCGTAGCGCGCGCCGCCGCCGAGTTGCACCGACCAACTGCGCATATCGATCTTTTTGGAAAGCCACAGCGAGGCATTGTGCGTGGGCACATTGTCCAGCTGGAAGCCAATCTGGCGCGGGTCGCTCGCCTTCGTCAATTCCGCCTTATTATAGCTGTAGTTGGCGAGCACCGTGAAATTCTGCGGCAGGATGCGGCGCGCTTCGAACTCGATCCCTCGTGACTGCAACTCGCCCGCCTGAATGCGATTGGTGGGATCGTTCGGATCGTTGATCAGCCGGTTCTGCTCGGTGATATCATAACCCGTGACCGTCACGAGCGTGTGTCGATCGGGGCGCCATTTCGCGCCGATCTCGAACTGTTTTCCGCGCGAGGGCCGATAGCCCTGCCCGTCCCGATCGAACCCGGCGATCGGCAGGAAGCTTTCCGTGTAACTGAAGAAGGGATGGAGATCGAAAGCCAGCTCTCCAATGATTCCCGCGCGCCAAGTGAAGGCGTTGCTGTTCTGTGTCACACCGGCGGTGTCGACGTCATCGACCCAGTCCTGACGGCCGCCGACGACGACATGCACGCGGTCCCCGATCGTCATCTGATCCTGCGCATAAACCCCGATCTGCTTCTGCGTGGCGGTTGCCACGGGGCCTAGCGGAGCGGGCTGGAAACCATTGCTGATGCGGTCCGCGTAGAGATCGATGCTATCCAGCGCAAAGCTGCTCTGCCGGTTGGTTTCGTTCCACAGATAGTCCACCCCCACCAACACTTCATGGCGGATCGCTGGGCCGGTTGCGAAATCGATCCCGACACCGCCGTCCGCGCTGAACACATCGATCCCGCCGCGCGCTGCCTGCGTATAGCGCACAATGCGGCGTCGATCGGGGTCCAGAAACGGATTGAGCGGGTTCGAATAGCTGTTCGTATAGCGCACCACCGAGTTGATATCGCTGTCGATATAGCGTGCGCGCGCCTGTAGCCGCACGGCATCGCTGGAGCGGTGATTGAACAGCGCGGTGCCTGAGAGGATGCGCCCGTCATAGGGATCGCCCGGTTTCCCGACGAAGGTGGAGTAGGGCAGGAAACCGTTGGGATTGCGATCGATATTGCGCGCGCTTTGCCGGTCGTCGTCCGCAATAACGCTGCCGAGCGGCAGGAACTGGGCGACCGAGCCGCCATCGTCCTCCTGATAGTTGCCGATCAGCGTCAGCGACGTGTCCATGCTGGGCTTCCAGGTGATCGACGGCGCAAACAGCACGCGGTCATCAGGCACGAAATCGGTCTGAGTATCGGCATCGCGCGCGCGGCCCGTCAGCCGCACCGCGATGGTGTCTGAAACCGGACCGGTGACATCAGCCAGAACTTCCTTGCGATCGAAGGAGCCATAGCGGAGCGAAACTTCCCCCCCGAAGCGGAAGTCGGGCGTTTTCGAGACGAGATTGATGAGGCCGCCGATGCTGCCCTGCCCGAACAAGACCGAGGCCGGACCGCGCACCAGTTCGACCCGCGAAAAAGCATAGGGATCGGCGGCGATCGAATTGTAGAAGCCAAACAACTCCCGCATTCCGTCGCGATACTGGACGGGATTGATGCCGCGCACGAACTGCGAATCGACCCGGCTGTCGAGCCCGTAGGCGGAAGCCTGCACGCCCGACACATAGCGCAGCGTTTCCGCCACGTTCAAAGCGCCCTGATCGTTGAACGTATCCGCAGTCACTACGCTGATGGGTTGTGGAACGTCGATCAGCGGCGTGTCCGTCTTGGTACCCGCCGTCACCGTTTCGAAATAGCCGGTGACCACGATTTCGTCCGTTTCTTCCGCACCTCGATCCGGAACATCGGCTTCCTGTGCAAAAGCGCCTGACCCGCAGGCAAGCATGGCTGCGGCGAGCGCGAGGCGGGACGTTGCGGGCAGTACGGACATTGAAAAAAGCTTTCAGCTGGATGAACGGATATCGGCCCGCCTAATGATATTGGGAATGACTCGCAATAGCTGAAAAAGAAAGTTTTTGACCGACGCATTTTGAGGTTCTCGGTGGGATGGAGCAGACGCTGCCACGCTTGCGCAATTGGTCGCGGGCTGTCCGTACATTCATCTTGGGGAGCTAAACCTAAGGCCTGGTGCTGCCCCTTGCTCCGCTGTTGCAATCGCGGCACGTTTTTGCCAACGCAGCCGCTTGCTTCGCTGCCCTGTTCGGGAGCGCGACATGAGGTAATTCCCTTTTGAACGATCCAAACCAAATTGCGGCAGGACGCGACCGGTCGCTGCGCGCGCGTACGAGCCGCCTGCTGGGACAATGGGGCATGTTTGCTCGCGGTTTTATCGAGCACCCGCGCATGGTCGGCTCGGTAATCCCTTCGTCGCGCTTCACCATCGAGCGCATGCTCGCGCCCGTCGACTGGAACAATTGCAAGCTTTTCGTGGAATATGGCCCAGGTGTCGGCACCTTCTGCGAGCCGGTGCTGGAACGCCTGCGCCCGGACGGCGCGCTCATCGTGATCGATACCAATCCGCGCTTTGTCGACTATCTACGCCGCACGATCCGCGATCCGCGCTTTACCGTGGTGCACGGCAGCGCGGCGGACGTCGAACGGATCGTTGCCGAGCACGGGCATGAGGCGGCAGATTATGTGCTGTCCGGCCTGCCCTTCTCCACCTTGCCGTCCGGGGTCGGTCCGGCCATCGCATCCGCTACGCATCGCGTGCTGCGTCCGGGAGGGGCATTTCTGGTGTATCAGTTCAACAAGCGCGCACGTGCGTTCATGGCCAAGCATTTCGACCATATCGATAGCGGCTATGAATGGCGTAATGTGCTTCCGTGCGAGCTGTTCTGGGGTTGGAAGAGTTGATCTGCTGGCGACCTTGACCGCCTGAGGCCGATGGCCGAAACCCGCAGCCATGAAGCTGTTTTTCGATGACCGCCAATGTGCGCACGCACCCGCCCGCGAACTCCACAATGGCGACTGGACGGACTTTGCCGAGACGCCCGCCCGTGCACTCGCCATAAAAAACCGCTTCGCCGATTGGGCGGACGTCTCCGACCATGGCATCGAGCCGGTCCTTGCGGTTCATAACGCGGATTATGTCGCCTTTCTTCAGACGGCGCATGAAGAATGGCGCGCAGCCGGGCGGCCCGGCGATGCCATCCCCTATGTTCTGCCGGTGATCCGCAGGCGGCCGCTGGATCTGACTCGGATCGATGCCAGGCTCGGCGCGCACGCCTTCGATACGGTGACGCCGGTGTCCGAAGGCACCTGGACCGCAAGCTACTGGTCCGCGCAGACGGTGCTTTCCGGCGTCGATGCGCTGGCCGCGGGTGAGCGGTCCGCCTACGCCCTGTGCCGCCCGCCCGGCCATCATTGCGGCGCCGATTATATGGGGGGTTATTGCTATCTCAACACGCCCGCCATCGCGGCGAAGGCTGCCGCGGCGCTGGGTCTCGGCCCGGTCGCGATCCTCGACGTCGACTATCATCACGGCAACGGCACCCAGGATATCTTTTACGAGGACGGCAGCGTGCTGTTCTGCTCCCTTCATGCCGATCCGAAGACGGACTATCCTTTTTTCTGGGGTCACGCCGACGAAACAGGCGCCGGCGAAGACGAAGGAACAACGGCAAACTGGCCGCTGCCGCGCGGCACCACCGGCGAAACTTACATGCCCGCGCTCGACGCAGCACTGGCGCGAATAACGGACTGGGATGCGCGCTGCCTTATCGTGAGCTTCGGGGCCGACACCTATGATGGAGACCCGATCTCCTTCTTCGCGCTGACGCAGGACGATTATCGCATGATGAGCCGGCGCATCGCCGCGCTGGATCTACCGACTCTCGTCGTCATGGAAGGCGGATACGCGGTCGATGCGCTGGGCGAGAATGTCGCAGCCTTTCTGTCCGGCTTCGAACAGAGCTGAACGCGCCGCTTTACCGCGCGGCGCCAGCGGCTATCGTCGCCTACCATGACCGATCTTCGCACTCTCTATCCGCCCATCGACCCCTACGAGACCGGCATACTCGATGTCGGGGACGGGCATGAAATCTATTATGAGCGCTGCGGGACGCCGGGCGCGAAACCGGTGGTCTTCATCCATGGTGGCCCCGGCGGGGGCTGCTCGCCGGACCACCGCCGCCTGTTCGATCCAGAAGCTTATGACATCATGCTGTTCGATCAGCGCGGCTGCGGACGCTCCATCCCGCATGCAGAGCTGGAAGCGAACACGACATGGCATCTCGTGGAGGATGTCGAGCGGCTGCGCGCCATAGCCGGTGCGGACAAATGGCAGGTTTTCGGCGGCAGCTGGGGTTCCACGCTCGCGCTCGCTTATGCAGAAACGCATCCCGATCGCGTCAGCGAACTGGTGCTGCGGGGCATCTATCTGCTCACCCAGGCGGAGATGGACTGGTATTATCGCTACGGCGTGTCGGAAATGTTCCCCGAACGCTGGGAGACGTTGGTGGGTCTGCTATCTCAGGAGGAGCGTGAGGACGTCCTCACATCCTATCACAAACGGCTGACCGAAGGCCCGATCGAGGAGCGGCTGGAAGCGGCCAAGCGCTGGTCCGGCTGGGAGGGGAACACCATCCGCCTGCTGCCCGATCCGGACGCGGCGGACGAGTTCGAGGAGGACCGATTCGCGCTGGCCTTTGCGCGCATCGAAACGCATTATTTCGTCAATCGCGGATGGATGGAGGAAGGCCAGCTGCTGCGTGATATCGGCGCATTGTACGGCGTCCCGGCAGTCATCGTTCACGGCCGTTACGACATGCCCTGCCATGCCCGTACCGCGTGGGATTTGCACAAGGCCTGGCCGGGATCCGAATTGCACATCGTGGAGGGTGCAGGCCACTCCTACGATGAGCCGGGCATTCTTGACCGCTTGATCCGCGCGACCGACCAGTTCGCACGGAGCTGATGGACCGAAGGCCCCGAGTTTAACCGGAAGATCCGGCGGTCAGGCGACCGATTGCATGCGGACATCGGGGTTGCCCAGCCGGTCGACGATCCCGGCGACATCGCCGCCCGGAACCGGCCGGCTGTACCAGTAACCCTGCACCTGCTGGCAGCCTTCGCGGCGCAGCGATTCGATCTGGTCTTCCGCCTCCACGCCCTCGGCCAGCGTCTCCATGCCTAGGGCGCCCGCCAGCGTGGTGATCGCGCGAATGATCGCACTGGCACCGGTGCCCTGATCGAGATCGGTCACGAAGCTGCGATCGATCTTGATCTTGTCGAACGGGAAGCTGCGCAGATAACTGAGCGAGCTGTAACCCGTGCCGAAATCGTCGAGCGAGATGCGCACGCCGAGACTGCGCAGCTTGTGTAGAAGATCGAGCGTCTGGTCGATATCCGCGATGAATACCGACTCGGTGATCTCCACCTCCAGCAGAGCCGGTTCCAGGCCGCTCTGCGCGAGCGCCTGCAGGATGGCGTTCTGCAGGTTCGTACTCTTGAACTGGATCGAGGAGACGTTGACC
>JBELIU010000091.1:0-10271 GCA_042090735.1 Novosphingopyxis sp. | reverse complement strand
GCGCGCGGATCATGGGCGCGCGCTATCCCTGGTATCTGCTCGCCGACAGCCGCGAAGGGCAGGTGAAGGAAGGCGAGATTACTCGCACCCCGCCGCGCGATACGCCGACACAGGGCCGCATCCGCCAGGGCTTCGTTTACAAGCGCGTGCCGCACATCACGCTCAAAAGCATCGCCAACAATGCCGAGATCGACACGATCTGGGAGGAATATCAGGAAAAGCTCGAACCCCTGCGCGCCGAGATCAATGCGATGCGCGGACGAGACGGCTCCGACCTCCCGCCGTTCGAGGAATGGACCATGCCGCGCGAACCCGGCGCGCCGTGGAGCGACGAAGCCGCCAAGGCGCTGGAGAAGGCGCGCGGCCCCGGCTCCGATGCGGTGCGCACCAAATGGCTCGGCAAACTCAACGAGAAACTGGGCCGCGACTACACGCTGGATACGCTGCCCGAACACCCCGTAGACCCGTGGAACGACCCGCGCGCAGAAAAACTGCACGCCGAATGGTGGCGCTTGCGCATCGAGCGCCAGCAGGAAATGGACGCCAGCATCGCTGCGAAGGCGGACACCGAATACCTTTATGACCAGCCCTACGAAGACAAGTCCCGCGTCCGCGTGGCCGGACCATTCACAGTCGAGAGCCTCAGCCCCCACCGCGTCCCCGCGGTGGACGTGGACGACAGCCTGTTCGACGAGATCGAAGCGGCCGAGGGCAGGGCGAAGAAAGGCGAGAGCGGCGAACGCGCCGACTTCGCCGAAATGGTCCTCGAAAACCTCAAGCGCTCGGGCGTCCAACAGCGTGCCAAGGACGACAAGCTCGTATTCGAAAGCATGAAGCTATGGCCCGGCGAATGGATCGTCGCCGAGGGCACGGTGCGTCAGAAGTCGTTGACCCAGGCCGAGGACGAAGAGGAAACCGAAGCCGGACCGACCCGCCGGACCGCCATCTTCGTTGGCCCCGAATACGGCACAATTACGCGCCCGCAGGTCGTCGGTGCTGCACGCGAGGCACAGGAGAACGGCTTCGACATCCTGATCGCGGCTGCCTTCAACTTCGATGCCCATGCGGGCGAGGTCGCCAAGATGGGCCCGCTCACCGTCCTGCAAGCACGGATCAACCCCGACCTCCACATGCCCGACCTCGCCAATACCGGCGCGGGCAACCTGTTCACCGTATTCGGCGAGCCTGACATTCAGGTGCACGACGAAGGCGCCAATGAAAACGGGGAGGCCATGGTCAGCATCGAGGTGATGGGCGTTGATATGTATAAAGGTGGCCAGATCGAGAGCGGCGATGCCGACGACATCGCCGTGTGGTTTATCGACACCGACTACAATTACGAAAGCTTCTTCGTCCGCCACGCCTACTTCCCCGGCGCGAACGATCCTTACAAGGCGCTGAAGACGACGCTGAAGGCGGAAGTGGACCAGGAAGCCTGGGACAGCCTCAACCGCGTGCGGTCACGGCCGTTCGTGAAGCCGAAGGATAGTCGGGTGGCGGTGAAGGTGGTGAACCACCTTGGAGACGAGGTGATGAAGGTGTTGGAGGTTTAGGAGATGGCCAAAGTCAAATGGACGGCGGTCAGAGATCAGAGCTTTGCCCTGGCCGCGCGTGAAGCAGGTTTCGACCTAACCATGTTCGAGGAATACCCAGAGGCGACTCAGCAGGAGCTTCGGAAGCAGGCGATCAAGATTGCTCTTCGAAATATCGAATGGGAATACGAAGAGGAGACCGGAAAGGACCTCTGCGACGTTCGCCAAGGAGTATACGTAATTAGCATCTCACAGCCTTTCACAATTGCCTACGACGGCGGATGCAGCGAGATTATCTATATTGGCATTGGCAACATATTGGGCCGTATAAAATCACACTTCAATAACAGCTTGTTCGATTTCATGATGTCGGTTGCAGGCGCGAATTTCGATTTTCACTTTACCGACCCTAAATACAAGACAGGTCCGGATGACTATAAGCATATAGAGTATATGCTATTGGAGAAATTCGCTGAAAAGAAGGGGGGCGGCCAGTATCCCTTGCTCAATACCAACGCGGGCTCGAACAGAGGCTATGAGGAAATGACAAAGGGTTGGGATCAGCCCCTAGTGGGATACCGTCGGCGCGCCATCTGGCAAATTAAACCGACTAAGCACTGGGAATTTGCGAAGCTCGATTAGTGACCCTTCTTTATGCCTCCACCTTCGCTGACGCGCTCGCCAAGCTCACCCACAATGAGCAGAAGCAAGTCAAGATCACGACCGTTGATCTCATGATAGACCCCAAGGGCACTGGTATAAGCCTCGAACGGCTTACCAGGGCAGGGGACGACAGGGTCTGGTCGGCGCGCGTGTCGCGAGACTTGCGTATCATCCTGCGGCGTGACGGCGACGATAACCTGCTCGCGTATGTCGGCCACCACAACGATGCCTACCGTTGGGCGGAGCGGCGGAAGTTCATTCCCCACGAACGATCCGGCGCTATGCAGATCGTGGAGGTGATTGAGGGGAAGGAAAAGGGCGAGCCTGAATTTGGTGACCATTCCAGCGCGACGGAAACCGTTGGAGAAGTGGTCCAGCCCTTCTGGTCGTTGACGGACGACCAGCTCCTCGATGTCGGCGTGCCGCGAGAATGGCTGAGCTATGTGCAGGGGATGCCGGAAGCTGAGATCGATACCCTGTTCGACCGACTTCCGGCGGAGGCAGCGGAAGCCCTTTATGATTTCGCGACCGGCGGGAAGCTTGAGGATCATATCGTCACCCCGGCCGAACCGGGCGCCGATCCCTACGCCCATCCCGACGCACAGCGGCGCTTCCGCGTATTCGACAATGTCGACGAACTCACCGCGGCGCTCGATGCTCCTTTCGAGAAATGGGCAGTCTTCCTGCACCCGGCGCAGCGTGAACTCGTGCGCCGAAAGGTGACCGGCCCGACCCGCGTTACCGGATCAGCGGGAACGGGTAAGACCATCGTGGCACTCCATCGCGCCGTGCAACTGGCGGAGGCCGATGCGGACGTCAGGATTCTCTTGACGACCTTCTCGAAAGAGCTGGCCGCCTCGCTCGCCGGTAAGTTGGCGATCCTCATCGAGGCCAATCCGGCTGCGCGCGACCGTATTGCCGTGCGCTCGCTCGATACTGCGGCGGTGGAGCTGTACACCGCTCAGTTTGAACAGCCCAATCGCGCCACCCCATCGCAGATTCGCAGCCTGATTGGCGAAGCGCAAAAGGCGGGGCTGGGCGGCGATCTCACTGCGGCGTTCCTGCTGGAGGAATGGACCGAACTGGTCGATGCCTGGGGCGTGACGGACGCTGAAAGCTACGCCACGATCCCGCGCACTGGCCGCCGCACCCGGCTCGGACCGCGCCAGCGCGAGGCGGTCTGGGCAGTGTTCGATGCGGTCCGACACAGCCTCGAGCGTCGCGGGCTGGTTACTTGGGCGATGATCTATGGCCGCCTGACCGAATGGTTGTGCAGCGGTGGCAGGATGCCGTTCCAGCATGTCGTGGTGGACGAGGCACAGGATCTGACGGTCGCGCAGGTGCGATTTCTTGTCGAAGCGGGGAGGGGCAGGGATGATGCGCTGTTTCTGGCCGGGGACATTGGCCAGCGCATCTTCCGCCTGCCTTTTAGCTGGGCGAAGCTGGGCCTCGACATTCGCGGGCGCAGTCATTCGCTGAAGGTGAACTATCGCACCTCCCACCAGATCAGGGCTATGGCGGATCGCCTGCTGCCACCCGCAATCACCGATATGGACGGTGTGGAAGAGGGCAGGCGGGGCACGGTATCGGTGTTTGACGGTCCGCCGCCGGACATTCGCCTGTTCGACGACGAGGGTGCGGAAATATCCGCCGTCGCCGATTGGCTTTGCGCCTGCGAGGGCGAGGGCATCGACCCGGCTTTCATTGGCATACTCGTGCGCAGCGAAAGGCAGCTCTCCCGTGCTCGGCTCGCCGTGAAAGCTTCCGGCAACGATCCACGTGCAGACTTGGGCATTCGCATCGCTGTGATGCACCATGCCAAGGGCCTTGAATTCCGCGCCGTCGCAGTGATGGCATGCGACGAAGATGTGCTGCCAGACCCGATCCGCCTCGCCGCTATCGGCGACATCGCGGAACTGGAAACCGCCTTCGAAACCGAACGGCATCTGCTCTACGTCGCGTGTACTCGCGCAAGAGACCGCTTGTTAGTGACAGGCGTGGAGCCGGGCAGCGAGTTTCTGGACGATATGGGTATGGGCTTCGCTTCATGATCCGTCAGCGTTGGTTCGGTAGCACCAGCCCTAGAGCAATTGTCCGCGTGCGAACAATGTGCTGATCTTATCGTTACCATTAAGAGGTAGAGTAGCTTTCCTTCGCAGACTGCAACCGGGAGAGATCGCATTGTCTATTGGCTGCGCAACCACGGCGGCGTTCGCTGCGGATTTAGATAAGCCGCGGCCTGCTTCGCTACCACTACGGGCTGCGCCAAGCAGCCCATTGCTTCGACCGCGCCCATGCGCAAAAAACCGTGCGGCTCTAACCCAAGCTTTGGGAAAGTTGGGGGGTCACGTAACGGGTCGCAACCTTTTGGCTGATAAGATGCTCGAGCCGTTTTGAATAGCATCCCTCTCGAAATCTCAGATTCTTCGAGGGATGCTCGTTCTTTCATCTAACCGGTCTCAATCGGCCGATCTGCAAACGCCAGCTGCATCAGGTACTCGCTGAGTGCTCGCCCGCCGTCGGTCGCGGCCATCTCACCCCAACGCGTCCCAGCGGTCGAACCGCTCGTGGAGCCACAGGTAGAACCGGTCGCGCGCATGATCGTCAGGGAACGTCATCGACCAGATCGTACGGCGCAGCGGGATCGCTGGACCGAAGCCTTCGCCCACCAACACGATGGCTGGAAGATCGGCGATGGTCTTGCGTGCGAACCGGCAGGCGAGCTGGTCGGCGAACGCCTCCTGTTCGGCGAGCAGCTCCTTCAGGCGGGCACGGGTTTTGCCGCGGTCCAGACCACGCCGAGCCCTGACCCAGCGCAGACCGATTGGGATCGCCGCGTGCTCCGGTGACCGTGTGGAGGACAGCATGAGCAGCACCGCCTTGCCTTCAGCGGTCATCGACCGCCGGATCATGGGGATCGAGGAACTCCAGCGCTTTTTCCTGCTCCGATGCGCTCAGCGGCGCCATACCGAGGCGATAGAGCCAGAAGTGATCGCGCACCGAGCGCCAACGCTCGCCTGCCTCGTCCACGATCCGCTCATCGCCCTGGTTGTCGTGCATCAGCCAGTAGCCCCAAGGGAGGTTGGTGTTGCGGACCTGTTCGTAATCCGGTGCTTCGTCGAACATGCTCATCATTCGGTCCCCCCGATCGGAGGAATGGTCTGCTGCAGGTGAGCCGGGATCGGCACCTCCACGCCGGTCTCGATGCGGTGCAGCTGCGCGGCCAGCTTGATGCATTCGCGGTACACATAGGCCTGATCGCGATAGACCTTGCCATCGTGGATCCGCTGACCCTGGGGGATGCGCTCGTTCGGCACGAAGTCGTAGGCATGGTTCGTATCGAACCCGAACCACCACAGGTCGCCGTCATGTGCGAATCGGTCCGGCATGTCGCTGTGAGGGCGCTTCGGCGGCTCTACATGGCAGACCGAGACCGCTTCTGGCATCGTCTGGTTGCAGGCTTCTGCGTAGTTCAGGCCGCCATGCGATACCACACGCAGCTCGGATGGAATGGCATCATGATTATAGCCATAGAGCGGATGACCGGGCTCCACGGCAGCATAACCGCTCAGCGTCCCGTTCGCCTGGCGAAGGATAATGCAGGGCGTTCCGACCAAGCCGAAGCCTTTCTCGAAGCGGCTGTCAAAGTGCTGAGTGACGCATACACCACTATGCAGGCGGCAGCTGATCTCAAAAACGCTGCCATCACGCAGGTAACTTCCGACGCCGAGCTGGTGCGCCAGGATCTCATGAACACGCTGGAAAAAACCGAAGCGGATTTGGAGCGGGCTTGCGCAGAAAGAGATGAGTGGGAGGCCAAATTCAAGGCAGCCGAGAAGGAAGCATCTGACCTCCGCGCTAGTAACGCCACCCTTCGCGAGCTGTTCGCGGCGCACTATGAGGCGCCACATTCTGAGGATAAGGGGACATCGCCAGCGGTGAAGCGGCCGAGTGATGAGACATCTGCCGGTCGCGCCGCGCCAGCGACAGAAGCTGATAGCGAACCGAAGATAACGACGGTCGACGAGACGAATGATAAGGTTTCCAGTGCCCGGCCTCAGCGCGAGCTGAAGGCGCCACCCGGCAACCAGAGCGTCGAGCGCCGTCAGAATGCTCTACCGCTCATCGGTCCGGCCGTGGCCCCGCCCCGACGGCACGCCAATCCGAGCAGCGCGACGGGAACTGTGCAACCACCAGCGGCACCGCGCCCGAACGAGAAACCGCAAGATGAAGCGAGCGGGTCTGACGATCCGGATGTGAGGAAGGGCGGAGCGTGAACTCCACTCGGCGAGCGCCATCGCGCGAGGTGATCTGGCGCCAAATCGATGAATACAATCAGAGTGGAGGGAAAGCTCCTTCCACTCGTTACTTACGCGCGCTCAATGACAAGCGTGGATCGCTGGCGACCTATTCCTCAGAGCTCGCCAGTTGGAAAAAACATCGACGTTCAAGACCTGATAGCGATAGTCCTTCAACGGACGGATCCCGCGGTCGTGTTATGGGAGCCGAAACCACTGAGACCGGTCCTTCTGCGGTACAAGGTTCGGGAGCGATCTCCCCAAATGGAAAACGTCTCGGCCGCCCGAAGAAAGCTACGCTTGCTGGAGACAGGAGCTTCGACGAGCTTTTTGCCGAGATGCTCGAGTTGGAGGAGGGGCAGGCAAACACCTCCAACAACAGAGACGCCGATGTGGGGGGCAAAGCCAGCATAAGCGGCGAGGAACTCGAGGCCGCTAAGCTCGACTATGTCGCTGCGAACGCGATCGGCATTATCGACTATGATGATGAGGGCGACGAGGATTTGGCTCCGTTCATCCCGCCGCTTGTCGAGGACGAGCGCAAACAGCGCGAGACCAACGAGCGGCAGCAGCGTCAAGACGCTGCCTGGCGAGCACGGCAAAAGAACGACGCGACAGCGTCGCCGCCTCCAGGCGGCTCGTTCAGCGATGAAGACCTACTTGAAGAATTGCTGGTTTATCAGGCCGATCGGACCGGCGCCGAAGGCGCTGCGTCATCGATCGGCCTGACCGCGCCATCGGCGTCCGGAACCGGCTCCACAGACAGGAGCAAGTGGTGACACAGTCAGCCGAGATCTTGTCGAACGCAACGTCCGTGACGGGCTTGCTGACCCCGCAGTATCGCGCAGGGGGCACCGACTTACGCTGCGAGCCCGCAGCGTCTCACGGGGCTTTTCCGAAGGATAAGCCCGGAGTGAGTGTTCAGAGTAATATCAATCTCAAGAGTGTACACTTCGCTTGGAGAGCTGGGTTATGACTATGCACGGCTTGCAACACCGCGTCGGCCGCAAGCACTACGCAATCATGCGGATCGGTAAGTTGAAGGACTTCTTGGAGCTGTGCGAGGCGATGCGGACAACACCCGCGATCAGCAGGTAAGCTATACGGATATCAACAGACCCAAGCCGGTTGAGCTCCTGCCGGGCCCAAGAAAGACGATCGAAGCCAAGGCCAAGGCACTGCTCAAGGCAAAGAAGATTGACGATGTCGAGGGGAAGAACCTTGCGGTCGAAATACTCTGCACAGCATCGCCGGGGTGGTGGCACAAAGCGTCAGAAGATCAAAAGCGGAAGTTCATAATCCAGTCCTATCGGTTCGTGAAGGACAAGCTGGGGGACGGCCTCATCTCGTGCATGGTTCATCTGGACGAAGGGACCCCGCATATCCATGCAATCGGCCTGCCAATCTACCAAAAGAAGAAGGGAATCAGAGGAGCGAAACCCACCACAAGAGAGGGTGTCGCCAAACGCGTCGCAGCTCTGAAGGCTCAGCCGATCGTCTGGATGCTGTCCTATGATAAAGTGATCAGCGGGAGCAGCAGGGCTTTCGCTGATCACCAGACCGAGTTTCATCAATATGTCCATCATCTCGGTTTAGCACGCGGCGAAGACACGGTTGGGCAGTACAAGCATCATAACTCACTGAAATCATATCGTAGAGAGCTTCACGAACGGCAGATCGAACTCGATGAACGCGACCAAATGCTAAGCGACCGTCATCGCGCGCAGATGCAAATTCAGGAGCTCATCGAACATGATGAGCGCGATCTGCAACATCGATCCGCTGCCCAGTCGACGCGTGAGCTACAGATGGAGATCAGAGAGGAGAGAGTAGAACGTCAGGAAAAACAATGCCGACGAGATCGAGAGGACGTCGAGGCGCAGCAGCGACAGCTTGGCTTCGATCGCAATCGACTGGAGGAGCAACGCCGAGCCTCGGAAAGTGCCGCAGCCGATCGAGAGCGTCGAAACGAATTAATCGGCGAAGTGCTGAAGCATGCGCTTGATGGGATCGCCGAAGCAACCGTCGTAGCAGGACATGACATTGTCGACGTTACGGGACCCGCCATCGATGACAAACAGCAAAACGAAGCGATGGGCCGGTGGCCAAAGTGGGCCATAAAAGTAGCTGATCTTGCAAAGAAGCTGCGGGAACGTCTGCGCGGTATTGAAGATCGCGAAAAAGCTGCAGACGAGCGAGAACGGACCCTTGATGAGAGGGATGCCCGTATCACGGACCTAGCGGCGGCGACGAAAATTAAGGAAGACGAGGTCGCTAAAAAAATTGCCGAGGCGCAATCTCTCGAGCAATCCCTGCCCAATGCGCGCTCGGAGCTTCTGGCCGTCAAGCAACAAGTGTCGGCCAGGAAGCAGCAACTCGTCAGCATCAATCGCAGCATTGAAGAGAGTAAACCCCTGCAAACGGCGCTGACGCAAACGGCCGAAGACATTGTGAAGGCAAAAGCTACCCTCGCGGAGCAACGCGTCAAGATTGTAGACCAGGAAAGGCAGATCGCCAATCACGGTGCGTCAATGTACCGGCAAGCTGAGGCGCAGGCTGCAGCGGAGGCCGCGGCACGAGCCGCCATTTGCAGGAGAGATGCAGCAATAGCCGAGCGCGACGAGGCCATCAGAAAGGCTGCAAATGATCGGCAAGGCGACATCGATGCCGAGGTCGCGCGGCGAACAGCTCTGGCAGAAGAGCAAACACTGGCTCGGTTGGCGGCTCAGGATCGATCCCATCAGGATAATCATGCGCGTTTTCGACGCGAAGCCGCTGATCTGGAAGCATCGATCGTCGAAAAGAGGGCTGAGCGGGCAAGTCTGGACGCAGGGCTGCTACACTTGCGCACGCAGAAGCAGCAATTGGAAGCCGAGATAATTCAGCATGGTCGTGTGGCATCGCAGATTGCTGCGGAGAGGGTCGATGTAGATGCTGCCAAGAAAGTCTTGGAAGGCGACCGGAAGAAACTAGACGCCGATAGGACGAAGCATGCCGAAGCTTTGCGCCTCATAGCCGAAATGACCGAGCCCGGAACAACTGTCACTGTCACGGCAAGAGCGATACTTTTGAGCTACGCAAAAGATGAAAAATCTGTGGCGATCTTCGAGGAAGACCATCCTGCATGGTTATCGAAATCTGCTGAGCAGGTTGTCGCTATGCAAAAGGTCGCAAAGGAGGCGGGCGAGGCTGTCGCCAAGTTCGCAGCTGTTCACGAGAAGGTTGAGCCCTTCCTGCCGAAAGATGATCCAGTGGCGATCGAGGCGGAAAAAGCCGCGTTGGCAGCGAGGCGCCTTATCGAATCGCAAAAGGGACAGGGCTGGTAAGAAGCACTGCCGGTGATCATCGGGCGTCATATCACATCGTGAAGTTGACCTTCCCACATGGCAGGCTACAAGACGTTTTCCGATTGGAAAACGTCGAGGTTTTCTGCGGCTTTCAGCTTTTGTGTAATGTGGAGCGGAATCCAGCCACTCACAGCATGTTCGGCGCCGGCGCGTGGAACTGCCGGTTGACCTGATCGAGCGGACAGGGTGCCGCCTTGTCGGCGATCGTCGTCTTCACCGGCTTGCCGCGGACCACGCCTTGCAGGCCGAGATCGCGCATCAGCCGTTCCACCGTGCAGCGGGCAACACCGAACCCCTCGCGGTTCATCTGCCGCCAGACCTTGCGCACGCCGTAGACGCGCAGCACTTCGGGCTTCAGCGCCACATCGCGCTGGGCACGCAATGACTTCCGCAACGGATCGTGGCGCAGGGCGACACGCTTGTAACAGGTG
>JBELIU010000090.1:0-10271 GCA_042090735.1 Novosphingopyxis sp. | reverse complement strand
CTGCGGCATTCCGCATGTGTTGAAGGGCGAATATACGCAGGGCGCCGGGCCGGGCATCGATGTTTATTCTATGCGTCAGCCGCTGGGCATCGGCGCGGGTATCACGCCGTTCAACTTTCCCGCCATGATCCCGATGTGGATGTTCGGTCCCGCCATCGCGGCGGGTAATGCCTTCATCCTGAAGCCCAGCGAGCGCGACCCCAGCGTACCGCGTCGTCTCGCCGAGCTGTTTCTGGAAGCGGGCGCCCCCGAAGGTATTCTGCAGGTCGTGCAGGGCGACAAGGAGATGGTCGATGCGATCCTGGATCATCCCGCCATCGGCGGGGTCAGCTTCGTCGGCAGCTCCGATATCGCGCATTATGTCTACAAGCGCGGTGTCGCGGCTGGCAAGCGCGTGCAGGCGATGGGCGGCGCGAAGAACCACGGCATCGTGATGCCCGACGCGGACCTCGATCAGGTGGTGAGCGATCTGTCCGGCGCGGCTTACGGCTCGGCCGGAGAGCGTTGCATGGCGCTGCCCGTGGTAGTGCCGGTCGGCGAAGGCACGGCAGAGCGACTGAAGGAAAAGCTGCTGCCCGCCATCGAGGCGCTTCGGGTGGGCGTCTCCACCGACAAGGACGCGCATTACGGCCCCGTCGTCAACGCCGCGCACAAGAAGCGCGTCGAAGACTGGATCCAGAAGGGCGTGGACGAGGGCGCGGAACTGGTGGTCGATGGCCGCGGCTTCACGCTGCAGGGTCATGAAGATGGTTTCTTCATCGGCCCGTCGCTGTTCGATCATGTGCGCCCGGACATGGAAAGCTACAAGGAAGAGATTTTCGGCCCCGTGCTGCAGATCGTGCGCGCCAAGGATTTCGAGGAAGCCCTCACGCTCCCCTCCAAGCATCAATATGGCAATGGCGTGGCTATCTTCACGCGCAACGGCCATGCCGCGCGTGAGTTCGCGCAGCGCGTGAATGTCGGCATGGTCGGCATCAACGTTCCGATACCTGTGCCCGTGGCCTATCACAGCTTCGGCGGCTGGAAACGCTCCGCCTTTGGCGATACCAACCAGCACGGCATGGAAGGCATCAAGTTCTGGACGAAGGTGAAAACCGTGACCCAGCGCTGGCCCGACGGTACTGCCGAAGCCGATAACAAGGACGCCTTCGTCATCCCGACGATGGGCTGAGCAAGAAAAGGAACGTTTTGCATGCGCTACATGCTTCCCATCGTGGCACTGGCCCTCGGCCTTTCCGCCTGTTCGCAGAAAGACGAGAATGCAGCGGCCACCACTGATGCCGAAGAAGCGGGCATGCAGGAAGGCATGAACTATCCCACCGCGGCGGATGAAAACGCCACGACGGCCGATCAGCCGGTGGAAACGGAAGTTCAGGACCACGTCCTGCCCGGCGCGGACTCCACGTCGGAAGCGACGCCTGCCGCGGAAGCGCAGTAAGCGGACGCTGGGCGCGGGCGATGGAAGAGGATGACGATTTCCTCACAGATCGCTCGCGCCAGCGCGCGGTGCCGAGCGGGCGGCTATCGCGCCTCGGCACGTTCGGCCGCCTTGCCGGGGGCGTCGCCGGCAATGTGATCGGGGAGGGCGCCCGGCGGCTGGCCGCGGGGGAGCGCCCGCGCATGAGCGATCTGGTACTCACCCCCGGCAATGCCAAACGCCTAGCCGATCGGCTTGCGCACCTGCGCGGTGCGGCGATGAAGATGGGGCAAATGATCTCCATGGATGCGGGCGATCTGCTGCCGCCCGAGCTGGCCGAGGTCATGGCCCGGCTGCGCGATCAGGCGCAGCACATGCCGCCAGGACAGCTCAAGACCGTGCTCGCCAAGGAATGGGGCAAGGATTGGCGCCGCCGGTTCAAGCGCTTCGGCCCGACACCCGTCGCTGCGGCCTCGATCGGCCAGGTCCATCGCGCACAGACGCCGGACGGACGCGATCTGGCGATCAAGATCCAGTATCCGGGCGTTGCCAAGAGCATCGACAGCGATGTCGACAATGTGGTCACGCTCCTGCGCGTCAGCGGACTGGTGCCCAAGGAGCTGGACCTCGCCCCGCTGCTCGAAGAGGCGAAGAAGCAACTGCACGAAGAAGCCGATTATGAGCGCGAGGGGAAGGAGATGGAGCGCTTCGCCGCGCTGCTCGACGGCGACGATCGCTACGTCGTCCCGCGCCTCGACCGCGAATTCACTACCCCGAACGTCCTCGCCATGAGCTTCATAGAAGGCTCTCCGATCGAGGGGATCGCCGACGAACCGCAGGATGTGCGCAACGAGGTGATGACGCGCCTCATCGAACTGGTGCTGCGCGAGCTGTTCGAATTCGGCCATATGCAGACCGACCCCAATTTCGCCAATTACCGCTATCAGGCCGATGACGGACGGCTGGTGCTGCTGGATTTCGGTGCCTCGCGGCCGATCGAGCCACATGTGTCGGCCAATTACCGCAACCTGCTCCGCGCTTTGTTTGCAGGCGATCGCGATGCCGTGCGGCAGGGCGCGATGGACGCCGGATTTCTGGGGGGCGCCGCCGCCCAAAAGCACCGCGTGCTGGTGGACCGGATGATCGATATCGTCCTGCGTGAGATCGGCACGCCGGACCGCTTCGATTTCGGCGACCGCGCGTTCGTCACCACGCTCGCCGAGATGGGGCAGGAAATAGCCGAGGACCGGGAGACATGGCATGTGCCGCCTGCCGACATGATCTTCGTTCAGCGCAAGATCAGCGGCACCGCGCTCCTCGCCGCGCGGCTGAAGGCGGTGGTCGATATCCGGTCGCTCTGCGCGCCCTATCTGGCGGACGTCCCGCAAGCCTGACGGATCAGAGGACCGGCGCCTACGCGGTTTGTTGCATTGCATCGCGCCGCCGCTTACCTGCTGAAACTTCCCGAAGCCTTCAGCGAAAGCTCTCCCGTGACCCAGTCCGCATCGACCAAGTCCACGCCCTATCCCGCGATCGATCCCTCGCCCGACGTGCCGCGCATGGAGGCGGACGTGCTGGAGTTCTGGAAGCGCGAGGGGATTTTTCAGGCCTCGATCGACCAACGCCCGGCGGAGGTGGACGGCGAGACCAACCAGTTCGTCTTCTATGACGGCCCGCCCTTCGCCAACGGCCTGCCGCATTACGGGCATATGGCCACAGGCTATGTGAAGGATCTGGTCCCGCGCTTCCGCACCATGCAGGGGCGGCGCGTGGAGCGGCGCTTCGGCTGGGACTGCCACGGCCTGCCTGCCGAAATGGCGGCGGAGAAGGAGCTCGGCATTTCCGGGCGCCTCGCCATCCTCGATTACGGGATGGACAAGTTCAACGACTACTGCCGTGAGAGCGTGCTGCGCTACACCAACGACTGGCAATATTATGTCGAGCGGATGGGGCGCTGGGTCGATTTCGAAAACGACTACAAGACCATGGACCCGACGTTCATGGAGTCCGTGCTGTGGGCGTTCAAGACGCTCTACGACAAGGGGCTGGTCTATCGCGGCAGCCGCGTCGTTCCCTATAGCTGGGCGATGCAGACGCCGCTTTCGAACTTCGAGACGCGGCTCGACAACTCATATCGTGAGCGTCAGGATCCCGCGCTCACCGTTCTGTTCCGGCTGAAGGAGCCGCTGAAGGACGGCAAGCCCGCAAGTGTTGCCGCCTGGACCACCACGCCCTGGACGCTGCCCAGCAACCTCGCTTGCGCGGTGGGGCCGGAATTCGACTATGCGATCATGGAGAAGGACGGCGAGCATGTCGTCCTCGCCGATGCGCTGGTTGGTGCCTATGCCAAGGAGCTGGAGGGGTATGAAAAGGTTGGCTCGCTGAAGGGCAGCGAGCTGGCGGGCCGCGCCTATGAGCCGCTGTTCCCCTTCTTCGCCGATACCGAGAACGCGTTCCGTGTGCTCGCCGCCGATTTCGTCACGCTGGAGAGCGGCACCGGCATCGTCCACACCGCGCCTGCCTTTGGTGAGGATGACCTTGAGTTCGGACGGGCCAACGGCATCCCGTTGGTCGCCCCGGTCGACGATCAGGGCAATTTCACGAAGGAAGTGCCGCCCTATGCCGGCCTCAATATCTTCGATGCGAACAAGGAGATCATCAAGGATCTGAAGGAGGCGGGCAAGGTCCTGCGCCACGAGACCTATCTCCACAATTATCCGCATTGCTGGCGCACGGACACGCCGCTCATCTACAAGGCGATCGACGCCTGGTATGTGGAAGTCACCGCGATCAAGGACCGGATGGTCGAGCTGAACCAGTCGATCGACTGGATTCCGGGCCATGTGAAGGACGGCCTGTTCGGCAACTGGCTGGAAAATGCGCGCGACTGGAACATCAGCCGCAACCGGTTCTGGGGCTGTCCGATCCCGATCTGGATGAGCGACGATCCAGACTATCCGCGTATCGACGTCTATGGGTCGCTCGACGAGATCGCCGCCGATTTCGGCCGCCGTCCGGACGATCTGCACCGCCCGCATATCGATGAGTTCGTGCGTCCCAATCCGGACGATCCCAGCGGCAAGGCCATGATGCGCCGCGTGCCCGAAGTGCTCGACGTGTGGTTCGACAGCGGCTCGATGCCGTTCGCACAGCTGCATTATCCGTTCGAGAACAAGGAGAAGTTCGAGAAGAACTTCCCCGCGGACTTCATCGTCGAATATATGGCGCAGACGCGCGGCTGGTTCTACACGCTGATGGTGCTGTCGACCGCTTTGTTCGATAAGGCGCCGTTCCAGAACTGCATCTGCCACGGCGTGGTGCTGGGCGATGACAAGCAGAAGCTCTCCAAGCGGCTGAAGAACTATCCCGATCCCAACAAGGTGTTGGCCGAACATGGATCGGACGCGCTGCGCGTCTACATGCTCAGTTCTTCATTGCTGGCAGGCGGCGATCTCATCATCCATTCGGATGCGCGCGGCATCCAGGAAGCGCTGCGCAAGACCATCCTGCCGCTATGGAACGCGAGCTATTTCTTCACGCTCTACGCCAATGCAGACGGCTACAAGGCGCAGCTGCGCACCGACAGCCGCAACGAGCATGACCGCTATATCCTGGCGAAGACGCGCGAGTTCGTGGAAACGCTGACCGAGCGGCTGGAGGCGAACGACATTCCGGGCGCCTACGGCCTGGTCAGCCCGTTCCTCGACGTCTCCAACAACTGGCATATCCGCCGCAACCGCGCGCGCTTCTGGGGCGCGGAAGTGACCGACGACAAGCGCGATGCGTTCGACACGCTCTACACCGTGCTGGTGACGCTGACGAAGGCGCTGGCCCCGCTGATGCCGTTCGTGACGGAAGCGATCTATCGCAATTTGACCGGCGAGACGTCGGTGCATCTGGCCGACTGGCCGGACGTGTCCGCCTTCCCGCAGGAGGCCGAATTGATCCGCGACATGGACCTTGCGCGAGATATCTGCGGCGCGGGCCTGTCGATCCGCGTGCGTCAGCAGCAGCGCCTGCGCCAGCCGCTGAAAAAGCTCACCATCGCGCACCCTGAGGTGGACCGTCTGCGCCCGTTCGAGGGCACCATTGCGGACGAGCTCAACGTCAAGGCGGTGGGCTTCGATACCGATCCCGCAGCGGTGGGCGAGCTGGTGCTGAAGGTCGATCCGCGCCGCCTCGGCAAACAGCTGGGGCCGAAGATGAAGGACGTGATCGCCGCCTCGAAATCGGGCGACTGGTCGCGCCGCGAGGACGGCACGGTGGAGATCGCGGGCGTGGAAATCGGCGAGGACGATTATGATCTGCTCGTCACCACTGGCGGCAGCGATGAAGACGCACAGATGTTCGACGCCGGGCGCGGCACCGTGCTGCTCGATCTGGAATTGACCGATGAGCTTCGGTCCGAAGCCAAGGCCCGCGATTTTGTGCGGCTGGTGCAGGACGCGCGCAAGGATGCCGGTTTCGACGTATCGGACCGCATCACCATCCGTGCGGGCGGCAGCGATGCCGTGCTGGCGGCTCTGCGCGAGCACGAAACCTATATTCGCGGCGAAACGCTGGCGGAGAAGCTGGAGGTTGGCGTCGAGGCGGGTGCCGAGCACCAGATTGATGGCGAGCGGGTGACAGTGGAAGTCGCGCGGGTTTAGAGGACCATATCGGCCCAATAATCCTCGTCATTGCGAGGCGCCCGAAGGGCAAGGAAGCCTGTCCTGAACGACTGCTGCAAGCAGTCAGTCGAAGGGCAATCCAAGGCGGGTGCAGCGCTGCATTCGCTCTGGATTGCCGCGTCGCTTCGCTCCTCGCAATGACGTGGCGTGTGACCGCCGCGATCAGTGCTCGATCACGATTTTGCCGACATGATCTTTCTCTGCAAAGTCGACGAGCGCTTGCGCGGCATCATCGAACGCATAGCTGCTGTCGATCACCGGCTTGATGCCGTGCAGATCGATCACCCGCGCCACATCGCGCAGCATCGCGGTCGGCCCCACCAGCACGCCATGCGCGGTGACCGATTTGGGCACCAGCAGCCGTGCATTGCTTTCGCCCTGCGCCATCACGCCGATCATGGCGAGATGCCCGCCAATGCGTAGCGCCTTGACCGAGCTGTCGAACGTGCCCGGCCCTCCGACTTCGATCACACCGTCGGCGCCTTGGCCGCCAAAGATTTCGGTCACCTTCTTGTGCCAGTCGTTATGGGTTTTGTAATTGACGCCGTGGTCAGCGCCATAGTCGCTCTTCGCCATCGCCAGCTTCTCGTCCGATGAGGAGGTGATGCAAACCTCGGCCCCCATCGCTTTGGCGATCTGAAGCGCGAACATGCTCACCCCGCCGGTGCCCAGCAGCAGCACGCGCGAACCGGCGGTGATTTGGCAGGCCTGCAGTCCGTGCCAGGCGGTAACGGCGGCGCAGGGAAGGGTGGCCGCCTCGGCAAAACTCAGGCATTCCGGGATCGGGGTCAGCGCACTGGCGGGGATCGCGACATATTCGGCCAGCATCCCGCTGTCTCCACCGCCGCCATAGGCGCTGGCAACGGCGCGCGGCGAAGGCGGGCCGTCCGCCCAGTCTGCGAAGAAGCAGGAGACCACCCGGTCGCCCTCGGCGAAGTCGTCGACGCCGTCGCCGACGGCGGCCACTTCGCCCGCGCCATCGGAGAGCGGCACGGCGCCGTCGGGATCATTGCCGCCATATTCGCCCATCCGCACCATATGGTCGCGGTAGTTCAGTGAATGCGCGCGCATCTTGACGAGCACTTCGCCCTGCCCCGGCACGGGCTTGTCGGCCTCCTCGGCCCTGGGAATATACTGGTCTCCATCCTTGCGGTGGCGATAGATTTTCATCGGGAAAGTCCTTCCGGCTGCGTTGGCTTTGGGTTCGGAAGGGGCAACGGACGGCATGGCCAGCCGTTGCGTCGCGGGCATTGCAAAATCGAAATGTGCGTAGCCGCTGCGCCGAAGCGCCCGAAAAAGGCGTTCAATCCGTATTGGGTCTGCACAGTAATGCCACTCGGCGTCCGCTAACGCCCAATCAAAACCCGCGTCTTTTCAGTATTTTGCGCTAAACAGCTGGCGATCGCCTCTCGACAGGACTGATTTATGCTGCATCGCAACCAAACGGCTCCCCGTGGGTTTAGATAAGGTCCGACCCGAGGCATTTTGTTTTGTCTCTTGGGCCGGCCCCTTCAGTTTGGATGGGCCTCATGGAATCACGAGCAAGTTCTTTCGGCGTTCCCAACAAGGTGCGGCATATCGCGCTCATCGGTAACGCGCTTCCCCGTCGCTGCGGCCTTGCCACCTTCACCAGCGATACCGCCAATGCCATCCGTTCGGCATTTCCCGAGATCGTGCTTGACCATTATGCGATGGATGACGGTACGGGCATCGAATATCCGTCCGATATCCGCACCATACCCATGCAGGAGCGTGTGGCCTACGCGGGCGCCGGGCGCGATATCGGTACCTCTGGCGCCGACATTCTCTGGGTACAGCACGAATATGGGATCTATGGCGGCGCAGCGGGCGATTATCTGCTCGATCTGATCGATGCCTTGTCGATTCCGCTGGTGTCCACGCTTCACACGCTTCTCGAGCAGCCATCTGACGACGAGCGGCGCGTACTGGACCGGTTGATCGAGCGTTCCTCCAGGTTGATCGTGATGGCCGACAAGGGCCGCACGATCCTGACCGACACTTACGGCGTGGATCCTGCGAAAATCGATGTCATTCCGCACGGCGTTCCGGATCGTCCCTTCGTCGATCCTGCCAACGCGAAGCCGCGTTTCGATCTGGACGGGCGCAAGCTGATCTTCACCTTCGGGCTGCTGGCGCCGGACAAGGGGATCGAAACGATGATCGCGGCCATGCCCGCCATCGTCGCGGCGCAGCCGGACGCGCTTTATATCGTTCTTGGCGCCACTCACCCCAATTTGAAGCGGCACGAGGGCGAGGCTTATCGCGAGCGGCTGATCGCCCAGGCGGCCGAGCTTGGCATGGCGGACCATGTTCGGTTCATCGACGCTTTCGTGGATACGCCCGATCTGCTGAACTGGCTGGAGGCGGCGGACGTCTATGTGACGCCGTATCTGAAGAAGGGGCAGATCACGTCGGGCACGCTGAGCTATGCCGTGGCGCTCGGCAAGCCGGTGGTCTCCACCCCCTACATTCATGCCTGCGAGATCTTGCGGGGCAATCACGGTGTCATCGTCGGTTTCGCCGACAGCGCCGCGCTGGCCCGCGAGATCATCCGCTTGTTGTCCGACGATGATGCGCGCACCGCGCTCGCGGCGCGTGCCTATGCGCTTGGCCGCACGATGGTGTGGCAGCGTCTCGCCCACCGCGCGGTGGGTTTGTTCGAAGAGGTGTTGCGTGCCAAGCGCATCCGCCTCGTCCAGAGCCAAGGCGTGCGCTATCTGGCGCCCGACGCCGAGGCGGTGATCCGGATGAGCGATTCCACTGGGATGCTGCAGCATGGCCTCTATTCCATCCCCGATCGCGACCACGGTTACTGCCTGGACGACAACGCCCGCGCGCTGATCCTCATGTGCCGCATGCCGCAAATGGAGGACGATGTCCGCTCGCGCTGGACCAATGTCTATTCCGCCTTCGTGCAGCATGCCTGGGATGGCGGCGGGCGGCGCTTCCGCAACTTCATGAGCTTCGACCGGCGCTGGCTGGAAGATGAGGGGAGTGAGGATAGCGCGGGACGCGCCGTCTGGGCGCTCGGTGTGGCGGGTCTGGAGGCCCACGAAGCGCGGCATCGCGACTGGGCATGCTGGCTGTACGATCAGGCTGCGCCGGAGATGGAGAAAGCCGGATCGCCCCGCGCGATGGCCTTTTCGATGCTGGGTGCTGCCGCGATAATCGAGGCAAAACCGGATCATGATATCTCGACGAGGCTGCTCACGCGCTTCGGCGATGAACTGCTGCGTTTGCTCGAAGCGGCACGCCGTCCGGACTGGCCGTGGTTCGAGGCGATGCTGGCCTATGACAATGCCCGCCTGCCTGAGGCGCTGATCCGCGCAGGGCAGGTGCTGGACCGGCAAGATTATCGTGATTGCGGGCTGGAAACGCTCGGCTGGATCCTGGAGCAGCAGCGCGCGCCCGACGGCCATTTCCGCGCCGTAGGGTCGGACAGCTTCGGCCGGGTCTATCAGGCCCCGCAGCGGTTCGACCAGCAGCCACTGGAGGCACAGGCGGTGATCGATGCGTGTTCGGCAGCCTTTGCCGCCACCGGTGAAGAGCGCTGGTCGGCTGCGGCGCATCGCGCCTATCGTTGGTTTCTGGGCGAAAACGATCTGGGCCTGATGGTCGCCAGTCCGGAAGATCGCAGCTGCCATGACGGGCTGATGCCGACCGGCGTAAACCGCAATCAGGGCGCGGAATCCGTGCTGGCGCTACAGCTGTCGAGCTGCGCTATCGCCGCGCTACCATCGTTCACACAGGTGCCGGTGGAAGCGATCGTTGCATAATAGCGGTTGAGAATACTGCCGCTAACCGGCAATCCCGCTACCATGTTGCAGCGCTTCGATCATGAGCTTCGCCTCCACGCCGATCCGTCGCGCGTCGTGGTGCGTCCCTTCCACTTGGCCTGGCAGGCTTCCGGCATCAACAAGAGCCGCTCCGAACGGCTTGTCGCCGAAGTGCTGGAGATGGAGGACCGCGAAGCTGCCAAGCAGTTGGAGGCGGTGCTGAGGGACTTCGAGCCGCGCCACTGGCAGACGCGGCGGGTGTTCATGACCCGCTTCGAGGAAATCGATGCGCAGATGGAACAGCCGATGGGCGACATCGGCGATACGAAGCGCCAGTTGATCGGCGCCTATTTCTGTCACGAATACAGCTACGCCGCCGCCGCGCTG
>JBELIU010000089.1:0-10292 GCA_042090735.1 Novosphingopyxis sp. | reverse complement strand
CGGTGTCGCGGCGATCGGCGCGGTCGCGCTGCCTGCGCTCGATATGGTGATGCGCAGCGATCAGCCCTCTCCCCTTCCCTCCGTTGGCGATCCGTTGCGGATGGTGGTCAGCCGCACGCGCCCCGCGAAGGAGGCCGTCGCGGTGGCCGAGGCGCTGGGCGCCGTGCTGGTTCCAATGGGATCGGCAGGGGCGAAGGCGATGGCGGTGATCCGCGGAGAGGCCGACATCTATCTGCACAGCGGCGGACAATATGAGTGGGACAATGCCGCGCCTGTTGCCGTGGCGACCGCTCATGGCCTGCATTGCGCGCGGCTCGACGGATCGCCGATGCGGTACAATGGCGCCGACCCCTCGCTCGGCGATTTCCTGATCTGCCGGGCGGAGCTTACCGATCGGGTGGTGGACGCGATGGAGCGGACCTCGTCGCACTCTTGAACTTCGTGGCTTGCGCGCCACCTGTGGTCCGCCATATCCGGTGCCTTCAAGACCAGTCAGGGACAATACCATCATGCCGATCCGCGAGCCTCTCGACGACAAAGCCCTCGACCAGATTTTCCGCGAGGCGCGCACCTATAACGGCTACCTCGATAAATCGGTCAGCGAGCAGCAGCTGCATGCGATCTGGGACTTGATGAAGATGGGACCGACTTCGGCGAACCAGCTTCCCGCCCGCATGGTCTGGTGCTTGAGCGACGGCGCGCGCGAGCGTCTGGCTGGCCATGCGAGCGAAGGCAATGCGGACAAGATCCGCAACGCGCCGGCCGCCGTCATCATCGGCATGGACGAGAATTTTCACGAACATCTGCCCGAGCTTTTCCCGCATGCCGATGCAAAAAGCTGGTTCGAAGGCGATCTGGAAAAGCGCAAGGAAAGCGCGTTCCGCAATTCCAGCCTGCAGGGTGCCTATTTCATCATCGCAGCGCGGGCCTTGGGCCTCGACACCGGCCCCATGTCTGGCTTCGATGCCGATGCGGTGAACGCGGATTTCTTCGGCGATGAGCCCCATTTCAAGGCGAACTTCATCTCGACGCTCGGCTATGGGGATCCCGAAACGATCTTCGAACGCAGCCCCCGTCCGGCGTTCGATCGCTTCAACAGCATACTTTGAAAAAGCGACGGGGTCGGCGGTTTGCGCAAGCTCGTTATCGACAGTGCCACTGCCGCCTGCTCCGCAGCCTTGTTCGAGGATGGCAGATGCCTGGCGTCCCGTTGCGCACTGATCGGGCGCGGCCATGCCGAACGATTGGTGCCGATGATTGGCGATCTGGGCGGGCTGGACGGGATCGACACCGTCATCACCGATGTAGGTCCGGGAAGCTTTACCGGAGTGCGGATCGGCATCTCGGTCGCTAGGGCGCTCGCCTTTGCTCTCGGCACCGAGTGCCAAGGTTACAGCGCCGTCGGCATGATGGCGGCAATGGCGTTCGCGCAGGATGAGACACCGGATGAGATCGCGGTCGTATCCATCGGCGGGCACGGCGAGTATTTCGTGCAGAACTTCGATCGATCGTTGCGCGCTCTCGATCCGCTACGATCAATCCCGTTCGAGGATGCGGCCCGGACCGTTACCTCCGAGTATATAGCCGGCGATGCCGCGGAAGACTTCGTTGCACGGCGAGGCTCCGGCATAGCGATCGATCTCGTGCCGGACGCAGCGCAATGGCCGCTGATCTGTGATTTGCCGCCGCTTCCCCCGGCCCCGCTTTATGTTCGCGGACCCGATGCGCGTCTGCCGGCAGCCAGAACATGATGATCGTTCCGGGAACGCCGGAACATCATGCCGCTATACTTCCTATCATGGAAAAAAGTTTTCCCGCTGAATTCGGAGAAGCCTGGAATGGCAGGCAGCTCGAATCGATGCTGTCATTGCCCAGCGTGGAGACGCTGCTCGCGCAGGAAAGCGATCAAGTGTTGGGTTTTGCCATCGCCCGGACGATCTTCGACGAATGCGAGCTGCTATTGATCGCGGTCGATCCGCTATTTCGCAAGAAGGGAGTGGGGGCAACTCTGTTGCAGCATTTGATTACAAAAGCCCGCCGCAATTCGGTCGATAAAGTCTTTCTGGAGATGCGCGAAGGCAATATTGCGCAAACGCTTTATTCGAAATTCGGCTTCCAACCCATTGGACGTAGAGCTCAGTATTATTGCGGACATGATGGCCGATGCTATGATGCGGTAACCTTTGAAGTCTCTCTGTAACAAATTCTTTCGATATTGTTGATTTACCTCTTTGGTACCATTGACACCGTTTCGGACGCGTTTTAAGTCAAAACTCCCCCCTCAAACAAATTGTCCGAACAAAAGGAATTTCAATTGGAACATGACGATAACGGGATGACCGAAACGTTGATTACGCTGACGGCCGACATTGTGGCCGCTCATGTGAGCAACAACAGCGTTGCGGTGTCCGATCTCCCGCTGATCATCTCCAACGTGCATGAAGCACTCGCGGGCCTTAATGGTCAGGTGCAGGAAGAAACGCCGCCGGAACCCGCCGTGCCGATCAAGAACTCGATCAAGCGCGATTACATCGTATGTCTTGAGGACGGCAAGAAGCTGAAGATGCTGAAGCGCCACCTCAACACGCATTACGACATGTCGCCGGAAGATTACCGCGCGAAATGGGGTCTGCCCGCCGATTACCCGATGGTCGCACCGGCTTATGCCGAACAGCGTCGTCAGCTGGCCAAGGACATTGGCCTGGGTCGCAAGAAGGGTGGCCGCAAGAAAGCGGACAGCTGAGTCTTTAGCGTTCACGGACGGCGCTTTGGGGGCGTCATCCGCGGCCATTGACAGCAAGGGTGCCGGGCTTAGATTGACGCTGAACCCGGCCCTTTTCCTGCAAGACGAGATCCATGCACACCAAGATCGACCTGGAAGCTTTGTGTGCCGAGCGTGGTCTGCGGATCACCGATCAGCGTCGGACCATCGCCCGTGTCATCTCTGACTCGGACGATCATCCGGATGTGGAGGAGCTCTACAAGCGCGCATCCGAGATCGATCCCAAGATTTCCATCGCCACTGTCTATCGCACCGTGCGCCTGTTCGAGGACGCGGGCATTCTGGATCGCCATGATTTCGGCGACGGACGCGCGCGCTACGAGGCTTCGCCGGAAGCACATCACGACCATCTGATCGATGTTGAAAGCGGCAAGGTCGTCGAATTCGTCGATCCAGAGCTGGAAGCGCTGCAAAAGCAGATCGCGGAGAAACTTGGCTATCGCCTCGTCGATCATCGCATGGAGCTTTATGGCGTCGCCATCGACCGCAAGGACTGAAGCCGCGCCGCTCGATCCCGCGAAGGGCGATCCGGCCAACGGCATCCCGCCAAGGATTTCCATCGCAGGCTGGCTCCGCCTGAGCGGGCGGGTCTTCGCGATGTTTCTAGCCGCGCTGATCGCGGTGCCGCTCCACTATCTGTGGCGGCTGTTTCGCCTTTCCTCTCCCTGGCCGCGCATCTTCCTCGGCACGACGGCGCGCATCTGCGGCGCGCGGGTGCGCACCAATGGCGTACCGCTGCGGCACGATGTCTTCTATATTTCGAACCATATCAGCTGGATCGACATCCTGGCCTTGGCCGGTGCCAGCGGCACCGCCTTCGTCGCCAAGGCCGAAATTCGCGATGCGCCCGTCGTCGGGTGGCTTTCCACGCTGAACCGCACCGTGTTCGTCAGCCGCGAGGACAGGCTTGGCGTCGCCGAGCAGATCAATCTGTTGCGCGAGACCATCGCGGAGAACTGGTCGATCACCGTCTTCCCGGAAGGCACCACCACCGACGGTCACAGCCTGAAGCCGTTCAAGACGCCGATGCTGAAGGTGCTCGAGCCGCCGCCTGCCAATGTCTATGTCCAGCCGGTGATGCTCGATTATGGAACGGTGTCGGAGGAGATCAGCTGGATTGGCGTGGAAACCGGCAAGGACAATGCGATTCGCCTGTTGGCACGAAAGGGTAGTTTCCCGATGACGGTGAACTTCCTCGATCCGTTCGATCCGCACGAATTTCCGGGCCGCAAGAAGATTGCCGCGGAAAGTCGCGCGCGCATTGAGGCCGCGCTGGTCGAGACGCTGGGCAAACCTTTGCGCGAATTTACAGCGCATTGAGCGGGCCGCGCGCGCACCGCTGTCCCAACGGTCGACTGTAGCCGTGCGGCGCACTATATCCCCGCCTCTATGACAAAAACTTATCACGTCAAAAGCTTCGGCTGCCAGATGAACGTCTACGATGGCGAGCGCATGGCCGAGCTCATGGAAGCAGAAGGCATGACGGCCACCGACAAGGCCGATGCCGATCTCGTTATCCTCAACACCTGCCACATCCGCGAGCGGGCGGCCGAGAAGGTTTATTCCGAAATCGGCCGGCTGCGGCGCGAAGATGGGTCGACGCCGATGATCGCCGTCGCAGGCTGCGTTGCGCAGGCCGAGGGCGCGGAGATCTCGAAGCGCGCGCCGTCGGTGGACGTGGTCGTTGGACCGCAGGCTTATCATCGCCTGCCGCAATTGCTGCGCGAGGCGGCGGGCGGTGCCAAGGCACTGGATACCGATATGCCCGCAATCTCCAAATTCGGCGCGCTGCCGAAACGCGGCGCTCAGCCGCGCCCGACCGCGTTTCTCACGGTGCAGGAAGGGTGCGATAAGTTCTGCACCTATTGTGTGGTGCCCTACACCCGCGGCGCGGAAATCAGCCGGCCCTGGGGCGCGCTGATCGACGAGGCAAAGGCGCTGGTCGACGGCGGCGCGAAGGAGATCACGCTGCTCGGCCAGAATGTGAACGCCTGGGAGGCGGAGGATGACAAGGGCCGGATGCAGGGGCTGGACGGGCTGATCCGCGCACTCGCCGACGTTCCCGGTCTCGCCCGCATCCGATACACCACCAGCCATCCCAACGACTTGAGCGACGGCTTGATTGCCGCGCATGGCGACGTGCCGGAGCTGATGCCGTTTCTGCATCTGCCCGTACAGTCCGGATCGGACCGCATCCTGAAGGCCATGAACCGCAGCCATACGAGCGCCAGCTATCTGAAGCTGCTCGACCGCGTGCGCGCGGTGCGACCGGATATCGCGCTGTCAGGGGATTTCATCGTCGGCTTCCCCGGAGAGACCGAGGAGGATTTCGAAGCGACGCTCGATCTGGTGCGCGCCACACAATACGCGCAGGCCTTCAGCTTCAAATACAGCCCACGCCCCGGCACGCCTGCGGCGGACATGGACGATCAGATCGCAGCCGAAGTGATGGACGAACGGCTCCAGCGCCTGCAGGCGCAGCTCAATCTGGACCAGCAGGCCTTCAACGCCGGTAGCGTCGGCAAACGTTGCGAAATCCTGCTGGAACGTAAAGGTCGCCATCCGGGTCAGCTCATCGGCAAATCGCCATGGCTGCAATCGGTGGTGGTATCCAATCCGGACGCGGCGATCGGCGACTTGATGACGGTCGATCTGGTCGAAGCAGGCCCCAATAGTCTGGCGGGAGAAGTTGTAATGAGAGAAGCGGCCTGATGGCGCGTAAGGAACAGGCGCGGGCGGGAGATCGCACGCGCCTCGAGATCGAGTTCGACAAGCCGCATCTGCTGGTGCCGTTGTTCGGCGAGTTCGATCGCAATCTGGTGGCGATCGAAAATCGTCTCGCCGTCTATATCGCGGCCCGGGGCAACAAGGTGCAGATCGAAGGCGAGGCTGCTGCCGCCGCCCGTGCACGCGACGTGCTGACTGGGCTCTACAGCCGCGTGATGCGCGGTGAGGAGATCGACACCGGCCTGGTGGAGGCTGCGATCGCCATGTCCGACGAACCCACGCTCGACGGCATCGTGCGCAAGGAAGAACGCGACATTCCGCGCGTCATGATCCGCACGCGCAAGAAGACCATCGTGCCGCGCTCGGCCGGCCAAGTCCCCTATATGGAGGCACTCGCCCGCGACGAGATCATCTTTGCATTGGGCCCGGCAGGCACCGGCAAGACCTATCTTGCGGTCGCGCAGGCCGTTGCGATGCTGATAACCGGCCAGGTCGATCGGCTGATCCTTTCCCGCCCCGCGGTCGAGGCGGGCGAGCGCCTCGGCTTCCTGCCGGGTGACATGAAAGAGAAGGTCGATCCCTATCTGCGTCCGCTCTACGACGCACTCTACGACACGCTGCCCGCCGAGCAGGTGGAGCGGCGCATCGCGAGCGGCGAGATCGAAATCGCCCCGCTCGCCTTCATGCGCGGGCGCACGCTGGCCGATGCATTCGTGATCCTGGACGAGGCGCAGAACACCACGCCTGCCCAAATGAAGATGTTTCTCACCCGGTTCGGCATGGGCAGCCGCATGGTCATCTGCGGCGATCCCAAGCAGGTCGATCTGCCCGGAGAAGGCATGAGCGGCCTTGCCGACGCCGTTTCCCGCCTGCAGGATGTCGACAATATCTCGGTAAGCCGCTTCACCTCCGCCGACGTCGTCCGTCACCCGCTGGTCGGCAAGATCGTGGACGCCTATGAAGGGACGGGCCATGCTTAATGTAGAAACCGCGGTGGGCTCCGGCTGGGGCGACGAGCAGGAATGGATCGATCTGGCGCGGCGCGCGGTGCGTGCAGCGCTGGGCGTCAGTCCGTTCGCGAATTTGATCGACAAGCAGGTGGACGTCGAAGTTGCCGTAAAGCTCTCGGACGATGGCGAGGTTCAGGACCTGAACACCAATTATCGCGGGAAGGACAAGCCCACCAACGTCCTCAGCTTCCCTATGGTGCAGCCCGATCTGCTGCAATCGCTGGAAAATAGCGATGATGGGGAGGCGCTGCTCGGCGACATCATTCTGGCGCGCGAGACGTGCGCGCGCGAGGCAGAGGATAAGGGCGTTTCGATGGCGCAGCACGCTACGCATCTGATTGCACATGGCACGTTGCACCTGCTCGGCTACGATCATGAGAACGAACCCGATGCCGAGCGAATGGAAGAGCTGGAAGTGAAAGCACTTGCCACGCTTGGCCTTGCCAATCCATATTCGTGACGCCCAGAGCGGGTGACTTGAAAACACAGAAGGGGCAGCACAGCTTCCGGCGATGCCAGACGACAGCACCAATCACTCCGACGACGATAGCGGCGGACGAATATGGCAGGGCCTGAAGGCCCTGCTGTTCAAATCGGACCACGAGCCCTCCCTTCGCGAGCAGCTTGAAGAAGCGATCGACGAGCATGAGGATGACGACGATGCGCCAACCGGCTCCAACGCCGGGGACCTCAGCCGCATCGAGCGCGAGATGTTGCGCAACCTCCTGCATTTCAGCGAGCATACCGCGGACGATGTCGCAGTGCCGCGCGCGGACATCATCGCGATCGAGGAGAATGCAAGCTTCGACGATCTGGTCGCGATGATCTGCGAGCATGGCCACAGCCGCTTGCCGGTCTATCGGGAAAATCTCGACGATATCATCGGCATGATCCACATCCGCGACGCGTTTGCCATTCTGGCGAGCGAGGCGCCCAATCCCCCGGGGATCGGCGGGCTGATCCGCCAGCCGCGCTTCGTGCCCGAATCGATGGGCGTCCTTGATCTGCTCGCCGAAATGCGGGCGACTCGCACCCATCTCGCCATCGTGCTCGACGAATATTCCGGCACGGAAGGCATCGTTACAATCGAGGATCTGGTCGAGGAAATCGTCGGCGAGATCGAGGACGAGCACGATGACGAGCCCGAGCCGCAGCTGACCGAGCTGGAAGGCGGCATGTGGGAGGCCGACGCGCGCATCGAGCTTGAAGATCTGGGCAAGGAAGTTGCGCCCGAACTGGCCGATGTGCCTGAGGATGTGGACACGCTCGGCGGCCTCGCCTTCGTGCTGGCCGGCAGGGTGCCGGAGACGGGCGAGATCCTGGAGCATCCCAGCGGCTGGAAACTCGAAATTCTTGATGGCGACGAGAAGCGCGTAACCCGCCTGCGCCTGCACAAGCCGGTGATCGAGGACGATCCGGAAGCGTAAATTACCTCTCCGCCGAACGCGGAGAGGACTTACCGTTCTGCCAGCCCCTGAGCGCGGCTGCGCCAGTCTTCGGCAAGGGTTTCAAGCTGTGAGAGGTCTTTCAACGCGCCGCGATCGCGCGGGCCCGGCTGGATCAGCTGCGCGAATACGCGGGCGACTGTCCAGTCATGGTCCGGTCGCTCGGTCCGCTCGATCGCATCTCCTTTAGCGACTTTACCCTGTTCGATCACGCGAAGATACAGGCCGGAGCGGCCTGTGTTGACTATCGTCGCCATGATATCGGGCCGCCCGAAATGATGGTCCAGCTTCCAGCATGGCTGCCGCCCATGGCTGATCTCGACCAGCGCCTCGCCCATGCGGAAGCGATCGCCGATCTTGACGTCGCCCTCTACAAATCCAGGCGCGGTGATGTTTTCGCCAAACGCTCCGAAGCGCTGCAGCCGCTCATGCTCGGGCAGTTTCTTGCGCCAGAAGGGGTAGTGATCGGACGGATAGAGGTGGACCGCCTTGTCCCAGCCACCATGATGCACCGGATCGGCGACCTGATCGCCGTCGAAGCCGGTCCAGCCGAGTTGAACTGGCCCCGATGCGGGATCGCGCGCAATGGCGCTCGCACTATCGCCGCGAAATGGCTTAGGCCTGCCGATGAACAGGCCTTCGACACTTGATCGCATGTTCCCCCCTCCCCCGCTCGGGTCAGTCTTTCGCGGCGCGCAGCTCCGATCCCAGCTTCAGCACCTTGTCGCCATCTTCCTGCTTGATCAGATAAGCCGGGTTGTCCTCATCTCCCTTGCGGGTGATTTCGGAGCCGTCAATCGTGCGCGTCACTTCACGCTCGAACCGCTCCTCGATCTGACCCTGGGCAGTTCCGTTGCCCCAATCCCATTCGACATATTGGTTCGTCTGAAAGCTGTTGCTCTTGGACATGGCATCTTCCTCTCTGTCGCTTATCGCGGAATGAAGCGCCCCGGGCACGGCAAAGTTCCGGTTGGCAAATGCGACCCCCGATGCTCAAAGCTCGCGCACATGGAAAAGGATCGGCTCCGCGTCGCGCTCTTCAGCGGCAATTACAATTATGTTCGCGACGGCGCCAACCAGGCGCTGAACAAGCTGGTGCGCCATCTGCTGGACGCAGGGGTGGACATGCGCATCTATTCACCGACCACCGATTCCCCCGCCTTCGAGCCGGAGGGCGATCTGGTCAGTGTCCCCGCCTTGCCGGTTCCCGGTGGACGCGGCGAATACAAGATCGCGCTCGGTCTGCCCAAGGCACCCCGCAAGGACCTAGAGGCGTTCGCGCCCGACCTTGTCCATGTTTCCGCCCCCGACTTTCTCGGCCACGCGGCCATCGCCTGGGCGCGCCGGCGCGGCATTCCGACGGTCGCCTCGCTGCACACGCGGTTCGAGACCTATCCGCGCTATTACGGGCTGGGCTTCATCGAACCCTGGTTGGTCCGGCGGCTGAAGCGCTTCTACAACAAGACCGATCGGGTGATGGTCCCAGGCCCCTCGATCGCCGAGCTGATCGCGGGCTGGGGCGTCAAGACGCCGATCGGCATCTGGTCGCGCGGGGTCGATCATGATCGCTTCAACCCGGCGCGCCGGGACCTTGAATGGCGGCGCGGGCTCGGAATCGCGGACGATGTTCCCGCGGTCGGTTTTCTCGGCCGACTGGTGCTCGAAAAAGGGCTCGACATCTTTGCCGAAGTGGCGCGCGAACTCACCCGGCGCGGCGTGCCGCACAAGGTGCTGGTGGTGGGAGAAGGGCCTGCGCGCGACTGGTTTGCCGATCAGGTGCCGGATGCGATCTTCACCGGTTTTCAGTCCGGCAATGCGCTTGGCCGGGCGGTGGCGTCGATGGACGTGTTCTTCAATCCGTCCGTGACCGAAACCTTCGGCAATGTGACGTCGGAAGCGATGGCGTGCGGCGTGCCGGTGGTCGCCGCGCGCGCGACCGGCGCCAAGGATCTGGTTGTCGAAGGCGCAACCGGTTTCCTTGTCCCGCCGCGCGACGTCACCGCTTATGCCGATGCGATCGAGCGGTTGGCGCGCAATGCCGAGATGCGCCGCCGTTTCGGCGAGCACGGGCACGAGCGCATGCAGGCTTATGTCTGGCCGCGCGTCAATCAGGCCGTGCTCGACGCCTATCATGAGGTGTTGGCCGCGCGCGGCTGAACGGCATCGCTGGCGATCCGCCCTCACCCGCCCTAGATTGGCGCGCATGGATGATCTTTTCACCGCCGACCAGCCGCAGGATCAGAAGCCGCGCGAGAATGCGCCGCTGGCCGATCGCCTGCGTCCGCAAAGTCTCGAGGAAGTGGTCGGGCAGGATCACCTGACGGGCCC